>NZ_JANPJP010000109.1:0-58279 GCF_031425575.1 Phenylobacterium sp.
GCCCTGGAGGCCATGTCCCCCCTGCGCTTCGAGGCCGCGCTTTCGCCCCCCATGGCCGCCCGGCTGGAGGGGGTGACCCTGACCCTGGCCGACCTGCTGGCCGTCTGCCGCCCGGTGCTGGCCGCCCAGACCGCTGACCTGCTGCTGGTGGAGGGCGCCGGCGGGGTCATGAGTCCCCTGGCCGAGGACGCCACCGGCCTGGACCTGCAGCTGGCGCTCGGCCTGCCGACGGTTCTGGTGGGCGGCTCCTACCTTGGCGGGGTCAGCCACACCCTGACGGCCCTGGAGGTCCTGCGCACGCGGGGCCTTGCGGTGCTTGGGGTTGTCGTCAGCCAGAGCGCCGATCCGGGCGCCCCCGACTTCCCCCAGACCGTGGCCGCCATCGCCCGCTTCGCCGGCGACGTCCCGGTCCTGGCCGCCCCCCGGGACCACGAGTTCTGGGCGTCAGCCCTGCTCTAGGTTCCGCCGCGCCTGGGACCAGGCCAGCACCCCCATGCCGAGCGCGGTGGACATCAAGGTCCCCACGATCACCCCGATCCGCACCTCGGTCTGGCTGGCCAGGTCGCCGGGGCTGAAGGCCAGGGCGCCGATGAACAGGCTCATGGTGAAGCCCACCCCGCACAGCACCGCCACCCCGTAGAGCTCGATCCACTTGGCCCCCGTCGGCCGCCGGGCCAGCTTCAGCCCCATGGCCAGGGCCGCGGCCCCGAACACCCCCAGCTGCTTGCCCAGGAACAGCCCCAGCGCGACCCCCAGGGCGACCGGGCTGAACAGCTCCTTCAGGGACAGGCCGCTGAACGAGAACCCCGCCGCGGTGAAGGCGAACAGCGGCAGGATCAGGAAGGCCACGTAGCCGTGCAGGCTCTCCATGAAGTAGTGCAGGACCCCGCCCTGGCCGGCCCGCCGCGGCTCGATGGGCACGGCCATGGCTGCGGCGACCCCCGCAAGCGAGGTGTTGACCCCGCTCTTGAGGGTGAAGGCCCAGATCATGGCGAAGCAACAGGCGTAGAAGAAGTACGGCGCGGTCTTCCAGCGCCCCAGCAGGAACATCAAAGCCAAGGTGGAGGCCGCCCCGCCCAGGGCCAGCAGGTTGACCTTGGCGGTGAACAGCAGGGCGATCAGCACCACGGCCGCCAGGTCGTCGGCGATGGCGAGGGTCAGCAGGAACACCCGCAGCGAGGGCGGCAGCTTACGGCCCACGATCGCCAGGGCTGCGAGCGCGAAGGCGATGTCGGTGGCCGTCGCCGTGGGCCAGCCCTGCGGGGCGCCGCCGGGGCCTATGTTCAGCAGCAGATAGACCGCCGCGGGCGCCGCCATGCCGCCGATGGCCGCCAGCACTGGCAGAGCTAGCCGCCGTGGATTGGACAGCTCGCCGCGCAGGATTTCGAACTTGATCTCCATGCCCACGACGAAGAAGAAGATGGCCATCAGGCCTTGCTTCACCCAGTCGGTGACCGAGTGGGTCTCATTGAAGGCGCCCACCTGGATGGTGAGTTCGCGGGAGATGAAGCTGAAATAGTGCTGTGACCACGGGGAGTTGGCCAACAGGATCGCCGCCAGGGCGGCGGCCGCCAGGATCATGCCCGAGGCGGCTTCGGTCTTCAGGAAGTCGAGGGTGATGCGACGCGCCATGGCCGACCGGTAGCATGGGATGGGAAGTGCGAATATAACCGCCGCGCTTGCTCCGACGGGTTTTCACCTCCATCTGGCGACCATGCCCGTCTCCTCCGCCTACCGCCCAGATCCGCGCCTGCCCGCTCTAGGCCCCGAGTTCGCCGACCCCGTCGCCGCGGCCGATTTCCCCCAGACCCTGCTGCGGTTCCGCAATGACCGGGCCGCGGCCACGGTGGGCCTGGACACCCTGACCGACGTCGAGTGGGTCGCGCACTTTGGCCGCTTCCAGCCCCTGCCGGACAACCTGGAGACCCCGCTGGCCCAGCGCTATCACGGCCACCAGTTCCGGGTTTACAACCCCGACCTCGGCGATGGCCGCGGCTTCACCTTCGCCCAGCTTCGGGAGGTTGGGAGCGACCGCCCGTTGGACCTCGGAACCAAGGGCTCAGGGACCACGCCCTGGTCGCGCAGCGGCGACGGGCGTCTGACTCTGAAGGGCGGCATGCGCGAGGTGCTGGCCACCGCCATGCTCGAGGCCCTGGGCGTCCCCACCTCGAAGTCCTTCTCCCTGGTCGAGACCGGCGAGGCCCTGGAGCGGGGTGACGAGCCCAGCCCGACCCGCTCGGCGGTTCTGACCCGGCTGTCCCACAGCCACATCCGCTTCGGAACCTTCCAGCGGCAGGCCTTCCTTGAGCAGCCCCAGGAGATCGTCCGCCTCGTCGACTACGTGATCGAGACCTACTACCCGGAACTGGACAATGCGACGGACCGCACCTCGGCCCTGCTGACCGCGGTGGTGGAGCGAGCCGGGGCGCTGGCGGCGTCCTGGATGGCCGCGGGCTTCGTCCACGGGGTGCTCAACACCGACAACATGAACATCACGGGGGAGAGCTTCGACTACGGCCCCTACCGGTTCCTGCCGCACAACGACCCCAACTTCGTCGCCGCCTATTTCGACCAGCAGGGACTCTACAGCTTCGGCCGCCAGCCGGAGGCGGTGTTCTGGAACCTGCAGAACCTGGGGGGCTGCCTCTCCATGGTCGCCGAACAGCAGCCCCTGGTGGACGCCCTGAACGGCTTCGCCGACGCCTATCGCGGCGGTCTGGCGGCCGCGATGCTCAAGCGTCTCGGCCTGAAGAGCCGGGGCCGGGAGCTGGACGCCGGCCTGGTCAACGCGGCCTTCACGGCTCTGGCGGCCGGCGGCGAGCGGCTGCGCTGGGAGCCCTTCTTCTTCGACTGGTTCTGCGGCGACGTGGGCCGCGCCATGGCCAGCCCGCGGGGGGACATCTATGGTGGCCAGCCCTTCGCCGACTTCCGCCGCCGAGTCGCCGAGACCGAGCCGGATCGTCCCGGCCGCCTGCTCGATCCCTACTTCGCCAAGGCCGAACCCGAGGAACTGCTCATCGACGAGATCGAGGCGATCTGGGACCGCATCGCCGCAGAGGACGACTGGGCTGAATTCCACGCCAAGCTGGGACGGATCGACGCCGCCCGGAGAGCCTGGGACCTTTAGGCCGCCTCGGCAGGTTTCGGCCGGCTGGCCCACTGGGCCAGCACGACGCCCGCCAGCGCCACAGCGGCCCCCACCGCGGGCCAGGTTCCCAGCAGCTCGTCGAACAGCATCCAGCCCAGGGCCGCGGCCACCACCGGCTGGATCAACACCACGACGGAGGCGGTGGCCGCCGGCAGCCGGCCCAGGGCCCAGGCGATGGAGCCTTGGCCCACCACATGCATGAGGCCCAGTCCGGCGCAGGCGGCCCAGCCGCCCAGCCCGGTGGGAATGATCTGCTCGCCCAGGCCCAAGGCGGCCAGCAGCAGCAGGGGGGCGCCGACCAGGGTGGACCAGAACATGATCCGGGTCGCCGACATCGACTGCCGGGCGCTGGAGACCACCAGGAAATAAATCGAGTACCAGACGGCGGTCGCCGCAGAGAGGGCGTCGCCTAGCGGTGGATTGACCCCCGTCGAACCCGCCCCCTTGGTCAGGGCCATCGTCCAGGCGCCAGCCACCGCGAAAGCCACGGCCAGCAGGAACAGGCGGCGAGGCCGCTGCTTCAGAAAGATCCAGACGAAGGCCGTCACCAGGACTGGGGTGAGGTTGGAGAGCACGGTCGCCTTGGCCACTGAGGTATAGGCGATGCCGTAGTGCCAGAAGCCGAGATCAAGCGCGAAGGCGACGCCGGCCAGCACGGCGGCCATGGGCACCCTGCCGATGCCGCCGCCGGCCTTCTGGGCCATCACCGCCAGCAGGGGCAGGGCGAAGACCAGCCGCCAGAAGCCCGCGGCCGCCGGCCCCGTCTCCGACAGCCGCACCAGCACCGGGCCAACCCCGATCACACAGGCGCCCAGCAGCAGCATGGCCAGGGCCTTGCCGCGATCTTCGGGGTGGTCGGTCAAAGGCCCATCTCCGCGCGCAGCTGCTGCGGCGTGACGCCGGCCGTCCTCAGCTCGGCCAGGGTCTGGGCATGGTCGCGCTTGGCGTAGCGCTTGCCGTCAGGACCGGTCAGCAGGCGGTGGTGGCGATAGACCGGGGTTGGCAGGTCCAGCAAGGCCTGCAGCAGCCGCTGGACGTGGGTCGCCTCGAACAGGTCGTGACCGCGGATCACATGGGTCACTCCTTGCAGGGCGTCGTCCAGGGTGACGGCCAAATGGTAGGCGACGCCGACGTCTCGCCGCGCAAGCACCACATCGCCGCCCAGTTCAGGCCGCGCTGGGATGAGGCCGGTTTCTCCATTCGGGCCGAAGCCCTCCTCGGTGAAGGTAAGGGGACCGGCCTGCGCCAGGGCCGCGTCCAGGGACAGCCGCCAGGCGAAGGCTTCCCCGGCGGCCAGCCTGCGCGCGTCCTGGTCGGAGGGCAGGGGCGAGCCGCGCCAGATGTCCATGGTCCCATGGGGCGCCGAGGCGATGGCCTCGGCGATCTCCTTGCGGGTGCGGAAACAGCGATAGAGCAGGCCTCGCTCGGCGAGTCGCTCGATGGCGGCCTGGTACTCGGTGAGGTGTTCCGACTGTCGGCGCACCGGCTGCTCCCATTCGAGCCCGAGCCAGGCCAGGTCCTCGTAGATCGCGGTTTCAAAATCAGGGCGGCAGCGGGTGGCGTCGATGTCCTCGATGCGCAGCACGAAACGACCGCCAGCGGCGCGGGCCGCGTCACGGGCGGTGAGCGCCGAGAAGGCATGCCCACGGTGCAAGAGACCGGTGGGGGAGGGGGCGAAACGGGTGGTGAAGGGCGCGGTCACGCCCCTTGTCTACTTCCCGTGGTCGTCGGCGAATATCTTCATGTGGTCGAAGACGCCGCGCAGGAAGGCTTCCTCGCTGCCGAGGGCGGCTTTCAGGGTGTCGAACTGCTTGAAGGAGGCCATCTCGGCCAGGCCGTGGGCCGCGCACCAGGCTGCGGTGGTGGCCAGTTCCAGGGCGATCTCGTCGGTGGGGTCGGCGCCGGCCTCCACCAAGGTGTCGCGCACCTGGCAGTAGGCGCTGTCGTCCTCCAGATGGACGTGGGAGGGCAGCTCCTCCTTGTTGCGCGAGCCGTCGTACATGATGCGGTAGAGGCTTGGGTTCTCGCGCGCGAAGACCACATAGGCCACGCCCAGCGCCGTCAGCTTGTCCTTCACCGAGTTGGCCGACTTCCGCGCCGCCGCCAGCGAGTCGTTCAGCAGGTCCCAGCCCTCGGCGGCCACGGCCTCCAGCAACTCGCCCTTGTCCTTGAAGTGGTGGTAGGGCGCGGCCGGACTGACGCCCGCCTCTCGCGCCACAGCGCGGAGTGACAGGGCCGAAGGGCCCTCGGATTCCAGCAGACGGCGGGCCGCGTCGATCAGGGCGCGGCTGAGATCGCCGTGGTGATAGGGCCGGGACTCGGCGGCTGCAGATTCTCTCATCGCGCTCACTGTAAAAGTATATCTGGACGCCGTAAAGATCATCTTGACGCCGTTCAGATCGCTGTTATCTTAGCATTGTTCAAATAACAAACGCCCCGCCTCCCCGCGGGTTCAAACTTACAAGGTGTGTGTCATGTCTCTCGCAAACTTCGAACGCTTCTTCGACCGCGTCGCCCCCGCCATCCTTCTGGTCCTGGGCCTCACCGTCGCCGCCGCCACCGCAGTGGCCGGCGCCTAGGAACGAAAGTCGATCCCTGATCGCAAGGGCCCCTTCGGGGGCCCTTTTTTCTTGCGCCATATCCGCCCGCCGAGGTTATGCATAAACGCATAGCGTACAGTGTAAAATGTATCTGTACATTGTTCAGATCAAAGGTATCTTAGCGTTGTTCACATGAACAACCCGGCCGGGGGGCTCCGGCAGACCAAGGACCATCCTCATGTTCACCCACACCGATCACGCCTTCGCCCGCTTCGTCGACACCACCGTCGTCGTCGCCTTTGCCGCCCTCAGCTTCCTGCTGGCCGGCGCCACCGCCATCGTCGGCGCCTGAGTGCTTTCCGGCGCCGCCCCGCTCGCTTGAACCCTAGGGTCGCGAGCGGGGAGCAGCCGTCTCGCCGTCATGGCGATGTCTCAGAATCTCTCCTATAATTCTCCTGCGTCGGGAATCTGGGGCCTGAGGGTCCCAACCGGTTCGCCGATAGAGCGGTTGAGAGTGAGGGCTTAGTCTTCAGTTTCCACGCGTACCCATCTGGCGCTGTAGCGCACCGGGATGACCGGCGATGAAGGTGCTCACCCACCCGCCGTCCGGTTGGCCCTGCCTCGTGCTGAACGCGGATTTCAGGCCGCTCAGCTACTATCCCCTGTCGCTCTGGCCCTGGCAGGATGTGATCAAGGCCGTCTTCCTGGATCGCGTGGACGTGGTCTCGAATTACGACCAGGAAATCCACTCCCCATCCTTCACGATGAAGCTGCCGAGCGTCGTGTCGCTGAAGCAGTATGTGACCCAGGACCGGCCGCCGGCCTTCACACGATTTAACCTGTTCCTGCGCGACGCCTTCACCTGCCAGTACTGCCACTCCGGCGCGGACCTGACCTTTGACCATGTCGTGCCGCGGTCGCGTGGCGGACGCACGACGTGGGAGAATATCGTCACCGCCTGCGCCCGCTGCAATCTCACCAAGGGGGGCCGCACCCCGCAGGAGGCGCACATGTTCCCGCGGCACAAGGCGCGGCGCCCCAGCGCCCACGAACTGCAGGAACGCGGCCGAAAGTTCCCGCCCCACCACCTCCACCAGAGCTGGCTCGACTACCTCTACTGGGACATCGAGCTGGAGGCCTAGCGGGCCTTCAGCCCCTGCTGCTCCAGCCGCCACTTGAACTGGTCGAAGCGGTCCTGGCCGAAGAAGGGTTCGCCGTTGAAGGCGATCATCGGCACGCCGTAGTGGCCCGCCGCGCGCTGGGCTTCCTGGGAGGCCTCGATCACCGCATTGAGGCGCTCGGACTCCGCCTCAACCTTGGCGGCGAAGGTGGCGGGATCCAGGCCGGCCCGCGCCGTGGCCTGGGCGATGTGGTCGCCAAGGTGCCAGTCGTCGACTGTCCCGCTCCAGATCGTCTTGCTGACCTCGTCGAGGAAGGCGAGGCCTCGGCCCTGTTCAGCGGCCAGCGCCCCCATCTGGGTCAGGCGGTGGATGTGCGGCTGGTCCTTGGGATAGGTCCGGGTCGCCATGTCCATGTAGACCGGGTCGGGCCGGGGCCAGCGGAAGGGCAGGCCCAGGAACTGGGCCTCCCGGTGGATGTCAGCGAAGAAGTAGCTGAACCAGAGCGGGTCGCGGGTGTCGAAGAACTCCGGGGTGCGCACCGCCAGCGGATAGACCGGCCGCACGTTGCAGACCACGTCGTAGTCCCGCTCCAGCGCCGTCAGCCGGTGCATGATCATGTAGGAGTAGGGCGAGCGGAAGGACCAGTAGAGGTCGTAGGTCAGGGTCATGGGGTTCCGCCGCCAGCGTGGGTTTCGCTCTGTGCTGAAATAGTGGCATGTATCGCGCCACAATCAAGTCGCCAGGACAACCTCATGCTTCGTCTCCTGCCCCGCCTGCTGATCGGCGCGCTCGGCGCCTTCGCGATCTTCGGCGCCCTGCGGATCTGGATCGATCCAACCCTGCCGGCCGTGACGCTGGGGCTGTCCCCCGTCGGCGGCCTTGGGTTGGCGAGCCTGAGGGCCGATGTCGGCGGCTTCTTCGGCGGTATGGGCGCCTTCGCCCTCGCCGCGGCGATCCGCGACGACCGCCGCCTGGTGACCGTGCCCCTGGTCCTGGTCAGCCTCGCCCTCACCGGCCGGTTGATCACGGCGGGTGTGGAGGGACTGGCGCCGGAGATGGTCCTGCCCATGGTGGTGGAGGCGGCGCTGGCGACCCTGTTCGCCTTCGGACGCCGGACGCTGGGCGCCCGCTAGGCGGCCGTCCGGGCCTCGCGCCACATGGCCCAGGCGGGTGGCGCGTCGGCCCGCGCGCGGAACTCCTGCATCACCTCGAAGCCGAAGCGCCGATAGAGCGGCACGTTGGCCTCGCTTGAGGATTCCAGATAGGCGGGCAGCCCCTGGGCGTCGACCTTGGCCAGGCCCGCCTCCAACATCCGGGAGCCCACCCCCAGGCCCTGAGCCTCGGGTCGAACCCCAAGGAACCACAGATAGGCATGAGGGCGGTCCATGGGGTGCAGCGCGTCCATCGCCTTGCGCATGGCGGCCAGCCGATCGATCCGCCCCAGGCCCGTCGCACCCAGGATGGTGGGGAACATGCGCAGCTCCTGCATCAGGCTGTTGGGCCCCAGCGCCTGAGAGGAGATCCAGATGGAGACCGCGCCGCCGCCGGGGGGGCGGGTCACCTCGCCCGTGGGGAGGGCGACCTCCTTCACCAGCATCTTCATGAAGCGCAGACGGGCGGCCTCGCGGCCCGCGTCATCGCGAAGGAACCAGCAGAACTGCGGGTCCGTCCGGAAGGCCTCGTTCAGATCGTCGGCGACGGCGTCCAGGTCGGCCGGGCCCGCCAGGACGGGGGCCTCGGCGCCGCGGCGCAGGGCTTCGATCTGCGCGTCGGTCATAGCTTCTCGCTGATCTTGATGGCCGCCTTGCAACCGGCGCGGATCACCGCGGCCAGGATCGGGTAGCCGGGCGCGTCGCGGGCGCCTTCCTGCACGGCGTGGTCGCGATGGGCCAGCTCCTCGTCGCGGAACTTTGAGAGTTCTGCGGCCAGGGCCGGTTCACGATCGCTGAGCTCGGCCACCTGGCCGGCATAGTGCTGCTCGATCACGTCCTCCACCGCCTCGGTGCAGGCGTGGGCCGCCTTCTCTCCCAAGAGCGCGGTGCCGGCGCCGAGCGCGAAGGCGGCCAGCCGCCAGACCGGGGTCATGGCGGTGGGGCGCACCCCGTGGTCGGTGAGCAGGGTGTCGAAGCGGGCCAGGTGAACGGCCTCATGGCCCTCCATCTCGGCCAGCTGGCCAGCGATCCGCTCATGGCCCTTGGACCCGCCGAGCACCGCGCGCTGGCCGCGATAGATCTGCACCGCCGCCATTTCACCGGCTTGATCGACCCGCAGGATCTCGGCCAGCCGCGCGGCGGTGGCGCCCTGGCCGGGGCGTGGCGGAATGGGTTTGTCGCTCATGAGCGGGGCCTATCGCGGAGCGCCGCCCAGGCGCTGAAGATGGTCAGCTTCAGCGAGACCAGGGCGTTCCAGCCGGCCATGGAGAGGCCCAGCAACCGCCAGGCGGCCTCGTCACAGGCTGGGGGTTGGATCTTCGCGCCGCCCAGGAGATCACTCATGGCCTGGGCGCTGACGCCGCCGCCCGTGGACGCGCAGGTGGTGGGGCCGGGCCACCACTTCCACTCCGCGCCGCTGTGATAGACCGCGACCCCCACACCCACGGCGAAGACCAGGGCCAGGGCGACGTGGAACAGCCAGCGCCAGCGCAGGATCTTGGGCAGCTTCACCGCCAGGATGCAGGCCAGGGCGACCGTCCCGGCCACCCAGTAGACCTCGCGCGCCCGCAGGCAGAGCGTGCAGGGCGCATAGCCGCCGAAGGTCTCGAAGGCGTGGGCGATCGCCAGCATCAGGGCGGCGGAGCCCAGGGCGAAGAAGGCCCAGCGGTCGAGGACGGCGCGGATGAGCTGCATCATGGCGCGCGATATGAGCGCAAAACCCGGCTCAGCCCAAGACTTTCAGCGCAACAATGCCGCCGATCAGAACCGTCAGGCCGATCACCGTGTACAGGGTCAGCCGCTTTTCCACCTCTTCCCGCACCGCCGGACCGAAGTACTTCAGCAGGGTGGCGGTGAGGAAGAAGCGCGCGCCGCGGGTCACCACCGAGGCCCAGACGAAGGTAAAGAAGGAGAACTCAGCCAGGCCCGAGGCGATGGTCACCAGCTTGTAGGGAATGGGGGTCAGACCCTTGATCAGGATCACCCACAGACCCCATTGGTCAAACCAGGCCTTGAAGGCGGCGTCGCCCTCGGGGTGGCCCATCAGGGCCAGCAGCCAGTGGCCCAGGTCTCCAAGGTGGTAGCCGATGAAGTATCCCAGGCACCCGCCCAGCACCGACGACAGGGTGCAGAGCCCGGCATAGACAAAGGCCCGCTCGGGCCGAGCCAAGACCATGGGCGCCAGCATCACGTCGGGAGGGATCGGGAAGAACGAGCTCTCCGCGAAGGAGACGCCGCACAGCATGACGGGCGCGTGGCGCGACCCGGCCAGGTTCATGACCCAGTCGTACGTTTTGCGAAGCATGGTGATCCGAGGAGGCTGTTCACTCGTTTGCTATCAGCGCCCGACGCACTTGTCTCCTGGGCTCGGTTCGGGCAAGTGGTTTCATATGATACTATATCTCCCGGAAGGTCCGGGAAGGAGTGCGCAGATGAACGCCCAGGCCCCCGGTCGTGACCTCTTTGAGAATCCGCTCGGCACCGATGGTTTCGAGTTTGTCGAATTCACCGCCCCAGAGCCGGACCTGCTGAAGGGCCTGTTCGAGAAGATGGGCTTCACGGCGGTCTCCCGGCACCGCTCGAAGAGCGTCATCCGCATGCGCCAGGGCGACATCAACTTCTTGCTGAACATGGAGCCCAGCGGCCAGCCCGCGGACTTCCGCCAGATTCATGGGCCCTCGGCGAACGCCATGGCCTTCCGGGTCAAGGACGCCGCCAGGGCGATGGCGCTCGCCCTGGAGCGCGGCGCCAAGCAGGTACTGGGACCGGTCGGTCCTATGGAGCTGAACATCCCGGCCATCGAGGGGATCGGCGGTTCGAACCTCTATCTGGTGGACCGCTACGGGGCCCAGGAGATCTACGACGTTGATTTCATTCCGATCCCCGGCGCGGCGGAGCTCGAGGCCGTCAACGGCGTCGGCCTGACCTATCTCGACCACCTGACCCACAACGTGTTCCGCGGCAACATGGGCAAGTGGGCCGACTTCTACGAGCGCATCTTCAACTTCCGGGAGATCCGCTATTTCGACATCGAGGGCGCCCAGACCGGCCTGATCTCCAAGGCCATGACCAGCCCCTGCGGCAAGATCCGCATCCCCCTGAACGAGAGCCAGGACGACCACTCGCAGATCGAGGAGTTCCTCAAGGACTACCACGGCGAGGGAATCCAGCACGTGGCGCTCGGGACCGGCGACATCTACCACGCGGTGGAGACCATGCGGGACCGGGAGGTGCGCTTCCAGTCGGTGCCGGAGACCTATTACGAGCAGCTTCCGGACCGCGTGAAGGGTCACGACGAGAACCTGCAGCGTCTGCGCGCCGACCAGATCCTGATGGACGGCGCCCCCACCGAGGGTCAGGGTCTGCTGCTGCAGATCTTCACCGAGAACATGATCGGGCCGATCTTCTTCGAGCTGATCCAGCGCAAGGGCAACGAGGGGTTCGGCGAGGGCAACTTCAAGGCGCTGTTTGAGTCCATCGAGCTCGACCAGGTGCGCCGCGGGGTCCTGCCGGCCAAGGAGGGCTGATTGCCGCCGAAATGGGCCATTGTCGTGCACGGGGGGGCGGGCGTCATCGAACGCGCCCACCTCAGGCCTGAGCAGGAGGCCGCCTACCGCGCCGCCCTGATCCAGGTGACCGAGGCCGGTTCCCGGGCCTTGAAGGCCGGCGGCCTGGCCCTGGACGCGTGCGAGACCGCCGTCCGCCTGCTGGAGGACGATCCCCTGTTCAACGCCGGACGTGGCGCGGTCTTCACCGCCGAAGGCCGCAACGAACTGGACGCCGCCATCATGGAGGGGCGCACGCTCGCCGCCGGCGCCGTGGCCGGCGTCACCCGCGCCCGGCACCCGATCACGATCGCCCGCGCGGTCATGGAGCGCTCGCCCCATGTGATGCTGATCGGCAAGGGCGCCGACCACTTCGCCGCCGACCAGGGCGAGGAGATGGTGGAGCCGTCCCATTTCCACACCGCCCGCCGCTGGCGCAGCCTGACCAATTTCCTGAAGGCCGAGAAGCTGCCGATCCCGGAGGAGCCAGCCGGCGCGGACCGGCCTGACCCCGCCCAGGGCCTGGCCCACGACGAGGGCAAGCACGGCACCGTGGGGGTCGTGGCCCTCGACATCCACGGCGATGTGGCGGCCGCGACGTCCACCGGCGGCACCACCGGCAAGCGATGGGGCCGGGTGGGAGACTCACCTCTGATCGGGGCGGGGACCTATGCGTCGAACACCGGCTGCGCGGTCTCGGCCACCGGGACCGGCGAGTACTTCATCCGCCTGACCGTCGCGCGCGACATCTCGGCCCTCGTGGAACTGAAGGGCATGAGCCTGCAGGCCGCCGCCGACGAGGTGGTGCAGAACCGGCTGACCGCTCTGGGCGGCGACGGCGGCGTCATCGCTGTCGCGCCGGATGGTCAGATCGCCTGGAGCTTCAACACCTCGGGCATGTATCGCGCCCAGGCGTCCGAGGGGCGTCCGATGACAGTGGGCATCTACAAGGACGAATTCTGATGGCTCGAAACTGGATCCCGGTGCGCGGCGCCCAAGGTGTCCATTCCCGCCAGGCCCACGCCGACATGCCAGACGGCACCTATGAGCGGGAGATCTCCAAGGAGGGCTTCTTCGGCCCCGCCGCCTTCCTGCACCACCCGCGCCCGCCCACCGGCTGGACGAATTTCGAGGGGCCGCTGCGCCCCCGCGCCTTCGACCTCGCCCGCCTGAACGAGGCGCCGGGTTCCCCCTGGAGCGCGCCGGTCGTGCTGCACAACGCCGCGGTCGAGATGCGCTTCTGGAAGCTGGCGTCGCCCATGCCTGCGCTCGCCCGCAACGCCGACGGCGACCAGCTGCTGTTCGTGCATGAGGGGGCCGGCGACCTATTCTGCGACTACGGCCGTATCGGCTACGCGGCCGGGGACTACCTCTACCTGCCGCGCGGGACCATGTGGCGGCTGGCGCCCGGTACGCCCACGGCGGTGCTGATGATCCAGGCCACCAACACCCACTTCTCCCTGCCGGACAAAGGCATGCTGGGCGGGCACGCCCTGTTTGATCCCGCCATGCTCGACACGCCCGCCATGGACGAGGCCTTCCGCGCTCATCAGGCGGAACCGGGCGAATACCGCGTGGAGATCAAGAAGCGCAGCCAGGTCTCGGTGGTGACCTACCCCTACAATCCGATCGACGCGGTGGGATGGCACGGCGATCTCGCCCCCGTGCGCCTCAACGTGAAGGACCTGCGGCCGGTGGTCAGCCACCGCTATCACCTGCCCCCCAGCGTCCACACTACCTTCGTCTCCGACCGCTTCGTGGTGTGCACCTTCGCGCCGCGGCCGTTCGAGACCGATCCGGGGGCCTTGAAGGTCCCGTTCTTCCACAACAACGACGATTACGAGGAAGTCCTCTTCTATCACGCCGGCGACTTCTTCAGTCGGGACGGCATCGACGCCGGCATGATGACCTTCCATCCGTCGGGCTTCACCCATGGCCCGCACCCCAAGGCGCTGAAGAACATGCTCAGCCAGCCCAAGCCCGCCACCGATGAATATGCCGTGATGATCGACACCCGCGACCCGTTGGAGGTTGGCGAGGCCGCCGCGACGGTTGAGAATGCCGCCTATGTCGACAGTTGGAAGACCGCCTAGGTGAAAGTCCCCCTCGACCGCAACAAGTGCACCGCCGTCCCCATGGACGTGCGTATCTGAATGCCCAGCGTCGACCGCCAGCAGGATTTGGCGGACGCCGCCGAGGAAGAACTGGCAAGGGCCTGCGATCTGGGCTGGCGGGAGCTCTCCCAGGTCACCCCCTGGGGCGACACCTACGAAGGCTTTACCCCGGCCGGCCGTTCCGCCCAGTTTGAGCGCAACTACCTTTGGGTCGATGAGACCAAGGGCGACATCTGCGTCGAGGTCGTCGTCTATCAGCCGCAAGCCTATGAGCGCGGGGTGCGCCTGACCCGCGTCATCCCGCGCCGCGATTCAACGAAAACAGAAATGATGGGAGACCAGGAATGAAGCTCGCTTCACTGAAGTGGGGACGCGACGGGCGTCTCGTGGTGGTGTCCAGCGATCTCGCCTGGTGTGTGGAGGCGACCAATATCGCCCCGACCCTGCAGGCGGCCCTGGACGACTGGGAGCGGTGCGAGCCGCTGCTGAAGGGCTTGGCGGAGAGCCTGGACCACGGCTCGCTACCCCGGGTGCGCTTCCATGAGCACGACGCTGAAAGCCCCTTGCCGCGCGCCTATCAGTGGGCCGACGGCTCGGCCTATGTGAACCACGTGGAACTGGTGCGAAAAGCGCGCGGGGCCGCGATGCCCGCCAGCTTCTGGTCCGAGCCCCTGATGTATCAGGGCGGCTCTGACGGCTTCCTGGCCCCCCGCGACCCCATCCCGCTCGCCGACGAAGCCTGGGGCTGCGACATGGAAGGCGAGATCGCGGTGATCACCGGCGACGTGCCTCAGGGGGCGAGCCGGGAGGAGGCGCTTGCCGCCGTCCGACTGGTGATGCTGGCCAATGACGTGTCCCTCCGGAACTTGATCCCGGACGAGCTGGCCAAGAACTTTGGCTTCTTCCAGTCCAAGCCGGCGTCGTCCTTCTCCCCCGTGGCGGTGACTCCTGACAGCCTGGGCGACGCCTGGGCGGACGGCCGCCTGAAGGGCGCACTGGAGGTGGAGCTGAACGGCAAGCCCCTGGGTGAGGCTGACGCCGGCGTCGACATGACCTTTGATTTCGGGGCCCTGATCGCCCACGCCGCCAAGACCCGGGCGCTGGGCGCCGGGACGATTATCGGCTCCGGCACCGTCTCGAATCGCGGTCCCGACGGCGGTCCAGGGAAATCGGTGGCCGAAGGGGGCGTCGGCTATTCCTGCCTCGCGGAGCTGCGGACCGTCGAAACCCTGGCCGGCGGCGCGCCAACCACCCCGTTTCTCAAGGCCGGAGACTGCGTTCGGATTGAAATGCGCGACGCCCGTCGTCACTCCATCTTCGGCGCCATCGAACAGGAGGTCGCGGCCAGATGACCGTTCAGTCCCAGCCCACGGAAGCCGCGGCCGTCCCGGGGCTGAAGCTGGACGCCTATCTGCCCTACCGGTTGTCGGTGGCCTCCAATGCGGTCTCGGGCCTGATCGCCCGAGCCTACGAGGATCGCTTTGGCCTGACCATTCCGCAGTGGCGGCTGATCTGCGTGCTGGCGGAGGACGGCGGCCTGACCCAGGGCGCCATCGTTTCACGCACGGGCATGGACAAGGTGACGGTGAGCCGCGCGGCCCAGGGCTTGTTCAAGCGCCGCCTACTGGAACGGTCGGATCACCATGCCGACGGGCGCTCGCACGTCCTGGCCCTGACCCAGGAGGGCTCGCGTCTCCATGCGGAGATCGCCCCCCTGGCCCTGGCCTATGAGGCGGCCCTGATATCCGGGCTCGCGCCTGACGAGGTGTCGCTGCTCAAGCGGCTCTTGAACCGCCTGCAGATGGCGGCCAACGCCTTGGCCGGCGACACGGGGGAGGCGCTTAGTGCGCCGTCTCCGGCATCCGGACGCCCCAACGGTGGGAACCCTCGCCGAACCGCAGGGTGAAGCCGAAGCTCTCGCGCTTCTCGGTGTCGTTCCAGGCCGCCTCGAAGCTGGTGATGACCGTGGTCTCCAGCTCCTCGGGGATGTTGCGGACATCGACCCCTGAGTCGCGGGCCATCTGCATGATGACCTCCCGCCGGTGCGCCTCGCCGCCGAACTGCATCAAGGTCTGCCGGATGCGCTCGGCCACGGCCTCCGCGCTGGTCTTGGGGCGCGGCTTCCGCCGCCGTTCGGTTTGGATCTTTTCCATGATCACGCCTCCCACCTGAAGAGGGTGCGCTCGGGTCGTTTATCGCGTCGTTAAGGCTCACGCTTAACTTGTGTTTGCGACGTTCTACCCGCCGCCCAGCGCCACGGTGAGCTGGTAGACGATCAGCGCGGCGATATAGGCCAGGGTGATCATGTAGCCGAACATGACCGTGGGCCAGATCCAGCTGTTGGTCTCGCGCTTCACCACCCCCAGCGTCGCCACGCACTGCGGAGCGAACACATACCAAGCAAGGAACGACAGGCCGGAGGCGAGGGACCATTGCTCGGCCAACCGGGCCGAAAGCCCGCCGGTGTTGGTCTCGGCGTCGCCCACCGCGTAGACGGTGCCCAGGGCCGCGACAGCGACCTCCCGGGCGGCCATGCCGGGGACCAGTGCCACCGACATCTGCCAGTTGAACCCGATGGGGGCGAGGAGGGGCTGGATGAAGTGGCCGATCATGCCGGCGAAGCTGTAGTCGATGGCCGGACCCGTTGCGCCCGCCGGCGGATAGGGGAAGGTCGACAGGAACCAGACGAGCACCATCAGGGGCAGGATGATGCGGCCCGCCCGGCTCATGAAAATCTGACCTCGTTGCAGCAGACTGCGCGCGACGTTGGCGGGGTCGGGCTTCTTGTAGGTGGGCAGCTCCATCATGAAGGGCTCGCTCATGCCCCGCCAGAGGAAGCGCCGGATGACGAAGGAGACGCCCAGGGCCGACAGGATGCCCGCCGCATAGAGGCCGAACATCACCAGGCCTTGGAGGCTGAAGACCCCACCCACAACCTTGGCCGGGATCACCGCCCCGATGATCAGGGTGTAGACCGGAATCCGCGCCGAGCAGGTCATCAGCGGCGCCACCAGGATCGTGGTCAGCCGGTCGCGTTTGCTATCGATCACCCGAGTCGACATGACCCCCGGAATGGCGCAGGCGAAGGAGGACAGCAGGGGGATGAAGGCCCGTCCATGCAGCCCAGCCCCGCCCATGATCTTGTCCATCAGGAAGGCCGCCCGGGCCATGTAACCGGAGTCCTCCAGCATGATGATGAACAGGAACAGGATCAAAATCTGCGGCAGGAAGACCAGGACGCTGCCAACGCCGGCGATGACGCCGTCGACGATCAGGCTGCGGACCAGGCCCTCCGGGATCGCCAGGGCTACGAGCCCTCCGAGGCCTGTCATCCCGGCGTCGATCAGGTCCATCAGGGGCGTGGCCCAGGTGAACACCGCCTGGAACATCAGCAGCAGGATGGCCAGCAGGATGGCCAGGCCCCAGACGGGATGCAGCAGCACGCCGTCCACCTTACCGGTCAGGGTGTCGGGACGCTCGGGCGGCCGGACGTGGGCCTTCATCAGGCGCTGGGCCTCGCGGTGCGCGTCGCGGATCTCGCCGGCGTCGGGCGCGCGCCATTCTCGGGCGACGGTCGCCGCGGCCTCCAGGGTCGTGGCGTCGATCTGGGCCACCAGTTCCTCGATGCCGCGCTTGCGGGTGGCCACCGTGGTGACGATCGGCGCGCCGATGTCGCGCGCCAACCCCTCGAGGTCGATCCGCAGGCCCTGACGCTGGGCGATGTCGAACATGTTGAGGGCGAGCACCAGCGGCCGGCCCACCTGCTTCAGCTCCAGGATCAGGCGCAGCACCAGGCGCAGGTTGGTGGCGTCGGCCACGCAGACGATGGCGTCGGGAGGGGTCTCGCCGGCCAGCTGGCCCAGGACCGCATCACGGGTGACCGCCTCGTCGGGGCTGCGGGCGCGCAGGGAATAGGTGCCGGGTAGGTCCAGCACGTGGATTGTGCGGCCTGAGGCGGTGGTGACCGTCCCTTCCTTCCGTTCCACGGTGACGCCGGCATAGTTGGCGACCTTCTGGCGGCTGCCGGTCAGGGCGTTGAAGAGGGCGGTCTTGCCGGAGTTCGGATTGCCGACCAGGGCGACCCGGGCCGGCGACAGGGCGACGTCGCTCATCGACGGTCCAACAGGATGATGACGTCACCGGCGTCGCGGCGTCGCAGGGCGACGCGCATATCGTCGAGGCGCACGGCGATGGGGTCGTGGCCGATCGCGCCCTCGTGGATCACCTCGACGCGGGCCCCCTCCACGAAACCGAACTCCAGCAGGCGGCGCTGCAGCTCCTCGATATCGACCCCATGATCCCTGCCGTCGTCATCGGCGCGTACATCGATGATCACGCCTCTATCGCCGACGGAGGCGTCGCTCAGCCGAAGGGTGATCCCTACCTCGGGGATGGCCACGGCGACCTCCACGCGGTCGAGCGACAGATTGTTCATGCGGACGTCCCCAATCATTGCGAGTGATTATCATTCGAACGAGGGCGCGTCGAGAGTGTCCCCATGCTTGCGGCGAAGCGTCTCGCCGGAACCTGGAGACGCGTCAGGAATTGGCTGCTCCAGCAGCGGGAGGAAACTGATTTGGACCTGGTCATCGTCAAGCGCGCCCTGGGCGTTATCAGCCTGGGCCTGGGCCTGGTGGCGGTCGCCGCGCCAAGACAGTTCGCCAAGTTCGTCGGTCTGCCCTCAGACGATGAGAAGGTCGCCGCCTTCGGCGCCCGCGCGATTGCGGCCGGGGCCGGACTGCTGTCGCCCGTGCGGCCAGGTCCCTGGCTGTGGCTGCGGGTCGGCGGCGATGCAGTGGACCTGCTAACCCTCAGCAAGGCCACCGGCCGCGAAAACCCCCGGCGCCACGCCGCCATGGCCGCCGCCGCCGTGGTGGGCGCCATTGTGGTGCTGGACATCGTGCTGGCCGCCCACGCCGCCCTACATCGCGACGAGGACGAGGCTGCGGCCAAGTAGGTCAATCGCCGCTTGCGGCGGCGAGTCCCGCCGCTACATTGCGCGCCGCTCCTGGGGCCCCAGTGGCGAAATGGTAGACGCGGCAGACTCAAAATCTGTTGCCGAGAGGCGTGTTGGTTCGAGTCCGACCTGGGGCACCAAGCTAGAAGTCAGGGACAGGCCTACGGCCGTCCTCAATCGGCGCGCTTCACCACGAAGCCCGACCAGAAATGCCAGTAGTCGCGCAGCAGGTCTGGCACGATCCAGAAGCCGTGCCGGTAGGGCTGCGTCACCCCGATCGCCAAGGCGGGATCGGCGGTCCCGCGCCAGGTGCCGAACAGCCGGTCCCAGATAGGGGCCATGGCGAAGTGGCCGGTGGGCTCGGTCATGTCCAGCTTGTGGTGCAGCCGGTGGTGCAGCGGCGACTGGAGCACCCAGCGGCCGACCCAGCCCCAGTCCGAGGTGAGCTGGGAGTGGATCAGGAATCCGACCGTGGTCACCAGGACGCTGACGAAGATCATCACGCTGGGCGTCGCGCCCAGGATGGCGAGCGGCAGGTTGATCACGAAGAAGGCGCTGAACGCGGCCGGATGCTGGCGCGCCGAGGTCACCACGCAGAAGTCCTCGGCCGAGTGGTGGAAGCGGTGCAACGGCCAGAAGAACCGGCTGTGGTCCAGCCGGTGCGTCCAGTAGTCGAAGAAGGTGTAGATGTAGAAATAGATCACCAGCTGGACCGCGAAGGGCAGGCTGGTGAGGTCCGCCGAAAAGCCCGTTTGCGCCTGGATCCAGTCGCGGATCGCCATGCCCGAGATCATGGAAAGGCCCAGCATCATGGCCTTGCCCACCACCTCCAGCACGAAGGCCTGACCCAGGACCAGGACGGCCAGGTCGGTGCGCATGGACATGGTGGGGCCGAAGATCAGGGCGCGGGCGGAGCTGTTGGCCCAGCCCACCACCAGGCATTCGATCCAGAGCGCGGTGGGCAGGATGGCGGCCACCATGCCGACGCCGGCGATGCGGTCATGCACCCCCGAAACGGTCTTGGATTTGCCGAAGGCCTGCAGGGTGATCTGGTCGGGCAGCAGGTTGACGACCGCCCACCAGGCCGCGCCGAGCAGGGCCGCGTAGGCAAGCAGCCCGAGGACAAAGGCCGCGCGCCCCACCACGGCCCGGCGGCGGGTGTCGCCCTCGAGCGTCATCGAGGTGTCGGCAAGCGCCATCGGTCATCACTCCAGTTGGGCGGGCGGCCCAATAGAGCAAGTCGTTGTTGAATGGCCGTTAACGGGGCGGCGAAAGGCCTCTGTCGCCCTTCGCCGCCTCGCGGTGTCAGTCCCTGAGGCTGGCCGGCACCTTGCCGCCGTTCTCGGCGAGCTTCTTCCAGACGGCCTTCTGCAGGGCGATGTTCTGTTCGCCGCTGCCGTGGGCGCCGGCGTTGACGCCCAGTTCTCCGGCCAGCTCCTTGCGGGCGTCCAGGCTGGAATCCAGGTCGAGCATCTTCAGCAGGTCGACGATAGAGGTGCGCCAGTTGCCGCCGCCACCCTTCTGTTCGGCCAGCTCGGTGAGCACCGCCTCGACATCAACGGGCGCAGGGGCAGGAGCTGCGGCCGGAGCGGCGGCAGGGGCTGCTGGCTTAGGCGCGGGGGCCGGGGCAGCCGCCTTCTTGTGATTGAAAATCTTGTCGAAGATCTTGCCGAAAATGCTCATGAGCGCCTCGCTGGAATGTGAGGACAGAAAGCTTCGCAGTCCTGCTGGTTCCGCTGCGACTGGAAAGAGAAGCGACTGGGCCGCCCGCGCTGCGCGCGGCCCAGGGCTGGAGCGTCTGAGCCGCCAAAGTTGGCGCGGATCGTGACGCCGTAATGACGCTTGACGGTTTCCCGATCAGGGGCGGCGTACCCGCACCATGAGTTGGGAAGCCCCACAGTTATATGGTTTTATGACATATTCCTTGATGGGGCTGTCTCACGAACGCAGCCCGCGCCGATCGGCCGACCCCATGTGAATTGTACGCGCGGACCCCCAGGGATTCTGGGCAGAGGAGTTTGTATGCAGCTGATCGAGCGGCCCACGGGCTTTGACATTGTCGAGGCCGGGCGGGTGATCCTGCGTCACACTGGCGATGCGCCCTGCGTCTTCGTCGGGCGCGGCGAGCCCGAGGTCGAGATGCTGCGGGGCAACTTCAAGATCGCCGACTATGTGATCGAGCGCGTGCCGCTGCGCGCCGCCACCGTCACCCGGGAGGGCGAGACGTTCTCCGTCAGTCTGGCGCCGTCGGCCGCCGAGCCGCCCCTCCTGGTGCTGACGATCGTCGCGGGCGCCTTCGCCCTGCAAGCGAGCGATCCGACCCTCAACCGCCTGTGGATCCGCACGGTGGCCGAGGCCGGCGAGCATGTCTGGGGCGGCGGCGAGCAGATGTCCTATTTCAACATGCGCGGCCGACGATTCCCCCTCTGGACCTCCGAGCCCGGGGTGGGGCGCGACAAGAGCAAGATGATCACCCTGCAGGCCGACCTGGCCGGTGCGGGCGGGGACTATTTCAACACCAACTATCCGCAGCCGACCTACGTCTCGTCGCGGCTCTACGCCCTGCACGTGGACACCACCGCCTACAGCGTCTTCGATTTCCGTCATGACGGTTGCCACGAGATCGAGGTCTGGGAGATACCCGCCAGGATCGAGGTCTGGGCGCGCGACACCTTCGTCGAGATCGTCGGCGTTCTCTCCGAGCGTTTCGGCCGCCAGCCGCAGTTGCCGGCCTGGGTGCTGGAAGGCGCCATCGTCGGCCTGAAGCAAGGCGCCGAAAGCTTCGACCGTCTGCAAAACTTCCTCGACGCCGACGTGAAGGTCGCAGGCCTGTGGTGCGAGGATTGGGTGGGCCTGCGCATCACCTCCTTCGGCAAGCGGCTGTTCTGGGACTGGAAGTGGAATCCCAAGCGCTATCCCGACCTCGACACCCAGATCGGCGAGCTGCGAGCCAAGGGCATCCGCTTCCTCGGCTATGTGAACCCCTACCTGGCGGTGGACGGCAGCTTCTATGAGGTGGCCAAGGCCAAGGGCTATCTGGCCCTAACCCTTGACGGCGCAGGTCCCTACATCGTCGACTTCGGCGAGTTCGACTGCGGCGTGGTGGACTTCACGATCCCGGAGGCCTGCGACTGGTTCGAGGAGGAGATCATCGGTCGCCAGATGCTGGACTTCGGCCTGTCGGGCTGGATGGCGGACTTCGGCGAATACCTGCCCACCGACGTGAAGCTGGCCAACGGCGTCGATGGCATGCTGATGCACAACGCTTGGCCGACCCTGTGGGCGGAGGTCAATGCGCGCGCCGTCGCCAAGCGCGGCATGACTGGGGAGGCGCTGTTCTTCCTCCGGGCGGGCTACACAGGGGTCCAGGCCCATTGCCCCCTGCTGTGGGCCGGTGACCAGTCGGTGGACTTCAGCCGCCATGACGGCCTCGGCACGGTGATCTGCGGGGCCCTGTCCTCGGGCCTGCTGGGCAACGCCTATCATCACAGCGACATCGGCGGGTACACCAGCCTGTTCGGCAATGTCCGCACCGCCGAGCTGCTGATGCGCTGGTCGGAGATGGCCGCCTTCACGCCGGTGATGCGCTCCCATGAGGGCAACCGGCCCGACGAGAACCTGCAGCTGGACGGCGATCCCCAGGTGCTGGCCCACTTCGCCCGGATGACGCGGATCTATCGCCATCTCGCCCCCTATGTGGCGGGCCTGTCGGCGGAGGCGGCGGCCACCGGCCTGCCGCTGCAGCGGCCGATGTTCCTGCACTTCCAGGACGATCGCACGACCTATGCCGATCAGACCCAGTACCTCTACGGCGCGGACCTGCTGGTGGCGCCGGTGATCCGGGAAGGAAAGCTCGAACGGGAGGTTTACCTGCCGGCCGGCGTTGACTGGGTGAATGTGTGGACCGGCGACAGGCATGCCGGCGGTCGCGCGATCAAGGTTCTCGCAGAGCTGGGCTACCCGCCGGTCTTCTACCGTGAGGGTTCGCCAGACGCGGCTCTGTTCGCCGGCCTTGGCCAGATCTAGGAGAATCTCCATGATCGACACCGATCGTCGAGATTTCTGGCCGCTGATCAGCCTGCATCGCCCGGAGAAGACGTTCGAACCACCTTGCTTGTGACACGGTCACTTCGCCTTGGAACGGACACGTCCTTTCGAAATTGTCCGCCGGCCGCGTTGCTTCCGCCGGCGGATTGGCGCGACATGAACCCTTACACCCTGCTTCTGACCCTCGGCCTCGCAGCCGCGCCCGTGGCGGTTCTCGCGGCCGATTCCTCACCGCTGGCTCGCGCTTTCGGCAATACCGTGGTCTCCACCTATCCCGATGGCCGCACCGCCCTCGTGTGGCTGAAGGAGGATGGAACCTATACGGGGAAGACCCGGCGACGCACGCCCTCCAGTGGGACGTGGAGCCTGAAGGCAGGGAAGGTCTGCCTTAAGCAGTCCAGGCCCGTCGCGGTGCCGTTCGGCTACTGCACGGAACTGCCCTCAAATGAGAGCTGGAAGGCGAGGGCGGTCACCGGCGAGCCGGTCACCATGAAGCTCGTGAAGGGCGTGGCGCCTTAGGCGCTCAGTGCTGGGCCAGAACGACCCCGGTCAGCACGGCGACATACTGCAGAGCCGCGCCGCCCACCACGTGGCCGTGCCAGATGGCGCGGCGGAACCGCAGCTTGTCCAGTAGGTAGAAGACCGCGCCCGTGGAATAGATCGCGCCGCCCAGGGCGAGCATCAGCAGCGAAATCCACGAGAGGCCGTCGATCATCGGCTTGATGGCCACCAGCACCAGCCAGCCCAGGGCGAGATATAGTCCCACCCAGAAGCGCCGTCCCAGGCCGGGGAGGAAGAGTTTGCCGAGAATGCCCATCGCCGCCAGCGACCAGACCGCCGTCGTCATGGCGATGGACCAGGCGCCGGTAAGATTCTGGGTCGTGAAGGGCGTATAGGAGCCGGCGATCATCAGGAAAATGCCGGCATGGTCAAAGCGGCGCAGCAGCGGCCGCCAGCTCGGCTTGGCGAAATTGTAAGCCAGTGACAGCGCCAGCATCGCCACCATCGCCACGCTATAGACCGCCACCGCGGCCACCTGGCCGAGGGTTCCGATCTTGACCGACAATCCCAGCAGGATGCCGCCGCCGACCAGGGCCAGGGTCAGGCCGGTGACGTGCACCACCAGGTCAGCGCATTTGGCGGCGGGCGTGGGATAGTGGCGCGGCGGAAACATGCCCCACCATATCCGGGGTCTGTGTCGCGTCCATAACCAATCTTGGGCCGTATCGTCTGCGACAACTTCGACGTTGTGGGCCGCGGCCCGTCTTGGCTTCGAGAATCTCAATAACCTGGGTTCGCGAACCCGCCATGCCCATCAGGATCTAGATGTTAGACCCGGACGCCCCGACACTTCCCCCTGATGTCCGCCGTCAGGTCGTCCGCCTCGCCGGAGACTTCTTCCTCAAGACCGCCCAGATCATCACCACGGCCATCGATACCGACCTGGTGACCGGGATGATCTTCCTGGCCATCGTCCGCGCCAATGTGCGGCACATGCTGGACGATCCGGAACTGGCCCAGGCCTATTTCGAGCCTGGAGGCCTGCCGCCCGAGGTCTTCCGCAAGCCGGTGAGCGTCTACGCCATCGCCCGTGAACTGCGTCTGCCCTACGAGACCGCGCGACGACATATCGGGAAGTTGCTGGCCAAGGGACTGTGCGAGCGCCTGGGCGATGGCGGAGTGGTGTTCCCGCCCGAGGTCAACGACCGGCCGGAGGCTCGCCAGGCCGTGGCGACCAATTTCCACGCCACCGTCCGCTACGCCCAGGCGCTGGCCGATGCGGGGGTTGTGGCGACCTGCCGCCCGGGTCCCGAAGCCCAGGACAAGGCGGCCTACATGCCGCGGGAGGTGGTGCGGCTCTCCAGCGACTACTTCCTCAACACCGTCGCCCTGCTCACCACCAATTTGAACCTCGAACTGGTGGAGGGCCTGATGTTCCTCGCGGTCGTCCGGGCCAACACCTTGCACGTCACGCTCGACCCCGCCCTGGCGGCCACCTTCAGCGGCATAGATGAGATTCCTCCCGACGCCCTGCGCCGCAGTGTCAGCGTCTACGCCCTGGCCCGCGAACTGCGACTGCCCTACGAGACCGCCCGCCGCCATGGCGCCAAGTTGCTCGACAAGGGACTTTGCGAGCGGGCAAGCGACCGAGGTCTCGTGGTGCCGACCCACGTCCATGCGCGCGACGACTTCAAGGCGAGCGTCGAGAACTACGGGCGGATCACCCAGGACTTCGTGAATTCCCTGGCCCAGGCGGGCCTGGTGCTGACCTAGGCGCCGTCCGGGGATGGCGCCCACCCCACGAACGCCCTAAGGCCGTGGCATGACCCGCAAGCCCGCGCCCGCCCACATGACTGCGCAGAACAACGGCATGGGCATCGCCCTGCGGGTGGCGGCGATGGTCTGCATGGCGGGGCTGGCGGCCCTGGTGAAGTGGTGCGCCAGCCGTGGCGTCCCGGTGCTGGAGATCATCTTCTTTCGCAACGCCTTCGCCTTCGTGCCGGTGTTGATCTACATCGCCCGCACCACCGGCTTCTCGGTGCTGAAGACAAAACGACCCCTGGGTCACCTGATGCGTTCGACGGTCGGCCTGACCGGCATGGTCTGCGGCTTCACCGCGGTCAGCTTGTTGCCGCTGACTGAATCCACGGCGCTGTCATTTTCCGCCCCCCTGTTCATGACCGCCCTGTCGGCGCTGATCCTCAAGGAGACGGTCGGCCTGCACCGGTGGGGCGCGGTCGTGGTGGGCCTGGTCGGGGTCCTGATCATGATCAACCCCGACCCCTCCCATATGGCGGTGAAGGGCACCGTCTTCGCCCTGGTCGCCGCCGTCGGCTCGGCCGGCGCCATGATCGCCATCCGCGAGATTGGCCGCACCGAGCCAGGCGCCACCATCGTCTTCTACTTCACCCTCGCAGGCATGTTGCTCGGCCTGGCCAGCCTTCCCTTCGGCTGGGTCATCCCCGACTTGACGACTCTGGCCCTGCTGATCCTTGCCGGCCTGATCGGCGGGGTGGGACAGCTCTTCCTGACCGAGGCGATCCGCCGGGCGCCGGTCGCCGTGGTGGCGCCCTTCGACTACACCCAGCTGATCTGGGCCAGTATCATCGGCTTCCTCGTCTGGGAGGAAACGCCGCGCGTGGCCACCCTGGCGGGCGCGCTCGTCGTGGCCGGCAGCAGCATCTACATCCTGCTTCGCGAGACCCGACGTTTCCGCCCGTCCTGAAGGGCCCCGCCAGGGCTCGAGGGGTTTTAGAAACCCTGCGTTGACAGTCCTGAGGAGCGGGAAGATTCTGATGGCCAAGTCAGGTTCCTTTCAGGGCCTTCGGCGCTCGGAATCCGGCTCCAGGTCAGATGGAGGCCAGGCATGATCAGGACAGTATCGGCGGCAAGCGCATTGGCGGTGGTCCTCTGCGCGGGTTCGGCCCAGGCCGCAGTGACGGTGATCGGTGGCGGAATGGCTGAGGCATGTTCCCAGGCTGCGATCGGTGGCGAAAGCGACCTGAAATTCCAGCAGCTGTGCACCGAGGCGCTGGATAGTGAATTTCTGAATGCTCGCGACCGCGCCGGCACCTTGGTCAATCGCGGCGTGCTCAAGCTGCGACGGGCCGCCTATCCCGAGGCCACCCGGGACTTCGACCAGGCCTTGAAACTCCAGCCGGGCATGGGCGAGGCCTATGTGAACCGCGGCGCCGCCTCTATCGGTCAGCGCCGCTACGCCGACAGCCTGCCCGATATCAACAAGGGACTTGAACTGGGCCTGCTGGAACCGGCCAAGGCCTACTACAACCGGGCGCTGGCTTATGAGGGTCTGGAGGACGCCAAGTCCGCCTATTTCGACTACCAAAAGGCGCTGGAGATGCAGCCGGAGTGGGCCGCGCCCCGCGAGCAACTGGCCCGGTTCAGCGTGTCGCGGCGCTAGGGACCCAAGCAAGGCTCTCGCGCGTTTCAGGTCTGAGATGCACGCCCTGTTCACAGCCCTGATCGTCGCCGCCGTCTGCGCGGGCCCTGCCCTGGCTCAGGACGCGAACCTCAACGCCCACTACGAGGCGATGTGGCAGGAGCAGCAGGCCGCCAACCGGATGGCGCAACAGCGCTCCGTGGCCCTGGAAAACCAGGTCAGCGCCCTCGAGGCCCAGATTCAGACCGAGGCCCGGCTGCGGGACTTGGAAGCCCGGCGCAGCGCGCCGCACCACCCCACGACGGACGCCGCCAAGGCCGCGCCCGCCACTGTCTTGCCCTCCAACATCGATGCCTGGATGGCCGAGTCCAATGCGCGTGTCCGGGCGGCGGCGGCGAACCGGCAATAGAGTCGGCTGACAGCGACGCCGTTCCGCCGCATCCTCGGCCAGTCTGGCGCGTTGAGGCGGCCAGGGTTGGAGGAGATGGCCATGCGTTGGGACGGTGGACGCCGCGGCGGCAATGTTGAGGATCGACGCGGACTGGGCCCTGTCGCGGGGGGCGTCGGCATCGGCGGCCTGCTGCTGGCGGCCGTGGGCTACTTCGTGTTCGGCATCGATCCTTCGACGACGCTCAGCGTGGTCAACGGCGCGGGCGGCGGGGCTGAGCAGCAGGAGGGGGTGCGCGGCACCCCGGCCGACCGCGACGCCCAGTTCGTGGACGTCATCGAGACCTCCACCAGCGATGTCTGGACCCAGGTCTTCAAAGCCTCCAACCGCAGCTACGATCCTCCCGCGGGCATCGTGATCTATGACCGCGCCACCGGCACGGGATGCGGCATGGGTCAGTCGGCCATGGGGCCGTTCTATTGTCCGCAGGACCGTAAGGTCTATCTGGACCTCGCCTTCTGGCAGGAACTTTCGGGCCGCTTCGGCGCCCAGGGCGACGCGGCGCGGGCCTATGTTATCGCCCACGAGGTCGCCCACCACGTCCAGAACATCACCGGCCAGATGGACAAGGCCAAGCAGTTCGGCGCCAAGGGCGTGGACTCAGGCTCGGTGCGTCTGGAGCTGCAGGCCGACTGCTACGCCGGGGTCTGGGCCGCCCGTGCGTCAGAAGCGTCCGGCGGTCAGGTGGCGCTTGATCCCAAGGATATCGAGGACGGTCTGAACGCCGCCGCCGCAGTCGGGGATGACACGCTCCAGAAGCAGTCTCAGGGCCGAGTGATGCCCGACGCCTTCACCCACGGCACCAGCGAGCAGCGCATGCGCTGGTTCCGCGCCGGGGTGCAGTCCGGCGATCCCGCCAAGTGCGATACGTTCGGCGCTTCACGTCTCTAGGATCGGGACGGGCTCATAGCCGAGACAGACGTCGACGCAGCGCTTGGCGAGCAGTTCGCCGGCGTCCAGCAGCGGCTTGCCGACGTCCTTGGGACCCAGCACCAGCGGGGCCTCGGTGCAGCCTGCGATGATCGCCTCCGCGCCGTCAGCCACCAGGATCTGGGCGAGGTCCGCCATGCCCTGGCGAACCTCGGGTCCGACATCGCCGGCCTTGATCTTGGCCAGCAGAGCCATGAAGCCCTCCTGGGCCTCGGCCGGCAGGGTGACCAGGCCCATGCCCTGGGCCGCGAGATACTCGCGGTAGAGCCGGATCGCCTGCTTGGTGCCCAGCACGCCGGCCCGGCGCGCGCCGGTGTCCCGCGCGGCGTGCGAGGCGGTCTGGATCATGTCGATCAGCGGCAGGCCCGAGGCCCGGGTTATCAGGTCGGCATGGGCGTGAGCGGTGTTGCAGGCGATGGCCAGAACTTCGGCGCCTGCGCCATGCAGGGCGCCGGCCATCTCAGCCAGGACAGGCCCAGGCTTGGCGAAGGGGTCGTTGCGGTCTGGGACCTGCGGGTTGATATCGACGATCACCCGGATGTGGTCCTTCTCCTGCTTCACCGGCGTGAAGGCCTGGAGCTTGCTGAGGAAGTCGAGGGTGGCGGCGGGGCCCATGCCCCCGAGGACGCCGAGGACGAGGCTCATGCCAGGGTTCCTTCCAGTTCGGTGGCGTAGCCGAACAGCCCCTGGGCGCCGCCGGTGTGCAGGAACACCACCGTCTCGTCCCGAAAGGCGCCGGCCTTGGTCAGTGCGATCAGGCCCTTCATCGCCTTGCCGGTATAGACCGGATCCAGCAGCAGGGCCTCGGTGCGGGCCACGAGCTTCAAGCCGTCGATCACCGCCTGATCGATCAGTCCGTAACCCGCGCCCACATAGTCGCAGTCGGCGACAGTCATCTCCCGGGTGACGCGCCCCGCGTGACCCAGCATGGCCGCGGTTTCGATGGCCAGCTTGTGGACATTGGCTTCCTGGATCTCCTTCGGCGCGCGGACACCGATACCCAATACCGGAATGTCGGCGCCAATCAGGGCCAGGCCCGCCACCAGGCCGGCATGGGTGCCGGCGCTGCCCGTGGCCGTAATGATGCGGTCGATGACGATCCCCTGCTCGTCGGCCTGGCGCACCAGCTCGATGGCGCAGTCCACATAGCCCAAGGCGCCGATGGCGTTGGAGCCGCCCCCGGGGATGATGTAGGGCACGCCGCCCCTGCCTCGGACCTCGTCGGCGACCTTGGCCAACTCGGCGTTCATGTCGGTCCCGGCGGGCACGGTGCGCAGCTTGCCCCCCAGCAGCCGGTCCAGCAGCACATTGCCGGAGGTGTTGTAGTCGACCGCCTTGGAGCCGGTCCGCTCCTCAAGGATGATCTCGCAGGCCAGGCCGAAGCGGGCGGCTGCGGCGGCGGTCTGGCGCACGTGGTTGGACTGTACAGCCCCCTGGGTCACCAGAGTGTCGCAGCCCTGGTCCAGGGCGTCCCCCAGCAGGAATTCCAGCTTTCGGGTCTTGTTGCCACCCCCTGCCAGACCGGTGCAGTCGTCGCGCTTCACCCACAGTTCCGGGCCGCCCAGGGCGGCGCTGAGGCCGGACATAGGCTCCAGGGGCGTGGGCAGGTGCGCGAAGCGCGCGCGCGGGAAACGGGCCAGATGCATGGGGAACTCCTAGGCTCCCTGAGTAGCATGCCGACGCCGCGTTTCGCGAGCTACGGCTTGAGTTTGGGCGGCAGGCTGGCGATTTGCGGCGGGGTCAGCTTGGTGATCGACTTCACGATGCAGGGCGAGACGCCGATCGCCCCGGCGACCTTCAGGTTGAGGTCGATGGGTCGGCAGACCAGGTCGCCGCCGCCCGCGGTCTCGATCACCAGGGGATCGCCCATACTGGCTCCAGCGAGGCATGAGCTGTTCATCTCGATGCGGAAGACGTCCTTGTTGCGGGCGCCGACATAGAGGGTCTTGGGGTCGCCCACCGTGTGGCCGTCCATCTGGCTGACGCGGAAGCACTGGCGGCCGGGGGTGGGATCGGCGGCCAGGGCCTGGGAGGCGCCGGCGGAAAGCGCCGCGGCGGCGAGAAGGAGGGGGAGCAGGCGGATCATGGGGCGCTTCCTTGCTGGGTGTCCGAGATCAACGCAGGACGATGGCATTTGTCGGGCGATCGCGGTAGCGTGGGGCCTTCTCCGGGGAGTCGCCGCAGCGGCTGAGAGGCGGGTCTGTGCCCGCGACCCGCCGAACCTGATCCGGGTCATGCCGGCGAAGGGAGGGAACGCGGGGCTGCCCCGCACGACCACTCTGCGCGACACGTCCGGGTCTCCTTATCAAGGCAGGAGCCCGCGCATGAATTTCCAGACCCCCGTCCCCAGCAATGGCGCCATCCCCACCGGGGAGCGTCCTGGCTCGCGCAAGGTCTATCAGCCGGGCCTGCTGTGGCCCGACATCCGGGTGCCGTTCCGCGAGGTTGCCGTGCATCCCAGCGCCAACGAACCGCCCGTGACGATCTATGATCCGTCGGGCCCCTACACCGACCCCACGGCGACCATCGACATCGAGCAGGGCCTGGCCCGCACCCGCGAGCCCTGGGTGGTCTCGCGCGGCGATGTCGAGGTGGTGACCAATCCCCGCGCCGTGAAGCCCGAGGACAATGGCGGGGCCAGCGGCAAGCACCTGGCGCCGGAGTTCACCGCCCCGCGCAGAGTATACCGCGCCAGGGGCGCCGGATGCGTCACCCAGATGGACTACGCGCGGCGGGGGATCATCACGCCTGAGATGGAGTACGTCTCCATCCGCGAAAACCTGCGCCGCCAGGCGGGCGACGGCTTTATCCGCGACGGCGAGGACTTCGGGGCCGAGATCCCGGATTTCTGCACGCCGGAATTCGTGCGCTCCGAGGTGGCCCGAGGGCGGGCGATCATCCCGGCCAACATCAACCACACCGAGCTGGAGCCGATGGCCATCGGCCGCAATTTCCTGGTCAAGATCAACGCCAATATCGGCAACTCCGCGGTGCTCTCCACCGTGGCCGACGAGGTGGACAAGATGGTCTGGGCCATCCGCTGGGGGGCCGACACGGTCATGGACCTGTCCACCGGCCGCAACATCCACAACATCCGCGACTGGATCATCCGCAACAGCCCCGTGCCCATCGGGACTGTCCCGATCTACCAGGCCCTGGAGAAGGTGGACGGGGTCGCTGAAGACCTGACCTGGGAGGTGTTCCGCGACACCCTGATCGAGCAGGCCGAGCAGGGGGTGGACTACTTCACCATCCATGCCGGGGTGCGGCTGTCCTATGTGCCACTGACCGCCAAGCGGGTGACCGGGATCGTCAGCCGGGGCGGCTCGATCATGGCCAAGTGGTGCCTGGCCCACCACAAGGAGAACTTCCTCTACGAGCACTTCGAGGACATCTGCGAGATCATGCGGGCCTATGACGTGTCGTTCAGTCTGGGGGACGGTCTGCGGCCGGGCTCCATCGCCGACGCCAATGACGCGGCCCAGTTCGCCGAGCTGGAGACCCTGGGAGAACTGACCCAGGTGGCCTGGAAGCACGGCGTCCAGACCATGATCGAGGGCCCCGGCCACGTGCCGATGCACAAGATCAAGGCCAACATGGACAAGCAGCTGAAGGTCTGCGGCGAGGCGCCGTTCTACACCTTGGGTCCGCTGACCACGGACATCGCGCCGGGCTACGACCACATCACCAGCGGCATCGGGGCGGCCATGATCGGCTGGTTCGGCACCGCCATGCTCTGCTACGTGACGCCCAAGGAGCACCTGGGCCTGCCCGACCGCGAGGACGTGAAGGAAGGCGTGATCACCTACAAGATCGCCGCCCACGCCGCGGACCTGGCCAAGGGCCACCCGACGGCCCGGGCCTGGGACGACGCGCTCAGCCGGGCCCGGTTCGAGTTCCGCTGGGAGGACCAGTTCAACCTGGGCCTCGATCCGGAGACGGCGCGGCAGTACCACGACGAGAGCCTGCCCAAGGAGGCCTTCAAGACCGCCCACTTCTGCTCCATGTGCGGGCCCAAGTTCTGCTCCATGAAGATCAGCCAGGAGATCCGCGAGACCGCGGCCAAGCAGAACGACGTGGCGCAGGGGATGGCGGAGATGAGTGCGAAATTCCGGGCCGGCGGCGGTGAGATTCAGGTCAAGCTCTGACGCACATGTCGGTCGCCACGGATGGAAGAAATGGCCTTTTCAGACGGGGCGACCGACCAAGACCTGTCGTTAGCCGACTGGTCTGACGCAGACTGCACCGACGCGGTGTTCGTGGGCTGCACGATCGAGGGGGCGCAGTTCTCGGAGACGGTGCTGGAAGGCTGTAAATTCAAGGGGTGCCGCATCGTGGGCGCCCGGTTCGCCCATGCCAACCTGCGTGACGCGCACTTCGAGGCCTGCGTGTTCGCACATGGCCAACATGGGCCGACATTTGCCCATTGCGGTCTCGATGAGGTGCGCTTCACCCGCTGCGACCTGTCCTTCGCGCGGTTCGAGCGGTCGAGCCTGTACGGCGCGCAGTTCGAGACCTGCAACCTGCGCGGCGCGGCCTTCGTGGGGGCCGACTTCAGCCGGGCGTTCGGGCGCAAGGTGATCCGCACCCAGGTGTCGTTCTCGGGCTGCAGCCTGGAACTGGCCGACCTCGCCCAGGCTCGGCTGGCCGGCGCGGATCTGACCAATGTCTCGTTGCGGGAGACCGACCTGCGGGAGGCCGACCTGACCGGCGCCGACATGCGCAGGTGCGACCTGTTCCAGGCCCTGACCGGCGGGGCGAAGTTCGCCGAGGCCGACCTGCGGGGCGCCGAGGTCAGCGGCCTGAACCTCTCAGGCCTGGCAGGCTACGAGGGGATGAAGATCGACGTCGGCCAGCAATACCGTCTGCTGACGGCGCTGGGCCTCGACGTCCACGCAGATTAGTCGTCGCGCCGCGCGCGGGCCTTGGCCTGCTCAGGCTTGGGCCAGGACCTGACCATGATCACCAGCATCGAGGACCCGAGGATCGCGGCCAGGCCATAAAGGCCCTGGGCGGTGTCCATGCCGATCGCGGCCTGACGGCCCACCAGGGCGCTGGCCAGGATGACGAGGGCCATGGCGGCGCGTTCGGCGGGGATGCGGGCGGCGAGCGACTTGAGCATGGGTTCTCCTATGCCCTCCAATGGACGTGCGAATTCAGGGTCGTACGTCACGGTAAACATGGAATGTGGTCGGCCTGCGGCGAGTGGTCACGCTTGAGGCGACCTGGCGCGCGGTCGGCCCGGTTTTGCGTCAATCGTCCTGACGGGCGGGAACCTTGGCCGGCGTCGGCGCGATCCGCACCCAGACCGCCACCGTCACCGAGCCCAGCACCGCCGTCGCCGCGCCGGCCCACTGGACCACGTCCATGCCCTGGGCGGCGTAGCGGCCGGCCATCAGGCTGACCACGAAGACCAGGGCCGCGGAGGCCCACTCGGCTCCGGCGCGCGAAAACAGCGTATTCAGCATGAGGTGCTCAAGGCAGGGCGGGATGTCGGTAGGCCACCATAAGGCCATACCTGCAAGGGATTCGCGATGCGGCATTGGGGCGCGGCGACGCTATCGCGCCCGGTTAGGGCAGGCGATCACTGAACCGCGGCCCGACCCACATGCTTGCAGATTACGCTTGCGACATCATCTCCCGATGCCTAGGCTGCTTGCGTGAACAGCAAGCAGGCCAAGACCTTGAAAGCTGTGTTCGCCGACCCGTTGTCCGGGACGGTCGAATGGGCGGCGATCGAGAGTCTGCTCCTGGCGGTGGGCTGTTCGGTGATCGAGGGCGCGGGCTCGCGGGTGCGGTTTCAGCGCCGGGGTGTGATCGCCAGCTTCCACCGGCCCCATCCCGCCAAGGAAGCCAAACGCTACCAGGTCCGCGACGCGCGCGAGTATCTGACCAAGCTAGGAGTGAAGCCATGACCGCGATCGCCTACCGGGGCTACTTCGCCAATGTGGAATTCGACGCCGAGGATGAGATCTTCGCCGGGCGGCTGGCGGGGATCAACGATGTGGTGGGTTTCCATGCCGACAATGTCGACGATCTGAAGTCCGCGTTCCGCGAGGCGGTGGATGATTACATCGAGACCTGCGCGAAGACCGGCAAGACAGCGGAGAAACCCTATTCGGGGCAGATCATGGTGCGCATCGATCCGGCCGTTCACGCCCAGGCGGCCCTGGCGGCGCAGCTGACCGGCAAGAGTCTGACGAAGTGGACCGAGGAGCGCCTGCGCGAAGCCGCCGAGCGTGACACCGCCGCGGCGGTCGCCGTCTAACGCCCGCCGACGCCCTACGGCCCGCAGGTCCAGAGGCCGGTGAGGACCAGCCTGGCGCCGTCGGCGCGGTCATAGGCGAGGGTGGCGGGATAGCCGGGGGACTCGCCGCCGCCGACCGGGGCCGCGCCGGTTCGGGCGATGGTGACCGTCTTGCCCTGGCCGGTGAACACCGAGCCCTTGGACATGGCGTCGAAGCCGCCCGGCGCGGCGACGCGCTCCACATAGTCGCCGACCTTGACCACGCCCTGGGCCGGTTCCTTTGAGGCCACGACGCCCATCGCCACCAGCAGGGGCGAGGCGGCCGGGGTGGAGAAATTGCATCCGAGCTCGCCCTGCAGGGCCGCCGATTGCAGGTCGGCGCTGGAGAGGGGGTTGAGGGTGATGGCCGAGCCGTCCCCTCCGACCGTGGCGCCCGGCGCGGCGGCAGGCGTGTCGGGCGGGGCGGCGGGCGCCGGCGCGGCAGGGGGCTCCGCGGGCTTGTCCGCCGACGGGCCCGAGCAGGCGGCCAGGGCGAGCGCCACGAAGGCCGCGACGGAGGCCGCGCGCCGGCGACGGTCGGCGCCTGAGGAGATCTCGTCAGCTAGGTTGGCCATCACAGTCCTCGATCACCGTTGCGCGTCCGTGGTGGAACAACGACTGGGAACACTCAGCCCCGAGCAGTGGTCGCGGGGCAAGTCTGGGTTGCGATCGTGTGGTCGGGGTGGGAAGCGAATGTGTGCGTCATTGTCATGCGATTGCGATTTCCGCCCCTAGGAGCGCACCGCCACCAGGGTGTAGGCGCCGGGGATCGCCGGGTTGGTCCAGTCGGGGTGCTCTTCGAGAGCGGTGAGCTGGAAGCCGGCGGCGAGCAGCGCGGTGACCACCTCGCCTAACGTCCAGAAGCGATAGACGCAGGTTCCCAGTCTTGCGCCGCCGCTCTCGGGGTTTGGAACGTCGCCAATGACCAGATCGGTATTGAAATAGTCCCGCGGGGCGTCACCAAAGTCGTGGAAGAGCTTGCGCTCGATCGGGTGAAACTCGTTCAACACGAGCCGTCCGCCGGGCGAGCAGAGGCCAGCCATGACGCGGAAAAACGCCGCGAGATCCTGGTGGTAGTGGAGAACGCCCAGTTCCAGAACCAGGGTGTCGAAGGTCGGGAGGCCAAGGGCGCCTGCCTCCATGACGTCAGCGATCTCGTAGCGGATGCCCACGCCCGCCGCTTGCGCCAAGGCAAGCGCGTAGCGGCGGTTCTCCTCGGCGAAGTCAATGATGGTCGCCTCCGCACCCAGGAGAGCGAGGGCCACAGCAATCTTGCCATGGGAACCTTGGACGCTGCAGATCCGGCGTCCGCCGACGTCACCGAGGTGAGCGAGCAGCCGGCGCAGCACATGGCGGGGATCGGCGGTGATCCGGGCCGCCTCGGCCGCCGGCTCACCCATGGCCCTGACCCAGACCTCATACCGGCCAGCGTTCCAAGCCTCCCGGTTTGCATTGCGGATGTCGGTGTTCATTGGCGATCCGAGTTTGCGAGACACAGCTGGGGGCTTTGACACTTCGGCCACCGCTTCGCGCCCGAGAGGATAGATAGCCGACGGTCGGGACGTCGCCTCCGGGTGGGAAGCGGGCCTCGCAGCGGCAGCGCTCCTCAGACCTCTTCGACCGGCGCCACCGGGTCCGCTCGCAGTTCGGCCGAGGCGGCTGCTGTTCAAGGCGGAGACTTCGGAGCCACATCCGAGGCCTTCGCGGCAAGCGCAGGCGCAAGCCCAGCAGCTTTGCGGCTGCTGGGCCCTTTGCCTTAACCGAAGAGGAAGTCGCCCGCCGAGAGGCTGTTCAGGGACACCCCGGTGAGCAGGATGGAGCCGTCGTCGCCGCCGAGCATCACGCCGTCAGGCGTGTCCTGCGCGACCGCCAGAATGTCCTCGAAGCTGCTCACATAGGCGCTCAGGTCGATCCGGTCATTACCGGGTTTGAAGTCAAAGATGACGTCCCGACCGCCGGAGTAGATGAAGAGATCATTGCCGTTGCCGCCCGAGAGGGTGTTATCGCCAGCGCCTCCGTCGAGTGTGTCCTTACCATTCCCGCCGGAGAGCACATCGTCGCCCGCGCCGCCGGAAAGGCTATCCTCGCCGTTGTCGCCGCTGATCGTGTCTGAGCCCCCAACGCCCGAGAGCGTGTCGGAGCCATTGCCGCCGGTGATCAGGTCGTCGCCACCCATGCCGGTCAGGACGTCGCTCTTGTTGGTTCCATTGAGGACGAGCGGGGGGTCGGGCAGGGTCAGAAGGACAGGGCCATCGTTGAAGCCGAGGACTTCAACGCCTTGCAGCGTATCGGCGCCTTCCGGCGATCCGGTCCGCAGATCGGTGACCTGGAACAATCCACCGCCGAGGTAGGTCACGTCGTAGGCGCTTGCCGGACCATTGTAGATGGCCACATCGGTTCCTGCGCCGCCGGCCAGCCAATCGTCGCCGCCGCCGCCAATCAACAGGTCGTTCCCATCCTGGCCGTCGATGGAGTCGCCGCCCGCGGCGCCGACCAGCAGGTTTGCGCCTTGGTCGCCGGTCAGAGTGTCTGCAAACGCAGACCCCGTCAGGTTCTCGATGTTGACGAGGGTGTCGACGCCTTGACCGCCGCCAACCGACTGTGGCCCGGCGACTGACAAGCTTACGCGAACACCGCCCGCTGCGATCGCGTAGGTCGCCGTGTCCCGGCCAACGCCGCCGTCCATGAAGTCGTCGCCTGCGCCGCCCTGGAGGACATCATCGCCATCCCGGCCGGAAAGGGTGTCGTTCCCGCCGTTGCCGTTCAGGAAGTTGGCGCCCGCGTTGCCGAACAGCTGGTCGCCGCCGACGTCAGAACCGCCGGTGTTCTCGATCGAGATCAGCAGGTCCGTGCCTTGGTCGGCCCCGATGACCTGAGGCCCCACGATTGCGAGATCAACGTGGACGCCCGAATTGGCGCCGAAGTAGCCCGAGTTGTCGGTACCCGCACCGCCGTCGATGGTATCGTCACCTCGGTAGCCGAACAAATTGTCGTTGCCGTCGCCACCGCTGATGCTGTCATTGCCTCCGAGGGCGTCGATATAGTCAGCGCCGCCGAGCCCGACGATCGTGTCGTCGCTGCTAGAGCCTATCAAACTGTTGTTGTTCCCGTTGCCGATGATTTCCATCTAAGCTTCCCCCTAATCGCGCCCGGACATGTTGGGCGATTGGCAAAGGTTAACGAAGCGTTTCGAGCTTAGCAATTCTTTCGGCGGAGGACGCGAGTGGCCGGTTAAATTGTGAATAGGCCATCGAATTCCGATCCTGCCGGACACTCTTCTTCAGGCGCGGCCAATCCTCCACCACCGCCAGGGAGTCAGCAACCAGCCGAATTCTCACGGGAATCTGGTGACATGAAATCGATCACCTAATCATGGCTCTCCGACCAGCGAGGTCGTCGCTACGGTCTTGTCGCGCCTCGGCTTCGGGCGTCGCCTTTGCAAGCCTCAGAACCACCCTCGGTTCGTGACGCCACGATCGCGTCCGTCAAATTCAAGCACTTGATAACCTGTCACCCAAAGCACCCAAAGCCGTTGCAGTTGACGGGACAAAACGATGTGGCGCGCCCGCAGGCGGGCTGTTGAGGGCGCGGTCTAGCTTCAGCCGTCACACTTGGTTAGAGTCGTGAACAGGGAAGCGTGGTCCGTTCGGGCCCGAGCGCGGCTCAACTGCAACTTGCCGCAAGCACCGGAGCGCTGACTCTCATGACGGGCCAAACCTCCGGGCGTCCCCAGCGCGGCTTCCTGGGCCTGGTCGAGCGCGTGGGCAACCGGCTGCCGGACCCCACCGTCATCTTCCTCTATCTCATCGGCTTTCTGATGCTGCTCTCCTGGTTCGGCGCGAGCCAGGGCTGGGAGGCGTCGCTCGCCTACAGCGGCGACAAGGCGCCGGCTCACGCCGAACTGGCCAATGGCGTGCTGACCTACCGGGCGAGCAATCTGTTCTCCGAGGAGAACATCGGGCGCCTGTTCACCGAGATGCCGCGCACCTACGCCAGTTTCGCGCCGCTCGGTCTCGTGCTGACGATCATGCTGGGCGCCGCCGTGGCCGAGCGGTCAGGGCTGTTCTCAGCGCTGATCCGCGCCTCGCTCCGCAACGCCCACAAGGCCCTGCTCACCCCCATCTTGGCGCTGATCGGCATGGTGTCCCACCACGCGTCGGACGCTGCCTATGTGGTCTTCATTCCATTGGCCGCGATCGTCTTCGCCGTTGCGGGACGCCATCCGCTGGCCGGTCTGGCGGCCGCCTTCGCCGCGGTGTCGGGAGGCTACGCCGGCAACGTCGTGCCGGGGCAGATCGACGTCCTGCTCCTGGGCTTCACCCAGGAAGCCGCCCGGATTGTCCAGCCGGACTGGACCATGAACCCACTCGGCAACTGGTACTACATCCTCGCGATCGTCGGCGTGTTCACCCCCATCATCTGGTTCCTCACCGACCGTGTTATCGAGCCGCGCCTCGGCCCGTGGGGCGGGGTCGTCGATGCGGAACTCCGCGCCGATCTCGACAAGGCGGAGATCACGCCGCAAGAGCGAAAGGGACTGCGCGACGCGGGCCTTGTGGCCCTGCTGCTCACGTCCGGCTTCGCGGCGCTGGCGCTTTGGCCGGGCTACACACCCCTCATCGATGAGGCGGCCGCAGGCCCGGCCCGTCTACAGCCGCTGTACGCGTCCTTGATCGCCGGCTTCTTCCTGCTGTTTCTCCTGACGGGCGCCGCGTTCGGCCGCGCCGTCGGCGCCGTGAAGGGCGCCGACGACGTCATGGAGATGATGCAGCATGGGGTGCGGACCATGGCCCCCTATCTCGTCTTCGTGTTCTTCGCGGCGCACTTTGTCGCCATGTTCAACTGGTCGGGCATCGGGCCCATCCTGGCGATCAACGGTGCGGCGGCCCTGCAGGGCATGGCCCTGTCGCCGGCGGTCCTGCTGGTCTGCGTGCTGCTGCTGTCGTCCTTCCTGGACCTGTTCATCGGCTCAGCCTCGGCCAAGTGGAGCGCGCTCTCGCCCGTGGTCGTGCCCATGTTCATGCTGCTCGGCGTGAGCCCGGAGATGACGACGGCCGCCTATCGCATGGGGGATAGCTACACCAACATCATGACCCCCCTGATGAGCTATTTCCCGCTGATACTGGCCTTCGCCAGGCGGTGGGACGGCACTGTCGGGGTCGGTTCGCTGCTGGCGCTGATGCTGCCCTACGCCCTGGGCTTCATGATCGCCGGGATCGCCATGACCGCCGGATGGGTGCTCCTCGATCTCCCACTCGGCCCCGGAGCCCAGGTGTACTACACGCCGCCGGTGGCCGGGCGCTGACCCGCCCGTCCAGTTTCGCTTAGCGACGAGATCGGCCGTGGCTATCCCACCCCCAACCGCACCGGATCGAGCGCCGTGCCGGCCGGGTAGTTGCCGCCCAGCCATTGGCTGCCGAACATCAGCAAGGCGGCGGGGAGGGCGGTCTCGCCGGGGTCGGTGGCCGTGGCCGCGAGGTCCAGCCTGGCGGCTTCCAGGCGGTAGGTGCGGGTGGGGTGGTCGGCGACGGTGAGGACGGCGCCGGCGTCGGTGATCTCGAGGATGGGATCGACCATCCAGACCTTGAGCATGCCGCCGTGGGCCTCGAAATAGACGACGCCAGTGAAGGTCCCGTGTCCGGTCAGTCGGCCGGCCTCGTCGAGCGCCAGGGTGCTGTCGGGGCCGGCTGCGAAGACGAAGCCACCGTCGGCGGCGGTCTGCGCGCCTTCGCTGGTCTGGGTCTTGCCGCCGGCGCCTTCGACATAGCTCCGGAAGCTCTGCTTCACACCCCAGCTGAGGGTTTTGATGGTGGGCATGGGGGCTCTCCTCAATCGATTCCGGACGGGCCGCGGCGGGCGGCGAAGGCGGCCTCGACGCAGGGCATGACCAGCCAGCCGATGCCCTCGCCCACGAAGGCCAGTTCCTTGGCGGTGCTCGAGGAGACGTGCAGGAACTGGGACTCGCAGATGAAGTGGACCATCAGCACCCGGGGGTCGATGCGGCCGGCGACGCCGTGCAGGTTGAACTCGTCATTGAAGTCGCTGGCCTCGCGCAGGCCGCGCACGATGTGGGTGGCGCCGATCTCGTGGGCGTAGCCGATCAGGCTGCGGTTGGCGTAGTCGCCGACCTGCAGGGCGCCGCCGAACAGGCCGCCGGTCCCGCCCGGATCGGCGGCCTGGGGCCACAGCTCGGTGACGGAGTCGACGATCAGCTGCCGGCTCTCCTGGACGCCAAAGGTGCGGCCCTTCCTGACATTGGTGCCGATGGCGACGTGGACGGCGTCGAAGGTCGAGAGCGCCTTGCCGATGATGTCCAGGTGGCCCCGGGTGACCGGATCGAACGACCCCGCATAGAGCGCCTTGGTGGGGCCGGACTTACGCATGTGGGAACCTTGAAACGCTTGGCTGAGGCGCAAAGAGTTCGGCGATGCGACGCCGATACGCAACCCCCGGCGCGCCGGGACCCAGTTCACGCTAAGGTCAGGAGATGAACCAGAGTGACATCCTCCCGGCCCCGGGAACGCCCAGGGCGCCGCCCGCATGAGCCCCCTGTCCCAATTGCCGCCCGACGCCTTCGCCAGGGAGGATGAGGGCGACGACGCCGCGTTCTATGCGCAGGCCCGTCTGAAGACGCACATCGATGACGCCGCCATCGCGGCCCTGACCGGGTTCTATCGCCAGGTGCTGCCGGCGGGCGGGGCGGTGCTGGACCTGATGAGCAGCTGGGTCAGCCACCTGCCGCCCGAGGTCGCCTATGGCGAGGTGATCGGGCACGGCATGAACGCCGAGGAGCTGGCCGCCAACCCGCGCCTGACGCGCTGGTTCGTGCAGGACCTGAACCGCGACCCGCGCCTGGACCTGGCCGCCGCCAGCCTCGACGCCGCGATGATCTGCGTGGGGATCCAGTACCTGCAGCAGCCCGTGGACGTGCTGGCGCAGGTGGCGGCGACCCTGCGTCCCGGCGCGCCGCTGGTGGTAAGCTATTCCAACCGCTGCTTCCCCACCAAGGCGGTGGCGGTGTGGCGCAGCGTCGGTCCCCAGGGCCATGCCCGGCTGATTGAGCTCTATCTGGAAGAGGCGGGGTTCGTGGGCGTCGAAGTCCATCGGCTGAAGGACGGACGGGGCGGCGATCCGATGACGGTGGTCATGGGACGGGCGCCGGCTTTGTAAGATCGAAGGCCACGCGGAACAGGCGGCCGGGGCGGGCCAGCTCGTAGGTGAAGACCTCGGGCGTCAGGCCCAGGGACCAGACGTTGGTGTTGGAGACCGCCCGGCCGGTGCGGGTGAACATCGCGATGGAATAGGCGTCGGCGGGGAAGCGCTGCAGGTCGGGCGCGCCCGGCCCGGCGGTGTCGCCGCCATATTGCGAAACCTCGTCCTCCGATCCGTCGGCGTGTCGATGGTCGTGCTTGAGCCGCAGGCGGCCCCCGGGCAGGCTCGTGACGACCCAGGTGCGGGAGCGGTCCTCGCCGACCCGGAAGGGGATGCGGATCTCGTCGGCGGCGCAGGCGGCGACGGTCATGGTAAGCTTGGCCTGGCGCATGGCGGCGTCGGCGGTGGGGTCACCCTCCACCACCACGCCCAGGAAGGTCTGGCCGCAGAGCCGGGTCAGGGACGCGAAGAAGGCGTCCGCGGGGGTCTCGGCGTGCGCCGCCAGCGGCGCGGCGCACAGGGCGAGGATCAGGGCGAGGAGGAGACGCATGGGACGACCTTTCGGAGGCGCCAGCCTAGAGCCGGCGCCTGGCCGGCGTCTCGCTAGAACTCTTACCAGCCCTGCGCCTGCGCCGCGCTAGAGCCTGTCCGTTTCAGATGGACTCATCTGAAACGGATAAACAGGCTCGTTCTCTTATGTTTAGAGCGTGACGGGCGCCTGAACCGGTACCCACTTCAGGCTGTCACGCTCTAGCCGACCTTGGCGATCTCTGATCCGACCCCGGCCTCGATGGTCTCGGTCAGCAGGTGGCCGTCGAGGGGCTTGGTGAGGAAGGCGTCGGCCCCGGCGGCGAGGGCCGCGGCGCGGTGCTCGGGCAGGGCGTTGGCGGTGACCATGACGATCAGGGTGCGGGCGAGATGGCGCGCGGTCTCGCGTTCGCGAATGCGGCGGATAGCGGTGAGGCCGTCCATGACCGGCATCTGCATGTCCATCAGGATGACGTCGAAGGCCTGGGTCTCGAAGGCCTCGCAGGCCTCGAGCCCGTTCTCGGTGGAGACCACGTCGGCGTCGATGGTGGCCAACAGGGTCTCCAGAACGAGGCGGTTGACCGGATGGTCCTCGCTGACCAACACCCGCAGGGGCGGGCCGGCCTCGACCGCCGCTGCGACAGGCACGGGGGTTGGCGGGGCGGCGATCTGCGTGGCCTGGGGCAGGGGCAGAAGCAGGGTGAAGGTGGCGCCGCGGCCGAGCTCGGCCTCGCCCTCCAGGGTCCCGCCCATCTTGAGCGCCAACTCGCGGGAGATGGCCAGGCCGAGGCCCGCGCCGCCGAACCGGCGGGTCACCGTGCCGTCGGCCTGGGCGAAGCGCTGGAACAGGCGCGCCTTGGCCGCGGCGTCGAAACCGATGCCGGTGTCCTCCACCGTGAAGCGCCAGAGGTTGGCGCCGGCGTCGAAGGCCGGGGCGGCGGTGACCCGGACGTAGCCCTTGTCGGTGAACTTGACGGCGTTGGAGATCAGGTTGTTCAGCACCTGCTTCAGTCGGGTGACGTCCCCCAGCACCGGCTGATCGGCGGCGGGGTCGAGGACCAGTCGCAGGTCCAGGCCACGGGCGGTGGCCCGCGCCGTCATCAGGGTGACGGTGGCGGTGACGGCGGTGGCCAGGTTGAAGGCTTCGCGCTCGATGGGCATGCCGCCGGCGTCGATGCGGGCGAGATCCAGGATTTCCGACAGCAGCTTTTCCAGCATCAGGCCTGAGCCGTGGATGGTCTCGGCCATCTGGCGGCGATGAGGATCCAATCCTGAGTCGGCCAGGGCCTGGGCCAGGGCGTTGACCCCGTTCAGCGGTGTACGGATCTCATGGCTCATATTGGCCAAGAACTCGCCCTGGGCGTGGTGGACCTTCATCAGGTCGCGGGCGGCGCGCCGGGTGCTGCGGACCATCAGGATGGCCAGGCCGATGAAGACCGAGGCCACCAGGCTCATCTGCCACGCCGAGCCGGTTATTAGGTCGTGAGCCGGCCGCTGCGGGGTCCAGGCCAGGACGATGGGGCGATCCTGGCCGATCGTGTCGAGCGCCGTGCGGCCCTCGGTGGGCGGGACGCCGCGCTCGTCGAGCAGCAAGCGCACCTCGCCCAGGGCGTAGCGGTCGGCGGTCGCGGCCAGGTTGGCGGCGGTTAGGAAGCTCCCGGCCAGCACGATGGTGGAGGTGGAGCGCAGGGGCTGGACCGCGCCCAGGTCGGGCTCCACCAGGCTGGCCGTCCACATATAGACGCCGCCGCCGCGGGGCTCGACTCGGCTGACGATGATCGGCTGCGGCGCGCTGACGCCGGGCTGTCCTGCAACCTTAGATTTTCTTTGGCGCTCCAGGTCGCGAATCTCCGCGATGATCGGCTGCGCCTGGCTCCGGAACCGGAGCCAGTCCACGGCCGGGATCGGGGCCTTGTCGCCATGGGCCCAGACGGGGCGGTTCAGGCCATCGACCACCAGGTAGTCCCAAGCGCCGATGGTGGGCTTCAGGTAGAGTGGCAGGTTGTTGCGGGCCCAGATGGGGTCGAAGCGGTTGTCGAGGTTAAGGACCGCCTCATCTCTGACCGTCTGGGCCCGCAGGGCGTTTTCGACCGCCTCAACCTCGCCGTCGACCCCGCGCCGGACCAGGAATTCCTCGTGATGGCGGACAAGGCTGTCGACCTGGCGGGCGCCCACCAGCAGGCTGCCGACCAGCAACAGCGTGCCGACGATGGCGAGGATCGCCAGCGGCCACAGCAGCTTCAGTTCTAACCGCATCATCGCCCTGAGCGTGAGTCGTCCCCAGGGCGATGCTGGCGCGCGTCGCCCCGCCCGACAACAACCCTGGACGTGTGGCGCGCGTAAGCGCCGATTAACCCTGATCTTTCATGTTCGGCGCCAGTCTGGAGACGACGATGACCCGCCTGGCCTTGGTGATGATCGCGCGGGACGAGGCCCATCAGATCGCCCGGGCGCTCGACAGCGCGGCGGCCCATGTGGACCTGATGATCGTGCTGGACACCGGGTCGATCGATGGCACGCGGGAGATCGCCCGCGGCTGCGGCGCCCAGGTGTATGAGTTTGTCTGGTGCGACGACTTCGCCGCGGCCCGCAACGCCTCGCTCAACCTGTCGCCCGCCGACTGGAACCTGGTGCTGGACGCCGACGAATGGATCGAGAGCGGGGGCGAGGCGCTGGCGGTCCTGGAGCCCGACGCCATGGGCTGGGTGCGGCGGGATAACCAGCTGGCCGACGAGGCCTTGGCCCAGACCTGGATCCCCCGGGTGCTCCCACGCGGGGTCCGCTATGAAGGCCGTATCCATGAGCAGCCGGTGGGACCCGAGCGCGGTGTGCGCCTGCCGCTGTTGCTGGGACACGACGGGTTCACGCAGGCCAGCCTGGCGCGCAAGGGAGACCGCAATGAGGTCCTGCTGATGGCCGATCTGCGCGACCATCCGGAGGACCCTTATCTCTGGTTCCAGCTGGCCAAGGAGCATCAGGCGCGGGGGCGCCCGCCCCAGGCGGCGCTGTGCTTCACCGAGGCCCTGCGTCTGGCGCCGACCGACGTTCCGTGGCGCCACAGCCTGGTGGTGCGGGGTCTGACGGCCCTGAAGGAGGCCGGTCAGCTGGAGGCGGCGCGCGCCCTGGCCGAAGTCGAGCGGCCGGCCTGGTCCGGGTCGCCGGACTTCCACTTCGCGGTGGGGGACCTCTATCTGCAATGCGCGATGGCCGACCCGGCCCGCGCGGTGAGCGAGCTGCTGCCGGTGGCCGAAGCCGCCTGGAAGACCTGCCTGGAGATCGGGGAGCAGCCGCACCTCGACGGCTCCGTGCGCGGCCGGGGCAGCTTCATGGCCGCCCACAATCTGGCGACGCTGTACGAGACCTTCGGTCCGAAAGCAGCGGCCGTACGCTACCGCGAGCTGGCCGCCCTCCGCTAACCAACGAAAAAGGGCGACGCCCGGAGGCGCCGCCCAGTTCGTCAGGGCTGGTGAGAGGGGTGGCTCCAGCCCTGCAATCCAAGTGTGACCCTTACGGGGTCGGAACGGTGATCGCCTCGGGTTGAGCCGAGTTCGGGGTCGCGTCGGCCGGAGCCGGGTTGACCACTTCGGGAGCTGACGTCACCGGCGGAACCACGATGGCGGCCGGAGCCGACGCCGAGGTCTGGGCCGAGCCGGAATAGGCCTGCGGCGTCGCCGGAATGGTGGCGCTGGCGTTGGTCCCTGAGCTCTCGGCGCTCACGGTGGAGGTCGCGGGGCGGGCCCGGGCCACACGGGTCGGGGCGACGCGCGCCGTGGCCCTGGGCGTCTCGATTCTGGCCAGCCTCGTGTCAGCGGGCGCTTCCGGCGTCATGACCGGCGGCGTGGTCACCGCGGCGGTCTGAGCGGGAGCCAGCATCGGGGCCGGCGCCATAGTGTTGGCGGCGCTCGGGGGCAGAGCCGCCTCCTCCTTGGGGCCGCCCATGAGCATCACGCCTGCGCCAAGCGCCAGGGCGATGGCGGGAACCGCCGCGTAAACCAGGGGATTTATGCCGCCCTTAGCCTTGCGAGCCTTCGGGCGGGCATAGATCGGCGTCTCCGAAAACACCGGCGAGTCGGAGCCAAGCTCGCCATCACGGCGCTCAAGGGCGGGCACGGCGTGGGTCGGCTTGGCGAAGGGGCTATATTCAGCAGTCATTTTCAGACCTCTCAATGTTGTTCGAGAGGTTAAACGAGAGGGCTGGTCACACGTTCCGTGATTTAGCCGTCAGATCGTGGTCACCTGTGTCAAAACCGCCGCAACCCCCAATTAAATAGGCGTTTGAGGCGCAATATAATTTCTCCAAGAATTGCAGAATAAACGGAAGAAGAGGCCGAAATGCTTCCAGATCGCGCCGAATTCTTTCCGATTGTCGCCGCAAACGGGCCATAATTGACGCTCAGTTCAGATTCTCTGTCAGTTCGCCGATGGAGCGGATAATGCGGTCGGGTGTGACCGAGCTGTCTTGGGGCAGCCCCTCGCCCAGGTGATCGTGCCAGATGGCGTAGATGCCAAGGCGCTGAGGCGCGGCCACTTCCCATTCCAGATTGTCACCCACCATCCAGGTCTCGTGGGCCTCGACGCCGAGGGCGGCCATGGCGTGGAGGTAGGCCTGCTCCTCTGGCTTGCCGAACCCGGCCTCACCCTCGATCTGGATGTGGTCGAAGCGGTGGGCGAGGTCGAACCTCTCGATCTTCGCCCTTTGCACGGCTGCCGCCCCATTTGTGACCAGGGCGAGCTTCACGCCGCGTCGCTTCAGCTCGTCGACCGCCTCCAGCGCGCCAGAGAAGAAGCAGATCTGTTCCTCGCGATAGGCGTCGAAGCGCGCGGCGAACGCCCGGGCGGTTTCCGGGGCCAGGCCGGGCGCCTGGCGGCGGAGGCGCTCGAAGACCTCCGTGACAATCCCGAGCCGCGCGGCGGCCAGGTCCATGCGCCCGCTCTTGTGGCGCCCGGCGTCCGACCAGAAGACGCGGAAGGCCTTCTCCATTTCCTCAACCAGCCGGGCCGGGCCGGGCGGCGTGAGGTCGGCGGCGAACTCCTCGGCCACTTCGGCCAGCAGCTGCGGGCGGCGGCCGAGCGAGATGAGCGTGTCGTCCAGGTCGAACAGAATGGCGCGGGGCAGGGGTGTCATGCCGCCAGCCTAACCCGTGAGCCGAGTCGTTGGACTGAGTCCTTTCGGCCACGCTGGAGCCCGCCTGACGCGGGTGTGACAACGGGTGTCCAAAGCCCCGCTTGACCCGCGCCTCGCCGCCCCGCCAAGGTGGCGCGGACGTCGGAGGGTACGCATGAGTTTAAAGGCCCGGCTCGAACGTGAGTGGCGGTTCGTACGCGGGCTCAACCGCACCCTGAAGCGGGTGAAGACCATTGCGCCCACGTCGCCCAACCTGATCTGCGACGATCTGCAGGCCGCCGTCGATCAATGGCGCGACAAGCCGGCCCTGACCTTCGAAGGTAAGACGCTGACCTATGGCGAGATGGACGCCATCGCCAACCGCTATGCTCACTGGGCCAAGACCAACAACCTGCGGCGCGGTCAGAGCGTGGCGCTGTTCATGCCCAACCGGCTGGAATATTTCCCCATCTGGTACGGCCTGACCAAGGTGGGGGTGATCACCGCCCTGATCAACAATCAGCTCTCGGGCGCGGCGCTCGCCCATTGCCTGAACATCTCCGGCGCGGGCCACGCCATCGTCGATTCCGAGACCTCGCCGGCCTTCGAACAGGCCAAGAGGTTGCTGGACAGACCCATGCAGCAATGGGTGCTGGGCCACGCGGTGGCCGATCAGCGGGACCTTTCGCAGGCCTTGAAGAGCTGCAGTTCCCTGCCGCCCGACCGTTCGGTGCGCGAGGGGATGACGGCGAGCGACACGGCCCTGTTCATCTACACCTCCGGCACCACGGGCCTGCCCAAGGCGGCGCGGATCACCCATGTGCGGGCTCAGTTGTTCATGCGTGGCTTCGCGGGCTCAACCGGGGCCACCGAGAAAGACCGAATCTACAATCCCCTGCCGCTCTATCACTCCACGGGTGGGCTCTGCGGCCTCGGCGCCGCCCTGCTGAACGGCGGCTCGGTGGTGCTGAAGAAGAAGTTCTCCGCCACCCACTTCTGGGCCGACGTGGTGGCCGAGGAAGCCACGATGTTCGTCTATATCGGCGAGCTGTGCCGCTACCTCGTGAACCAGCCGCCCGGGGAGGATGACAGCCGCCACAGGCTGCGCCTGGCCTTCGGCAACGGCCTCCGCCCCGATGTCTGGGCGGAGATGAAGTCGCGGTTCCGGATTCCCGAGATCCTGGAGTTTTACGGCTCCACCGAAGGCAACGTGTCGATGTTCAACTTCGATGGCCGCACCGGCGCCATCGGCCGCGCGCCTAAGTGGCTTCGCAACCGGTTCAACATCCGCCTGGTCCAGTACGACGTGGAGGCCGAGGCGCCGATCCGTGGGACCGATGGGTTCTGCATCGAATGCGGGCCCGGCCAGGTGGGGGAGTGCATCGGCAAAATCGGCCAGGGCGACGCGCGAAGCGAATACACCGGCTATGTCGACAAGGCCGCCTCGGACCGCAAGATCCTGCGCGACGTGTTCGAGAAGGGCGACGCCTGGTTCCGCACCGGCGACCTGATGAAGGCCGACGGCGACGGCTATTTCTACTTCGTCGACCGCATCGGCGACACCTTCCGCTGGAAGGGCGAGAACGTCTCCACCGGCGAGGTGGCCGAGCGGCTGCAGGCCATACCGGGGGTCACCGAGGCCAATGTCTACGGCGTCGAGGTTCCCGGCGCCGACGGTCGAGCCGGCATGGCTGGCCTGGTGGTGGACGCAGATTTCGACATCAAGGTCTTCGGCGACCAGGTGGCCGCCGACCTGCCGCCCTACGCCCAGCCGGTGTTCGTGCGCATCCTGCCGGCCATCGAGACCACGGGCACCTTCAAGTACCGCAAGCTCGACCTGGTGACCGACGGGTTCGACCCCGGCAAGGTGAAGGGGGCGATGTTCTACAAGGACGGCGCCAAGGGCTATGTGAAGCTGACCAAGGCCGGCTTCGCCAAGCTGGAGGCGGGCGGCGTGAAGCTTTAGGGCGACCTTAAAGCCTCGCGCGCGATCTTACTCTCATGGCCAAGCTCATTCTCGTCACCGGCGGCGCCGGGTTCATCGGTTCGTCGCTCTGCGCGCGCCTCGTCGCGGATGGCCACAGGGTCATCTCGCTCGACAACTATTTCGCAGGGACGAAGTACGCCCATGTCGCGGGCGTCGACTATCGCGACGGCCACACCAAGGATGTCGCGGCCCTGGTTCCCGAAACCCCGGACCTGATCTTCCACCTGGGGGAATATTCCCGCGTGGAGAAGAGCCTGCTGGAGCCAGCCACCGTCTGGGACCTGAACAAGGCCGGCACCTTCGGGGTGCTGGAGTTCTGGCGCGCGAAGGGCTGCAAGCTGCTCTACGCCGGATCGTCCACCAAGTTCGGCGATGGCGGGCTGGGCCGCGATCAGAGCCCCTATGCCTGGACCAAGGCCACCAATACCGAGCTCGTCCGCAACTATGGCGACTGGTACGGTCTGCCCTACGCCATCACCTACTTCTACAATGTCTACGGACCGGGCGAACGGGCCGGCGCCTATGGCACCCTGATCGAGATCTTCCGCCAGCGCCGCCTGGCCGGTGAGCAGCTGCGGGTGAATGCGCCCGGCACCCAGAAGCGCAACTTCACCCACATCGACGACATCGTCCAAGGCCTCGTCCTGGTAGGCGAAAATGGGATCGGCGACGACTTCGGCCTGGGAGACAACCGCGCCTATTCGATCCTGGAGGTGGCGGAGATGTTCGGGGGCGAGATCGTCATGGGGCCAGAGGTGGCGGGCAACCGGATGAGCGCCGACATCGATACGTCGAAGACCCGCCTGCTGGGCTGGTCGCCGACCCGCGCCCTGATCGACTATATCGGCCAGACCCCGGGTGCGAACACCAAGCCCCGCCGGGACTGACGAAAGGTCGAGGCGGCGCTGCGTTCGCGCGCGGACTCGCCTATATCTGCCCCATGTCGACCGACACCACCCTGACGCCCCTGAAGGGCGCGGCCCTGATCAAGGATGAGGTGAAGCGCCTGCCGGACTCCCCGGGCGTCTACCGCATGATGGGCGAGGACGGGGAGGTTCTCTATGTGGGCAAGGCGCGGTCGCTGAAGAAGCGGGTGCTGCAGTACGCCCAAGGACGATTTCACACCCAGCGCATCGCGCTGATGGTGGACCTGACCCGGTCGATGGAGTTCGTCACGGTCCGCACCGAGACCGACGCCCTGTTCCTTGAGATCAACCTGATCAAGCAGCTGAAGCCGCGCTTCAACGTGCTGCTGCGCGACGACAAGAGCTTCCCAGAAATCGTCATCCGGCGCGAACACCCGGCCGCCCAGCTGCGCAAGCACCGTGGGGCCCACACCATCAAGGGCGACTATTTCGGCCCCTTCGCCAGCGCGTGGGCGGTGAACCGCACGCTGAACACCCTGCAGAAGGCCTTCCTGCTGCGGTCGTGCTCCGACAGCGTCTATGAGAGCCGCACCCGGCCCTGCATGCTGCACCAGATCAAGCGCTGCGCCGCCCCCTGCACCGGGCTCGTCAGCCTGGAGGACTACGGCGCCCTGGTGGAGCAGGCCGAGGACTTCCTGCGCGGCAAGAGCCGGGCGGTGATCTCCAGGATGTCGGGCGAGATGCAGGCGGCCTCCGACGACATGGAGTTTGAGCGCGCCGCCCGCCTGCGCGACCGCATCCGGGCCCTGGCGTCGGTGGCCCAGGAACAGCAGATCAATCCCGAGACCCTGGACGAGGCCGACGTCTTCGCCCTGTTCGCCGAGGGCGGGCAGGCCTGCGTGCAGGTGTTCTTCTTCCGGGCCGGCCAGAACTGGGGCAACCGCGCCTACTTCCCCCGGGTCGACAAGTCCGATGAGGATCTCGACGTGATGAGCGCCTTCCTCGGCCAGTTCTATGACGACAAGCCCATCCCGCGCCTGATCCTGACCAATGTGGAGCCCGCCGAGCGTGAGCTGCTGTGCGAGGCCTTCGCCCTGAAGGCCGGCCGCAAGGTGGAGATCAGCCGGCCGCAAAAGGGCGAGAAGAAGGGCCTAGTGGACCACGCCCTGACCAATGCCCGCGAGGCCCTGGGGCGGAAGATGAGCGAGAGCTCGGCGCAGGGGAAGCTGCTGGCCGGGGTGGCCGAGGCCTTCGGCCTGGAGGGCCCGCCCGAGCGGATCGAGGTCTATGACAACAGCCACATCATGGGCACCAACGCCGTGGGCGGGATGATCGTGGCCGGGCCCGAGGGCTTCAACAAAAACCAGTACCGCAAGTTCAACATCAAGGGCACGGACCTCACCCCCGGCGACGACTTCGGGATGATGAAGGAGGTGCTGCGCCGCCGCTTCGGCCGGATGGTCAAGGAGGAGGAGACCGGCGAGGCCTCCAGCCCCCGACCCGACCTGGTGCTGATCGACGGCGGCGCCGGCCAGATTTCGGCGGTGATGGAGGTGATGGCCGATCTGGGGGTCGATGACATCCCGGTGGTGGGGGTCGCCAAGGGCCCCGACCGCGACGCCGGGCTGGAGCGCTTCCACGTCGCCGGCAAGCCGCAGTTCATGCTCGAGCCCAAGTCGCCGGTTCTCTATTACCTGCAGCGTCTGCGCGACGAGGCGCACCGCTTCGCCATTGGCACCCACCGCATCAAGCGCTCCATCGACATGAAGAAGAACCCTCTCGACGAAATCGAGGGCGTGGGACCCGGCCGCAAGCGCGCCCTGCTGCACGCCTTCGGTTCGGCCCGGGGAGTCAGTCGCGCCTCGGTGGACGACATCATGAAGGTCGACGGGGTCAGCGAGCCCCTGGCCCAGCGGATCTTCGACTTCTTCCGCAAGGCCTAGCGACTCTCCGCAAGCTCAGGCGTTAGACTGCCATGATGAAGTCCCTGCCCAATATCCTGTCCACCGGCCGCCTGATCCTGACGGTCCTCATGTTCGTCGCCCTGGCCGCTGCGGCGGGCGGCGTGCCCTATGTCAGCGAGACCCTGACGCCCGACACCCAGTTCGCCCTGCAGCGGTTCGCCTTCTGGGCCTTCGTGATCGCCGCGGTGACCGACTATTTCGACGGCTGGCTGGCGCGGAAGTTCGACGCCGTGACGGTCTGGGGGGCGATCCTCGATCCCATCGGCGACAAGGTGCTGGTGGCGGGTGCGATCCTGGGCCTGATGGCGCTCGGCCCCGCGCCGGCGGTGGTGCTGCCGGTGGGCTTAATCCTGTTCCGCGAGTTCACGGTCAGCGCCCTGCGCGAGGTGGGCGCCAGCCGGGGAATCAAGCTGCCGGTCACGATGCTGGCCAAGTGGAAGACCACCCTGCAACTGGTGGGCCTGGGCGCGGAGCTGCTGGTGGCCTCGTGGGCGGCGTTCCAGCTGCCGTCGGACCCGGCCATCCAGGGTCCGGTGATGATCTTCGCCCACACGGTCCTGTGGCTGGCCGCTTTGGTGACCCTGATCACCGGCTGGCAGTACTGGGACCAGACGCGCCAGGCCCTGGCGGCCTACAGCCCTAAGGGGCTCTAGATTCAATGTGTAGAGCGCGTCGAGCGGGTTAACCGGTGTCCACTTAACCCTGACGCGCTCTAGCTCATCGGATTGGCGGGCGCTGATGGCTCCGGCAGGGGGATGAACTCCTGGTCGTCGGCGTCGGGCAGCTTCATGCGGCCGGCGCGCCAGTCGGCCTTGGCCTGCTCGATGCGCGCCTTCGACGAGGACACGAAGTTCCACTCGATGAAGCGCGGGCCAACGGGCTCGCCTCCCAGCAGCATGACGATCGCCGGCGTGACGGCGGTGAACAACACCGGTTCGCCGGGCTTGAACACGATCATCTGGCCTTCGCGGAAGGTCTGGCCCAGCACCTCCACCTCGCCGCGCGCCACATAGGCCGCGCGCTCGGGATACTCGGACGGCAGCTGCGCCTTGGCGCCCGCTTGCAGGGCCCAGTGGACATAGAACATCGGCGAGTGGGTCTTGACCCGCGCCTCCGCCCCGAAAGCCTTGCCGACGATGAGCCGGGCCCACATGCCGTTTTCCTCGTAGGTCGGCAGGTCCGCGACGTCGTGGTGATAGAAGGCCGGATCGATCTCTTCCTGGCCGTCGGGCAGGGCGACCCAGGTCTGGATGCCGTCCATGCGGCCGCCGTGGGCGCGCAGGTCCTCGAAACGCTCGGAGTGGGTGATGCCGCGCCCCGCGGTCATCCAGTTCACCTCGCCGGGGTTCACCACCTGGGTGGCGCCCACGGAGTCGCGGTGGGTCATCTGGCCTTCGAACAGGTAGCTGACGGTCGAGAGGCCGATGTGGGGATGGGGACGGACGTCGACGCTGCGCGGGAATCCGGCGGTGAAATCGGCCGGACCCATATGGTCGAAGAAGATGAAGGGCCCCACCATCCGGTGGGCATGGAACGGCAGAACCCGCCCCACCTCGAACCCGCCAAGGTCCTTGCGGCGTTGTTCAATGACGAGGTCGATCATGGGAAGGAAACCCTAGGAGTGGGCGCTCACATACGGGCTGACGAGGCCGAGCGGCGCGGCGGTCGTATTCTTCACCGATCGTATGACGATCCGGCTCTCGATGTTGGAGACCAGACCCAGGGACAGGATCTTCTCGCGCAGGAAGTCGTCGAAGGCGTGCATGTCGCGGGTCACGACCCTCAGTTCGTAGTCGGCCGAGCCGGTGACGGTGGCGCACTGCACCACCTCGGCCAGCTTGGTGATGGCCTGCTCGAAGTCGTTGAGGTTGTCCTTGGTGGGCAGGCTGAGCTTGACGGTGCAATAGACCTCGAAGCCCAGGCCCAGCAGTTCGCGGTCCAGGATGGTCACGCGGCGCTGGATGATGCCGGAATCTTCCAAGCGCTTGATCCGGCGCCAGCAGGGGCTGGAGGACAATCCGACCCGCTCGGCGATCTCGGCGACGGACAGTCCGGCGTCATGCTGAATGAGATCCAGGATCTTAGCATCGACAGCGTCGAGGGCCTCAGACAAGTTTTCCTCCCACACTTGGCGCTATTGCGCGTCATTCGTGCCCCGGAACCGCTGTCAGGGGGCACGCCTTTGGCAAGCAATTGCGGCGCACTTATATGATCTTCTAACCTCGTTAGGGAACCCAAAAGGAAAGAAATTGCGATGCGGCACCAGGATGTGACGCTCGACGACAAATTTCTGCTCAGCCAGGGTCGGGTTTTCATCACCGGCGTGCAGGCCTTGTTGCGAGTTCTGATGGATCAGCGCCGCCTGGACCAGGTGGCCGGTCTGAACACGGCGGGTTTCCTGTCGGGCTATCGGGGCTCGCCATTGGGCGGGCTGGATCAGCAGGCGACGCGGGCGAAGAAGCACCTGGAAGCTTGCGAGGTGGTCTTCAAGGAAGGCCTCAACGAAGACCTGGCGGCCACGGCCGTCTGGGGCAGCCAGCAGGCCAATCTGTTCCCCGGCGCCAAGTTCGATGGGGTCTATGGCATGTGGTACGGCAAGGCCCCCGGGGTCGACCGCACCGGCGACGCCTTCAAGCACGCCAATTTCGCCGGAACCTTCCCCAAGGGCGGCGTCCTGGCCGTGGCCGGGGACGACCACACCTGCAAGTCTTCGACCCTGCCGTCGCAGTCGGAGTTCGCCTTCCAGGACTTCGAGATGCCGGTGCTGTCGCCGGCCGATGTGCAGGAGGTGCTGGACTACGGCCTGCTGGGCTACGCGATGTCGCGGTATTCCGGCCTCTGGGTCGGACTGATCGCCTTGGCCGACACGATGGACTCGGGCGTCACCATCGACGTCGACCTGTCGCGCCACAAGTTCGTCCTGCCGGCCAACTTCGCCCTGCCGCCCGGCGGCCTGGGCATTCGGCTGAAGGACCAGCCCCTGGACAAGGAGCGCCGGCTCCGCACCCAGAAGATCCCAGCCGCCCTGGCCTTCGCCCGCGCCAACAAGATCGACCGCGTGGTGCTGCCGGCCGCCCGGCCGCGCCTGGGCATCGTCTGCCAGGGCCAGGCCTATAAGGACGTGATCGAGGCCTTCGCGGCCATGCGCATCAGCTTCGAGGAGGCCGCCAGCCTGGGCGTCTCGATCTACAAGGTCGGCATGCCCTGGCCGCTGGAGCCGCAGGGTCTACGAGCCTTCGCCGCCGGCCTCGAGACCCTGATGGTCATCGAGCACAAGCGCCCCCTGATCGAGACCCAGGCCCGCGCCGCCCTCTACGACCTGCCCGCCCACGCCCGCCCCCGCATTATTGGCAAGACCGACGAGGTGGGCCATCCACTGCTTTCGCAGCTGGGCTCGCTGTCGGTGGCCGAGGTGGCCCTGGCCATCGCCGACCGCCTGCCGCCCGGACCGCACATGGACCGGGTGCACGACTATCTGAGCCGTGTCTCGGCCGCCTCCATGGCGGCGGTGACCCTGGCCGCCGAACAGCAGCGCAAGCCGTTCTTCTGCTCGGGCTGCCCGCACAATACCTCGACGCGACTTCCCGAGGGATCGCGGGCGCTGGCCGGCATCGGCTGCCACTACATGGCCAGCTTCTCCGACCCCCAGACCGACCTGAACAGCCACATGGGCGGCGAGGGCCTGACCTGGGTGGGCTCAGCCCCCTTCACCACCGAGGACCATGTCTTCGCCAACCTCGGCGACGGCACCTACAACCACTCCGGCTCGCTGGCGGTCCGCGCCTCGATCGCCGCCAATTCGCACATCACCTACAAGCTGCTGTTCAACGACGCCGTCGCCATGACCGGCGGGCAAGCTGCCGAGAGCGGCTTCACCCCGGCCCAGATCACCCGCCAACTGGCCTCCGAAGGCGTCGCCAAGACGGTGATCGTCGCCGACGATCCCAGCCGATATGCGAACGTCACCGACCTCGCCCCAGGCGTGGAGGTCAAGCCGCGCTCGGAGCTGATCGCCGTGCAGAAGATGCTGCGCGACACGCCTGGCACCACGGTCCTGCTCTATGACCAGGTCTGCGCCACCGAAAAGCGCCGCCGCCGCAAGCGCGGGTCCATGGAGACCGCCACCAAGCGGGTCTTTATCAACCCCCTGGTCTGCGAGGGCTGCGGCGACTGCTCCAAGGTCTCCAACTGCGTCTCCGTCGAGCCGCTGAACACCGAGTTCGGCCGCAAGCGGAAGATCAACCAGTCCAGCTGCAACACCGACTATTCCTGCCTCGACGGCTTCTGCCCCTCCTTCGTCACCATCGAGGGCGGCGAGAACGCCCAGGCCAAGGCCCTGCCGGCGCTCACCGCCGACTCCACGCCCCTGCCCAGCTTCGAGCCGCTGGAGGGGGTGAAGAACATCGTCTTCACCGGCATCGGCGGGACCGGCGTCACCACCGTCGCCTCGATCCTGGCCATGGCCGCCCACGTCGATGGCCGCGCCGCCTCGGTGGTGGACATGACGGGCCTGGCCCAGAAGGGCGGGGCGGTGTTCTCCCACGTCCGCATCGGCGAGCTGGAGGAGACCGTGGTGGGCGGCCGGGTGCCGGCGGCATCGGCCCATGTGCTGATCGCCTGCGACATCCTCTCGGCGGCGGGGCCCGACGCCCTGTCGCTCTACGCCAAGGACCGCACCGTGGCCTGCGGCAACGAGGACTTCGCGCCCACCGCCGACTTCGTCACCGACCGCGACGTGCGGTTCGACGCCGCGAACATGGCCAAGCGCATCTCGGCGGCCACAAAGTCCTACGACGAGTGCCCGGCGCACCACCTGGCCGAGACCCACTTTGGCGACGCCATCTACGCCAACATGATCATGGTGGGCTTCGCCTGGCAGAAGGGGCTGATCCCGATCTCCAGCCGGGCGGTCTATCGCGCCATCCGCCTGAACGGGGTCCAGGCCGAGGCCAACCTGCAGGCCTTCGAACTGGGCCGCCGGGTGGCCTACGATCCCGCCGAGCGTGGCAAGGCCGAGGCCGACGTGCCGACGCCGGAGACCATGCCCCTGGCCGAGCTGATCGCTCATCGAGGGCGGGAGCTGACGGCATACCAGAACGCCGCCTACGCCCAGCGCTATCTCGACCGCGTCGACCAGGTGGCCAAGGCCGAGGCCATCTTCGGCTCCGAGGTCCTGACCCGCTCGGTGGCCGTGAACCTCTACAAGCTGATGGCCTACAAGGACGAGTACGAGGTGGCGCGGCTCTACTCCGACGGCCGCTTCGATGCCGAGAAGAACGGGACCTTCAAGGGCGGCAAGGTCAAGGTCTGGCTCGCCCCGCCGATCATCGCGCCCAAGGACGCCAATGGCCGCCCCAAGAAGATCGCCTTCGGGGGCTGGATGCTGGATCTGGGCTTCCCGATGCTCGCCAAGCTCAAGGGCCTGCGCGGCACGGGCCTCGACCTGTTCGGCTACAGTGAGGAGCGCAGGATGGAGCGCGGCCTGATCGCAGACTACGAGGCGGGGATCGACAGGCTGCTCGCCGGTCTCTCGGCGGAGAAGACGCCGCTCGCCGTCCAGATCGCCCAGGTCCCGCAGCAGATCCGCGGCTATGGCCACATCAAGGAGGCCTCGGTCACCAAGGCCAAGGCGCAGGAAGCTACCCTTTGGGCTCAGTGGGCTTTGGCCTGACGAAGGGGTAGAGCGCCGCGGCGGAGGCCAGCAGCACGCCTGCGATGAGAGGCGCTCGCCAGTCGTCGGAGGCGATCCGCGCCACGAGCAGTCCAAGGCATACAACCGCGCCGGCCGCCGGGATGATGACGGGGATCTCAAAACCGCCCTTGGGCTCGTCCTTGCGCAGGGTCAGCACCACCAGGGAGGCGTTCACCACCACGAAGACGCAGAGCAGCAGCAGGACCGTGGCCGACGCGAGTTCGGCGATGTCGCCCGCCATGGCCAGGGCGATCAGCAGGACCAGCAGGATGACGATGGCGAAGTGAGGCGTGCGCCGGGTGGGATGAACCCGCGCCAACTGCGCCGGCAGCCGGCCATCGCGCGCCATTCCGTACAGCAGGCGCGAGGCTGTGACGTAATTGATGAGGGCCGAGTTGGCGACGGCGAAGACGGTGATGACGACGAAGGCCCAGCCGGGGAACCAAGGCGCGGCCCGGGCCATGACGTCAGCCAGGGGCGCCTTGGCGTCGGCCAGCTCCCGCCAAGGTATGACCGAGACCGCCGTCACCGCCACGCCGATATAGAGGACGCAGGCCAGCGACATCCCGAGCACCAGCCCCAGCGGCAGGGTGCGTCGCGGGTTCTTGACCTCCTCGGCGACATTCAGCGTGTCTTCAAAGCCCACGAAGGAGAAGAAGGTCAGCACGGCGCCCTGCACCATCAGCAGCGGTGGGATGGCCAGCAGGCTGCCGCCGGACGGGGTCGCCGGGGTCTGGAACATGTCCACTGACCCCCAGTACTTCGCGCCCACGACGATGATCAGGGCGAGGCCGGCGG
>NZ_JANPJP010000110.1:0-8831 GCF_031425575.1 Phenylobacterium sp.
CTTTCTGGAGAGACTTCCATGGCGGACATCCGCTTCGACGGCAAAGTGGCGATCGTCACCGGCGCGGGCGGCGGCCTGGGCAAGCAGCATGCGCTGGAGCTGGCGCGCCGCGGGGCCAAGGTTGTCGTCAACGACCTGGGCGGCTCGATGGACGGTTCGGGCGGCTCGTCCGCCGCCGCCGACGCCGTGGTCGAAGAGATCAAGGCGATGGGCGGCGAAGCCATCTCCAACGGCTCGTCGGTTACCGACGACGCCGGCGTCGCCCACATGGTCAAGCAGACCATGGACCAGTGGGGCCGCATCGACGTGCTGATCGCCAACGCCGGCATCCTGCGCGACAAGAGCTTCGCCAAGATGACCATGGAGGACTTCGAGCTGGTGCTGAACGTCCACCTGATGGGCACGGTCAAGCCGACCAAGGCCGTCTGGGAGATCATGCGCGAGCAGAACTACGGCCGCATCGTCGTGACCACCTCGTCGTCGGGTATGTACGGCAACTTCGGCCAGTCCAACTACGGCGCCGCCAAGCTGGGCATCATCGGGTTCATGAACACGATCCGCCTGGAAGGCCAGAAGAACAACATCCACATCAACGCCATCAGCCCGGTCGCCGCCACGCGCATGACCGAGAACCTGATGCCCCCCGCCATCCTGGAAAAGCTGAAGCCCGAATATGTGACGCCGGGCGTCGTCTACCTGGCCTCGGAAGACGCCCCCACCGGCGCGATCCTGACCGCCGGCGCGGGCGCCTTCGCCCTCACCCGCCTCTATGAAACCGAGGGCGTCTATCTCGGGGAGGGCGGCCTGTCGGTGGAAGAGGTGCGCGACAACTGGTCCAAGATTTCCGATCCGGCCGGCCAGCAGGCCTATCTAAATGGCGGCGAGCAGAGCGGGAAGTTCTTCCGCAAGATGCAGGGCGGCTAGGGTCACACCCCACCGCGTTCGACCTCGGGGCGGCTCCAGCAGGGGCCGCCCCTTTGCGTTGCAGTGATTTCACTTGCTCCCCCCTGCCTAATCGCGCGTAACCTAGGGGTCTGCACGCCCCCGCAAGAGCGGCGATCCATCAGGAACAGGGACCTTACATGAGCGAGTCTTCGGTGGTGAGCGCGCGACGCCTGCCGCTCTCCACGGCCATGGCCTTCGCGGCCACCAGCCTGCCTATCTCCGCCGTCGCCATCGCCATCTCGGTCTATCTGCCCCGCCACTATGCGAGCCACCTCGGCATCGACCTGGCCCTGGTGGGGGCGGCCTTCTTCATCGTGCGCATGATCGACATCCCGGTGGACGGCCTGTTGGGCTGGACCATGGACAAGACCCGCACGCGCTGGGGTCGCTACCGGGTCTGGACGATCCTGGGCGCGCCGGTGCTGATGGCCGGCATCTACTTCCTGTTCATGCCGCCGGAGGGTGTGGGACGGACCTATCTGATCGTCTGCCTGCTGGTGATGTACCTGGGCAACTCGATCCTGGCCCTGTCGCACGCGGCCTGGGCCGCGACGCTCGCCCCTCACTATGACGACCGCTCGCGGCTGTTCGGCATCATGACCGCCATCGGCGTCCTGGGGGCGGCCTCGATCCTGGCGATCCCGATCGTCAACGAGGCCCGCGGCGCGTCTGACGCCGGCAACATCTCCACCATGGGCTGGTTCATCTTCGTCCTGACCCCGATCGCCACGGCCCTGGTCATCTGGCGCACCCCGGAAAAGATCGCGCCCGAGGTTCCCGGCCACTCCTTCCGCCTGCGCGACTACGGCGCCCTGATCACTCGCCCCTCTTTCCTGCGCATCCTGCTGGCCGACCTGTGCCTGTCGTTGGGCCCGGGCTGGATGAGCGCGCTGTACCTGTTCTTCTTCACCGACAGCCGCGGGTTCACCACCGGCCAGGCGAGCATCCTGCTGGCGGTCTACATTCTGGCCGGGTTCGCCGGCGCGCCGCTGATGGGACGGCTGGCCACGAAGATCTCCAAGCACCGCGCGGTGATGGTGGCCACCACGGTCTATTCCCTGGTGTTGATCTCGCTGATGGCGATCCCGCAGGGCAACATGCTGATCGGCGCGATCCCGATGTTCATGGCCGGTTTCATGGCCGCGGGCTTCAACGTGCTGACCCGCGCCATGACCGCCGACGTCGCCGACGAGGTGCGCCTGGAACAGGGCAAGGAGCGTTCGGGCCTGCTCTACGCCATCACCGTCATGACCACCAAGATCGCCGGCGCCTTCTCCATCGGCCTGACCTTCTGGGTGCTGTCCAAGGTCGGCTACCTGGCGGCCGACGGGGCGCAGAACACGCCCGAGGCGATCCATAACCTGGAGCTGGCCTATCTGATCGGGCCGGTGGTCTTCGTGATGCTGGGGGGCGCCTGCATGATCGGCTACAAGCTGGGGGCCGAACGGCACGCGGAAATCCGGGCCGAACTGGACGCCCGCGACGCCCTCTATGATGAGGCGCCCATCATCGAGAGCGTGACCGGCGAGGCCGCCATCCCGACGCCGTCCCGGGCGGACTGACAGCTGGACGCGGCGCTGGCCGGAATCCCCGGCCGGCGCCCGCGAAACCGCTTGCTTCGGCACAGGTGATCAAGCGTAACCTACGCGCAAGACTCAAGCCTCCGACAAGTGTGTGCTGGGTGTGCGCGGAGGATTGCGAACTTGACCCAAGCCAGCACGGCGAGCTCGTCCGGGCGACTATCGCTCGGAACCATACTGGCCTTCGCCGGGACCAGCCTGCCGCTGTCGGCCCTGGCGATCGCCATCTCGGTCTACCTGCCCCGCTACTTCGCCAGCCACATCGGCGTCGAGCTGGCGGTGGTTGGCGCAGTCTTCGCCCTGGTGCGCGCCATCGACATCCCGCTGGACCCGGCGTTGGGCATGATCATGGACCGCACGCGGACCCGCTGGGGCCGCTATCGAATCTGGACGGTGATCGGCGCGCCGATCCTGATGATCGCCCTGATCATGCTGTTCCAGGCGCCTGAGGGCTCGGGGCAGCTCTATCTCGGGGGCTGGCTGCTGATCATGTACCTGGGCACCTCGATCCTGGGCCTCTCGCACTCTGCCTGGGCCGCGACGCTGGCCACCAACTATCACGAGCGTTCGCGCATCTTCGCGGTGATGACCGCGGTGGGGGTGCTGGGCTCGGTTCTCGTCCTGGTGATCCCCATCGTCCTGGAGCAGCAGGGCCTGACGGACGCCCAAGGCGTCCAGGCCATGGGCTGGTTCATCATCGGCCTGACACCGGTGGCGGTCGCCCTGGTGGTCTGGCGTACGCCCGAGAAGATCACCGTCGATGTCGGCGGCAAGCATTTCAATCTGCACGACTACTGGGCGCTGATTTCGCGGCCCAACATGATCCGCATCCTGCTGGCCGACCTCTGCCTGGCGCTCGGTCCCGGCTGGATGGCGGCGCTCTACCTGTTCTATTTCAAGGACGCCCGAGGCTTTTCCACCTCGGAGGCCAACATCCTGCTGCTGGTCTATATCCTGGCAGGCTTCGCGGGCGCGCCGTCGGTCAGCTGGCTGGCCAACCGGATCAGCAAGCACCGGGCGGTGATGGTCACCACCACTGGCTATTCCCTGATGCTGATGATGGTGGGCTTCCTGCCCAAGGGCAGCATGATGCTGGCTCTGCCGGCGATGTTCATGGCCGGGTTTCTGGCCGCGGGATTCGGGGTCATGACCCGGGCGATCACCGCCGACATCGGCGACGAGGTCCGGCTGGACGGCGGCAAGGAGCGGATCGGCCTGATCTACGCCCTGACCGTCCTGACCGGAAAGGTGGCCGGCGCCTTCTCGATCTTCCTGACCTTCACCGTGCTGGCCCGGGTCGGCTACAACGCCAAGGAGGGCGCCACCAACACCGCCCAGGCGATCCACAACCTGGAGCTCGCCTATCTGATCGGCCCCATCGTCTTCGTCATGCTCGGGGGCGCCTGTTTCATCGGCTACAAGCTGGACGCCACCAGCCACGCGGAGGTCCGGCGCAAGCTGGAGGAACGCGACGCCCTCTATGACGAGGCGCCCATCATCGAGAGCGTGACCGCGACGCCGGGCAATATTCTGCCCATCGCGCCCGACGCCTCGCGAACCTGACGTCTTTTCCGCGCCACGCGGCGCACCTGAGTTTTTTCAAGCCGGCGCGCTCAGCGCCACCCCATTACGGAGATTTCCATGGCGGTTTCGCCCCCATCGCAGCGCATATCGCTGCCAGTCGCGTTATCCTTCGCCTCGACAGCCTTGCCCATCGCCGCCATCGGCCTGGTCATGGCGGTCTACCTGCCCCGGTTCTTCGCCGGGCACCTGGGCCTGTCCATGGTGGCGGTGGGCGCGGCGATCACCATCGTGCGCCTGATCGACCTGGCCGTGGATCCCCTGCTGGGCATGGCCATGGACCGGACCACCTCCCGCTGGGGCCGCTACCGCCCCTGGCTGGCGGTCGGCGCGCCGCTGGTGATGGCGGCGGTCTACATGTTGTTCATGGCCGACACCGGTGTCGGCGAGGGCTATATCATCGGCTGGCTGCTGGTGCTGTTTCTCGGGATCTCCATCGTCACCCTGGCCCAGGCGGCCTGGGGCGCGGCGCTCGCCACCGACTACAATGACCGGTCCAGGGTCTATGGGGTGATCAGCGCCGTTGGCGTGATCGGCGCCGTCGCGATCCTGGTGGTGCAGCTGTCGGTGAAGGGCACCTTCGCCGAGAGCGTCCACGCCATGGGGTGGTTCTGCATCATCCTGCTGCCCATCACGGTGGCGCTCTGCATCTGGATCAGCCCCGAGCGCGTCGCCCCGAAAACCGCGGGCGTGCACGCCAGCTTTGCTGATTACTGGAAGCTGATCACCCGGCCCGAGATGATCCGGTTGATCATCGCCGATTTCGTGATGGCGCTCGGCCCCGGCACCACGGCGGCGCTCTACCTGTTCTTCTTCCACGACGCCCGGGGCTACACCACGGCCCAGACCTCGTTCCTGCTGATCTTCTACATCGCCGCGGGCCTGGCCGGCGCGATGTTCTGGAGCTGGACCGCCCAGAAGCTGGGCAAGCACCGGACGCTGATGCTGACCTCGGTCTGCTACGCCGTCACCCAGTCGATGCTGATGATCATTCCACCCGCCACCATGTCCCTGGCCATCCCGGCGATGTTCGCCGTCGGCTTCGTCTCCTCGGCCTTCGTGCTGATCGTCCGCGCCATGGTCGCCGACGTGGCCGACGAGGTGAGGCTGGAGACCGGCGAGGAGCGGGCCGGCCTGCTCTACGCCCTGGTCACCACCACCCAGAAGATCGGCTCGGCGCTCACCGTGGGCATCAGCTTCACCGTGCTGGGCATGGTGGGCTACAACGCCTCTGAGGGCGCCGTGAACACGCCGGCCGCCATCCGTGGCCTGGAGCTCTGCTACGTCTTCGCGCCCATCATCCTGGTGTTCTTCGGCGGAGCCTGCTTCATCGGCTGGAAGCTTGACGCCGCCCGCCACGGTGAGGTCCGCCGCCAGCTCGACATCCGTGACGCCCTGGCCGCCGAGGCCGGCGTCCTGGCCACCGCCTCGGGCGTTTCGGTTCCCGACACCAACGACAGGCCTTAGTCTAGAGCAGGGCCTTGGCGATCTGATTGAAGACGTTGGCCGCGGGGCTCTGAGGGGCCGCCGCGGTCACCGGCCTGCCGTCGTCGCAGGCCTGGCGGAGGGCCTGGTCCAGGGGGATTTCCCCCAGCAGGGGCAGGCCCAGCTTCGCCGCCTCCGCCTTGCCCCCGCCCTCGCCGAAGATCGGGATGCGGGCGCCGGTGGCGGGGTCAGGGAAGTAGGACATGTTCTCCACGAACCCCAGGATCGGGGTGTTGGTCTTCTGGAACATGGCCACGGCGCGGCGGGCGTCGATGAGGGCGATCTCCTGGGGCGTGGAGACGATCACCACCCCGTCCAGCTTGATCTTCTGAACCAGGGTCAGCTGGATGTCGCCGGTGCCGGGCGGCATGTCCACCACCAGGATATCCAGGGGCTCGGCCTCGGTTCCCCAACCCACATCGTTGGCCATCTGGCGCACGGCCGAGGAGGCCATGGGACCGCGCCAGATCATCGGGGCGGCCTCGTCCACCAGGAAGCCGATGGACATCACCTTCATGCCCCAGGCCTCCAGCGGGATCAGCTTCTTGTCGGGACCAAAGCCCGGGTCGCCGTCGATCCCCAGCATGCGCGGGGCCGAAGGCCCGTAGATGTCCGCGTCCAGCAGGCCGACGCGCAGGCCCATGGCGGCGAAGGCGGCGGCGAGATTCACCGAAATGGTGGACTTGCCCACCCCGCCCTTGCCACTGGCCACGGCGATGACGCGGCGGACGTGGTCGGGACGGACGGCGTCCACCGGCGGCTTGGGCGCAGCCGCCGGGTCCTGGGTCACGCGGGCGCCCTTGACCACGCGGGTCACGCCGGGCGGGGGCGGCGGTGGCTGGTCGGCCTCCACGGTCAGCATCACCTGGGCCTCGGCCACGCCGTCGACGTGCATCAGGGCGCGTTCCGCCTCGGCGCGGGTCGGCTCGTAGAGGGGGATGTCGGCCGCCGCCACCTCCAGCACGAAGCCGGCCCGGCCCGGCGCCAGGGTCAGGCCGTGGACCAGGCGGGCAGAGACGAGACCCTTGCCGGTCTTCGGGTCCAGCACCCGATCCAGGGCGGCGAGCACGACGGCGCGTTCGGGGGCGGTTTCAGAGATCATGACACCCGTGTGTCTTGCTTTGCGGGCTTGCGCGCCTCATATCCGGCTGACAGCGCCGGTTTACAAGCCCGACGACAGGCGGCCCTTCGCCGCCGCGCCGAGACAAAGAAGCAGACGACGCGACCATGCCCTGGAACGACAATGCGAACCCCGGCCCCTGGGGCTCTCCGCCATCCGGCGAGGGTAGTGGCGGCGACAAGCAACCCCCCAAGACCCAAGGCCCGCAAGGCGGCGGCCCGCGCCGTCCCGGCGGCGGCGGCGGTCCGGGCGGTCCCGATATCTCGGCCACCCTTGAGCGGTTGATGGCGCAACTGCGCAGCATGTTCGGCGCCGGCGGTCCGGGCGGCGACCGGATCCGTCCCGGCGCGATCGCCGCGGTGGCCGGCGCGGGCTTCGCCCTGTGGGCCTTGTCGGGCGTCTATATCGTCCAACCCAACGAGGCCGCGGTGGTCACCACCTTCGGCGCCTATTCGCGCTCAGAAACCCCGGGCCTTCGCTATCACCTGCCCATGCCCATCGAACGCGTGGAAAAGGTGGCCGTCACCAGCCTGAACCGCATCGACATCGGCGGATCGGCCGGGGCCGACGTGCCGGAAGAAAGCCTGATGCTGACCGGCGACGAGAACATCGTGAACCTGGACTTCAGCGTCACCTGGCGCGTGGCCGACGCGGCCAAGTACGTGTTCACCGTCCGCGACCAGGAAGACGCCGTCAAAGCGGTGGCCGAGAGCGCCATGCGCGAGGTGGTGGGCAAGACCACCCTGCAGGACATCCTCACCACCGGCCGCGGCCGGGTGCAAAACCAGTCGGCCGAGCTGATGCAGAAGACCCTGGACGGCTGGGGAGCTGGGGTCAGCATCGTCGAAGTGCAGATCCGCAGCGCCAACCCGCCGCAGGAAGTCGTCGCCGCCTTCCGCGAAGTGGCAAACGCCGGCCAGGACGCTGAGAGCGCCGTCAACGAAGCCAACTCCTACCGCAACCGGGTGATCAACGAGGCCAAGGGTGACGCGGCCAAGCTGACCCAGTCGGCCCAGGGTTATCGCGAGCAGTCGGTTCGGGAAGCCATCGGTGAGGCCTCGCGCTTCAGCCAGATCCTGACCGAGTACAAGCGCGCGCCGGGCGTGACCCGCGACCGCCTCTATATCGAGACCATGCAGCGGGTGCTGTCGCGCTCCAACAAGGTGGTCATCGACGGCAAGGGCGCCAGCGCCCCGATCATCCTGCCCCCCGACGTGTTCCGCGCCAAGACGCCCACCGCCCGCGTCGTACCGCAGGCCGAGGGCGGCGAAACCGTCATTCCCAGCCCCGGAGCTCCGCGATGAACCGCCGCCTCACCACCTGGGGTGTCATCGCGTTTGGCGTCCTCGTCGTGCTGTTCAACACCCTGTTCATCGTCGAACAGCGCCAGCAGGCCATCGTCGTCCGCTTCGGCGAACCCGTCCGCGTGATCAACGCGCCTGGCGAGAACGCGCCTGGCCTGAAGATCAAGGCGCCCTTCCTTGAGAACGTCATCAAGCTCGACAAGCGCAACCTGAAGCTCGAGGCTGACCAGGAAGAGGTCATCGCCGCCGACCAGGAGCGCTTGGTGGTGGACGCCTTCGTCCGCTACCGCATCTCCAACCCGCTGCAGTACTACCGGACCCTGCGGGACGAGCGCACGGCCAACGACCGCATCGAGCGGCTGTTGAACTCCTCCCTGCGCCAGATCCTCGGCACGGCCAATTCCAGCGACATTATCTCGGGTCGCCGGGGCGCCCTGATGACTCAGACCAAGATCGACGTCGCCAAGCGCGCCAACTCCTCGCGCCTGGGGATCGAGATCATCGACGTGCGGATCAAGCGCGCCGACCTGCCCGCCGCCAACCAGGCGGCCGTCTATCGCCGCATGCAGACCAGCCGCCAGCAGGAGGCCGCTCAGCGCCGCGCCGAGGGCGAACAGAAGAAACGCGAGATCATCGCCGGCGCCGACAAGGAAGTGGCCATCACCCTCGCCACCGCCACCGAGGAGGCCGAGACCACCCGAGGCGAGGGCGACGCCCAGCGCACCCGGATCTTCGCCCAGAGCTTCGGCCGCGATCCGAGCTTCGCGGCCTTCTACCGGTCGATGTCGGCCTACGAGGCCTCCCTCGGCCAGGGCG
>NZ_JANPJP010000111.1:0-13698 GCF_031425575.1 Phenylobacterium sp.
TTCGTGGCCAAGACCATCGGCAAGCCGCTCGCCGCTATCGCCGCCAAGGTGATGGCCGGCGAACCGCTGTCGTCCTTCGACACCAGCGAGCCGCCCTACAACCACATCGCGGTGAAGGAAGCGGTCTTCCCCTTCGCCCGCTTCGCCGGCGTCGACACCATCCTGGGTCCCGAAATGCGCTCCACCGGCGAGGTCATGGGCCTCGACTGGCGGCGTGAGGGCGAGGGCCTGGCTCCCGCCTTCGCGCGCGCCTTCGCCAAGGCCCAGCTGGGCGGCGGGGTGACCCTGCCCAAGACCGGTTGCGTGTTCGTCTCCGTGCGCGAGGCTGACAAGCCCTGGATCGTCGAGCCGATCCGCCTGCTGTTGGGCCAGGGCTTCCGGGTCCTCGCCACGGGCGGCACCGCCGCCTACCTGGCCGGCGAAGGCCTGGCCGTCGAGCACGTGAAGAAGGTCCTGGAGGGCCGTCCGCACATCGTCGACGCCATGAAGAATGGCGAGGTCCAGCTCGTCTTCAACACCACCGAGGGCAAGCAGTCGGTGGCCGACAGCTTCGAATTGCGCCGCACGGCCCTGATGATGAAGACCCCCTATTTCACCACCGCGGCCGGCGCCCTGGCCGCGGCCCAGGCCATCGCCGAGACCGCCAAGGCGCCCTTGGAGGTTCGTCCGCTGCAGAGCTACGCCTGAGGGTCAGAACGCCCCCGCCATCTGAGCGAACATCACCCCGGACGCCGTGGCCATGATCGCCACCGCCGCCCAGCCGACGATGCGCTGGACGGCGGTGGCGGTGAAGGCGCCCATGATCGACCTGCGGGTCGCCACCAGCATGATCACCGCCATCAGCGGCACCGCGATCACGCCGTTGATAACGGCGCTCCAGAACAGGGCCCGGATCGGGTCCAGGGGCGAATAGTCGAGGATCACCCCGGCCAGGATCGCCATCCCGATCACCCCGTAGAAGCCGTGCGCCTCGCTGAAGCGACTCTCCAGGCTGGCTTTCCAGCCCATCGCCTCGGAGAGGGCGTAGGCCGCCGAGGCGGCAAGCACCGGCACCGCCAGCAGGCCGGTGGCGATGATGCCCAGGGCGAACAGCATGAATGCAAAGTCCCCGGCCAGGGGCCGCAAGGCCATCGCCGCCTGGGACGCCGTATCGATCTGGGTGATGCCGGCCGAGTGTAGGGTTGCGGCCGTGGCCAGCATCACGAAGAAGCCGATGCCATTGCCATAGGCCATGCCCAGATAGGTGTCCCAGCCGATCCGTTTGAGCTCGTACTCCGCCTCCTCGGGATGCTCGGTGAGGGGGTGTTCGTCGGGGCGAAGGGCGACGTCCTCCACCTCCTCAGCGGCCTGCCAGAAGAACAGGTACGGACTGATGGTGGTCCCGAACACCGCCACCACCACGGTCGCTGTCGCCAAGTCCAGCTTGATCTGCGGGGCGAGGGTCTGGGCCACGACCTGCGTCCAGGGGATGTGGCTAGCGAAGGCCACCGCCACATAGGACAACAGGGCCAGCGTCATCCACTTCAGGAAGCCCACATAGCGATGGTAGGGCACGAAGACCTGCAGCAGCAGCGAGAAGACCGCGAGGCCCAGGGTGAAGACGTGCCGGTTGCCGCCGAACACCAGCTGGGCGGCCTCGCCCATGGCCGCCACGTCGGCGGCGATGTTGAGCACATTGGCCAGCAGCAGCAACCCGACGACGCTCAGCACCACCCAACGCGGAAAGGCGCGGCCGATATTGGCCGCTAGACCGCGGCCCGTCACCCGCCCGATACGTCCGCAGACCGACTGAAAGGCCGCCATGAAGGGATAGGTGGCGAAGGCCGTCCACAGCATGCCGAGTCCGAACTGGGCGGCGGCCTGGCTGTGGGTCGCGATGCCCCCGGGATCCTCATCGGCCGCCCCGGTGATCAACCCAGGACCAAGCGCGGTGAAGGGATTGAAGCGCCGCCGCCCTGCCGTTGTCGTCCCGGCGGGCGACACCGGCGCTGCCGCCTTACGCGCGATCTCGACCTTGTCGATGTCCATGCCCCCATCTCATAGTCGGCCGCGGTGACACATCAACTCCACCAGCAAGCCTGACCTCATTGACCGAACAGCGTTTTGGGCTCAACCTTCGCCTGTCGCCTTGCTTATGCAGGCGCAAGTGGGCGTGCTTCCGGCGGCCCCTGAAGACTGACCGGACTAGCCCTCGAGGGCGCCTGTCGCAGCCTGGCGTGGGGACTTGTTCCCCCAACAGAATGCGAGGGAAACGCCATGTCAGAAGATCTCAAGACCGGCGAAACGGTTGTCCGTCATCACAAAAACCGGCATCTCTATGAGCGCTTCGAGGGCCTGATCGGGGTCCTGATGGTCGCCGCCGTCGTGGTGCTTGCCATCGGGCTGATCTACGGCCTCGTCACCACGGGTGACTCAACACCGTCCTACCTCCGGTAGCCGGACACGACCTGGGCTGGCCCCGCCCCGAGGTGCGCAGGGGCCAGCGCAGATCACCTTCGACGCACCAATTCCGCCTGGATCAGGTCTGGGCGGACGCTCTTACTTTTCGCGCCCACGCCCAGCTGACGCTGCGTGATGCTGGGCAAGGCGCCGGGCCTGGGTTACCCCTCGCGCCACGACGAACAAGAAGCCACGGGGAAACAGAATGGCGGGACGGGTTCAAGGCAAGGTGGCCCTGGTCACCGGCGGATCGAGCGGCATCGGGCGCGCCTGCGCCGAGCGCCTGGCCGAGGAAGGCGCGATCGTCATCCTCACCGACCTGCAGGACGAGAAGGGCCAGGCCCTTGCCGCCGAGATCACCGCCAAGGGCGGCAAGGCCCAGTACCGCCACCAAGACGTCACCTCAGAACCAGCGTGGATCGATGTGATCGCGGGTATCAAGGCTGACCACGGCCGCCTCGACATCCTGGTCAACAACGCCGGCATCGGGATCTCCGGCTCAGTGCTGGACATGACGCTCAGCGACTTCCAGCGACAGGTGGCGATCAATCTCGACGGCGTCTTCCTGGGGGTGAAGCACTCTATCCCGCTGATGCGCGTCAGCGGCGACGGCGGTTCGATCATCAACATGTCCTCGGTGGCGGGCCTCAAGGGCTCGGCGATCCTGGCCGGCTACTGCGCCACCAAGGGCGGGGTGCGCCTGTTCACCAAGGCCGTGGCCATGGAATGCGGCAACGCCAAGGACGGCATCCGGGTGAATTCCGTCCACCCCGGCATCATCGAGACCCCGATCTGGGACGACATCATCGGCACCGGCGAGCCGGGCGACAACGCCCGCCCGCCCCGGCCCCAGGTGCTGGACGCCATGAGCGCCGACGCCGTGCCCCTGGGGGGCAAGGGCTACCCACTGGACATCGCCAACGGCGTCCTGTGGCTGGCGTCGGAGGAGAGCCGCTATGTCACCGGGGCGGAATTGGTCATCGACGGAGGCCTCTCGGTGAAGTAACCGGCGGCCCATGACCGCCACACTGCACGTGATCTTCGGGCCCTCGGGCGCCGGGAAATCGACCTACGCCAAACAGCTCGCCCGCACCGAGCCGGCCATCCACTTCTCCATCGATGACTGGATGGCGCGGCTGTTTGCCGCCGACATGCCCGAGCCCCTGCAGTTCGAGTGGATGATGTCCCGCGTCGAACGGTGCGAGGCGCAGATCTGGTCGGTGGCCGCAGCGGCCATCGCGGCAGGAACCTCGGTGGTCCTCGACCTGGGTCTGATGCGCAAGTCCGACAGGGCCCGCGTCGCGGAGATCGCCGAGGCCTGCGAACTCCCTCTCCAGTTCCACTTCGTCACCGCCAGCTCGGAGGTTCGCCGCGCGCGGGTCCTGGAACGCAACGAAGTGCGCGGCGAAACCTTCGCCATCGAGGTGAACCCCGACATGTTCGACTTCATCGAGGGCGTCTACGAGGCCCCCGACGCCGAGGAGCTGAGGGGCGCGATCATCTCGGAGAGCTAGGGCGCTGGGAAGAGGTGGGCGGGCCACGTGGCGTCGGAGGCCCGATGGTAGGCCTCGCGGTGTGTCAGGCGGGCGTTGTAGTCCATGAGGACGGGATGCTCCGGCAACTCCTTGCGATAGAGCGAGGTGGAGACCACTGAGCCCAGCATGACGTCGGCGGCCGAGAACCGGTCGCCCAGCAGGTACTGGCGGTCCTTCAGGGCGCCGGTGAGCACGCCGATCACGTCCTCGTAGCCGCCGAAACCAGTCTCGCGCCCCGGCAAGTCGATGTGCTTGTCGTGCAGCATTAGCAGCGGCTCCAGCACCGCGGTCGAATAGACCATCCACTTCAGATAGGGGCCGCGATCGGCCTCCTCGATCCTGGGGGCCAGCGAACCATATCCGTAGCGGTCGGCCAGATAGAGGCAGATGGCGGGGTTCTCGCTGACCACCACCGCGCCGTCGGTCACGGTGGGCACCTTTCCCGACGGGTTCAGCTTCAGGTATTCCGGCTTCTTCTGATCGCCCTTGGAGATGTCGACGGTCTGGACGCGGAAGGGTACGCCGAGCTCCTCCAGCAGCCAGTAGGCGGTGAAGGCCCGGCTGGCGGGGGAATGGTAGAGGGTGACGCCCCGCTTGCTGGCCATGGTCTCGTCTCTCGTTGCAGCGCCAATCTAGGCGCCCGCCCCGCTCGGCGCCACCGCCGGCCGGTGGAACCCTCTCAAGGGCGGGGAGTTTGGGAGGCCATTCCGGCATCCGCCGCGCTTCGCAATGACATTGCTGCATTGCACCCCTTGAGTTTTCACAGTCTGACTTCTATCCTTTATCCCCCCGGTCGCCTGCGCCCGCGGCCGGAACATAAACCCAAGGGCGAACCCGAGTTACCTATCTGCCATGGAAAAAGTCCCAATGACCGTCGGAGGCTATCAAGGCCTTGACGAAGACCTCAAGCGTTTGAAAACCCTGGAGCGACCAGCAGTGATCGCGGCCATTTCGGAAGCTCGCCAGCATGGCGACCTCTCGGAAAACGCCGAGTATCACGCAGCCAAGGAGCGCCAAGGCTGGATCGAAGGCCAGATCGCCGACATCGAAGATCGGATGGCCCGCGCACAGGTCATCGACGTCTCCAAACTTTCCGGTAGTCAGGTAAAGTTCGGCGCCACGGTCTCCGTCGTCGACGAGGACACCGAGGACGAGGCCCGCTACCAGATCGTCGGTGAGCACGAAGCCGACGTGAAGGCGGGCAAGATCTCCATCGCCTCCCCCATCGCGCGTGCGATGATCGGCAAGGAGACCGGCGACGTCGTCGAGGTCCCGACCCCCGGTGGCACCAAGGCCTACGAGATCCTCAAGGTCGAGTGGGTCTAGCTAGGCCTTAGCCAAGCCAAAAAGGTCGCTATGGTGAGCCGGCGAGAGTCGGCTCCCTGACTCATGTCTGAGCACGGAAGCCGCAAGCTTGCCGAAATCCCCCGACACGCCGCCGCTCGTCATCTGGGCCGTATCCGACGGACGGGCCGGCATGGAGAGCCAGGTCGTGGGCCTGGCAAACGCCATCGCCGCCCGGCGCAAGGCGCAGGTCGTGGTCAAGCGCGTGGCCTGGAAGGGCCGCATCGGCCGCCTGCCCTGGTGGCTGAACCCCCTGCCGCTCGAGACCCTGAGGCCCGACACCGGTATCGGCCCACCCTGGCCCGACATCTGGCTGGCCGCGGGCCGCGCCACCCTGCCGCTCTCCATCCGCTTGAAGGCCTGGACCAAGAACGCCACCTTCGTGGTCCAGACCCAGGACCCCCGCATGCCCACCAGCCTGTTTGACCTGGTGATCCCCCCCAAGCATGACCGTCTGCAGGGCGACAACGTGTTCCCGATCACCGGCTCCCCCAACGGCGTCAACGCCAAGCGGCTGAAGGCCGAGCTGGCCCGCTTCAAGAAGCAGATCGACGCCCTGCCCCGCCCCCGCGTCGCCGTGGTGATCGGCGGCAGGTCCAAGGCGCACAACCTGTCGGTCGAGCGCGCCGCTTCCCTGGCCCACGAGATTGAGCTGCCCATCGTCCAGGAAGGCGGATCGGTCATGGTGAGTTTCTCGCGCCGCACGCCTGACGCGGCCCGCGCCCTGCTGACGGCGCGGTTGCGGCACATTCCGGGGATCATCTGGGATGGCGAGAGCGAAAACCCCTACTTCGCCTTCCTGGCCGCGGCCGACTACATCCTGGTGACGGAGGATTCCACCAACATGGCCACCGACGCCGCCAGCACCGGAAAGCCGGTCTTCATCCTCAAGATGGACGGCGACAGCCTCAAGTTTCGCCTGTTCCACGAGGACCTGGAGCGCCTCGGCGCCGCCCGGCCGTTCGGCGGCGCCTTCCACCGGTGGAAGTATCCGCCGCTGGCCGAAACCGACCGCGCCGCCGTCGAGGTGCTGCGCCGCTACGATGAGCGAGCCCCGGCATGAGCGTAGAGATCCGCCCCGCCAATCCCGGCGACCTGGCCGCCATCCTGGAGTTCGATCCCGTCGCCCGGCGCGAAGAGCGCCGCCACGACTATATGAGCAAGGCGCTGACCGGCGACCGGGGCATGGATGTCCGCGTCCTGGTGCTGGACGACGAGATCGCCGGCTACGCGGTGATGGCGGAGTTCTTCGGCCACCCCTTCCTGGAGCGCATCTACACAGCCGAGCGCTTCCTGCGCCGAGGCGTGGCGGGCGCCCTGATGGCCAATATCGAGGGCCAGTTCGAGGGCGACCGCATGTTCGTATCCTGCAACGAATCCAACCAACCCATGCGCACCCTGCTGGTGGCGCGCGGCTACAAGGTCTCCGGGATGGTGGAGAACCTCGATCCGGGCGACCCTGAACTGTTCTTCGTGATCTTCCGCGACGCCCTGGACGCCGCCATCGAGGCCGCCAACGCCTGATGCGGGGTCCGGCCACCGCCAGACCAGGACGCTGCCGGCCCTTATGACCCCCGCCTCGGCGGGCCGCTTTGGCCTGCTGCTGTCGGAGGACATCTCATGGCCATGCTCAACAACAAGGTCGCCATCATCACGGGCGCGAGCTCCGGGATCGGTGAGGCCGTCGCCCGGCTGTTCGCACGGGAAGGCGCCAAACTGGTAGTCACGGCGCGGCGCGGGCCGGAGCTTGCAGCCTTGGTGGACGACATCGAGCGGCAGGGCGGCGAGGCGGTGGCCGTTCCTGGCGACGTCCGCGACGAGACCCTGGCCCGCGCCCTGGTGGAGACCGCCGTCGTCCGCTTCGGCGGACTGGACGTCGCCTTCAACAATGCAGGCTCCCTGGGGGAAATTGCGCCGGCGCCGGAGATTTCCGCCGACGGCTGGCGTTCCACTCTGGAGACCAACCTGACCAGCGCGTTCCTTTGCGCAAAGCACCAGATTCCAGCCATGGTGCTGCGGGGCGGCGGGTCGGTCATCTTCACCTCCAGCTTCGTCGGTCACACTGTCGGCTTCCCGGGCATGGCGGCCTACGCCGCCAGCAAGGCCGGCATGGTCGGACTGACCCAGGTCATCGCCGCGGAGTTCGGGGCCCAGGGCGTCCGCGCCAACGCCATCCTGCCTGGCGGCACGGACACGGCGGCGGGGCGTGAGGTGGCCAGCACGCCCGAGGCCCGCGCCTTCATCGCCGGGCTGAATGCCATGAAGCGCCTGGCTGAGCCGGAGGAGATCGCCCGCTCGGTGCTGTACCTGGCCTCTGACGCCTCCAGCTTCATGACCGGGGCGGCCATGCTTGTGGACGGCGGCGTCTCCATCACCCGGACCTGATCCTCCACAGGTGCGCTGCAGAGCCGCCTTCCCAGCGCGCCGCTTTGGGCCTTCCATGCACGGGAGATGATTCCCGTCCGTCCCCGGATCCTGTTCGTCGCCAACGCCGGCCCCGAGGTCGGCGGCGGCCACGTGATGCGCTGCATCACGCTGGCCCGCGCCCTTGGCGAGCGGGGCGCCGACTGCGCCTTCGCCTGCACCCCGGCGGTGGCGGCCCTGCTGGAGGTGTTCGGTCCGGAGATCGTGCGCGAGGAGGCCACCGGCCTCGACCCCGACCACATCGCCGACGCCCTGACCGGCGTCCGCTTCGACGCCGTGGTCTTCGATCACTATGGACTGGGCCGTGAACATCACGAGGCCCTGGCCAGGGGCCGCACCACCTTGGTGATCGATGACTTGGCCGATCGCCCCCTGGCCGCCAACCTGGTGCTGGACTCTGGTCCGGGCCGCCAGCCGAGCGACTATGCTCTGCTCACCGACGCCCAGCTGCTGCTGGGCCCGGAGTTCGCCCCAGTGCGCCCTGAATTCGCCCATCTGCGCAACGCCGCCCTGGCTCGCAGGGGCGGCGGGGTGCGGCGCGTGCTGGTGACGCTCGGCCTCACCGACCTCGGCGCGATCACCGCACGGGTGGTGGAACGGCTGCGGATGCGCCTCAACGACGTGACCCTGGATGTTGTCCTGGGCGCCGGCGCGCCCAGCCTGCCGGGCCTGAGCAAGATCGCCAGCCGCGACCCGCGCATCACCCTGCACGTCGACAGCCAGGACATGGCCAACCTCATCCTCAACGCCGACATCGCCATCGGCGCGGCGGGCTCGAGCATCTGGGAGCGCTGCGTGCTCGGGCTGCCTTCGGCCATGCTGGTGCTGGCCCAGAACCAGCAAGGCGCGGCCGACGCCATGGCCGAACGCGAGGCCGCCCTGGTGGTGGACGCCCGCGCCGATGACCTGGACGCCCGCCTGGACCGCGCCATCGTACGCCTGCTGACCGACGCGGCCCTTCGCACCCGGCTCTCGGCCGCCAGCGCGGCGATCTGCGACGGCCTGGGCGCGGGCCGGGCCGCGGAGGTCTTCCTCATGCTCATCGCCACCCGCGACAGCCTGCCCCATCCGCAAGGCGCGCAGCCTTAACGGTCCTTTCGCACCCCATGGCCTAGGTTGGCGGAAACGGGGAGGGCGCCGAACGCGCTCGTAAGACAGTCGGCATGCGACAGCTTGGTGTTATCCGGGGCTCCAAGGCCCCGACGGTCCGCATCATTGGTGGCGGGCTCACGGGAATTCTGGCCGCCTTCGAGGCCCATCGCCTCGGTTGCCGCGACATTGAACTCCATGAGCGGTTCGACCAGCTGGGTGGGACCGCGTGGCCCCGCCGCGACCATGGCCTGGAGTTGCGCGCCGACCGCCGCCACTTCGGGCCCCAGGGCGATCTGACCCGATGCCTGCTGGAGGCCAACGGCCTGGTCTTCGAAGACTTCGAGAACCGCTTCGGCTCGGTCAGTCCCGCGCCGGGCGGCGACCTGGCCTTCACCCACGATTTCGAAGGTCCGGCCCTGCGCACCCGCACGCTAGACCTCTCCCCAGTGACCGGCGACAGCCTGGCCGACAGGATCCGCGCCTATCCCCATGATATTTCAGGCCCTCTGACTCGCTATTGCCAGTGGGCCCTGGGCTCCTGGCTGGACGAAGTTGACGCCGGCGCGGCCATCCCGCTGGGCGTCAAGCGGGTCTATGCCACCGATATCGAGACCTGCGACCTGGCCCGGGCCAAGAAGTCCGACCCGGTCTATGACGGCCTCTACGGCATTCCCCGCGCCCTGTGGGGCCGGTTGCAGAACCAGACGGCCAGCCTGCCGGCCGACGGTTTCCAGACCTTCTTCATGCGCTGCCAGAGCGCCCTGGAGCGGTTGGGCGTGACCATTCAGACCGCCTCCTTCCTATCGCCGCAGCAGGCCTTCGCCGCCCGCGAGGCCGGAGACATCGTGGTCTGGGCGGCCGATCCGTCGCCGCTGTTCGCCCCGCTCGACCTGGAGCCCCCCAAGCGCCTGGCCAAGAGCCTGACCACCTACATCTTCAAGGCCCGCTACGCCGGCCCCCTGCCCTTCCATGTGCGCAACTTCACCGCCGAGGGATCGGTCTTCCGGGTGCACCTCTATGAGTGCCGGGGGCAGGCCCTGCTCTCGGCGGAATGTGTGTCGGAAATCTCCGACAGCGAGCTGCGCCGCGAAGTTCACAGGCTGATGGGTGGCTTCGGCGGCGCGTCGCTGCACCTGGACGAGACCGTCTCGATCCAGGTCGAGCCGCGCTGGGCCCAGCACTCCCTGGACGCCGCGCGCAAGCTGTCGGGCCTGCACACCGCCCTGGCAAGGCGCCAGGGCGCCAACTTCATCGCCGGCGCGTGGGAAGCCCAGACCCAGACCGCCTCGCTGTCGGGGATCTCCAAGTCGCTGGCCCAGGCCCTGGACATCGAACCGGCCGAGGCCGTCGCCGCCTAGGTTTCGGCGCCACCTGCAGTCGTTGTCTAGACCGTTGTTTAGATATATCTAATTCAGCATGTCCCAGGCCAGGGGCTCGCCTCGGCTGAGGTTGCGGGCCGCAGGTCTACCCAGGACCTTGGCGAGGTCGGCCGGTGGCAGGCCATTTCCGGGCCGGATCGAACGGACATTGGCCCGCGTCAGGACCTCGCCGGCCTTGACGTCGGCGCTGATGTAGAGCGAGCGGCGGAACTGGCGGTTGGCTTTCTCCGACCCCAGCAGGTCGTAGTGGGCGCGGCCCAGCGCTGTCCAGGCGTCCTTGCAGTCGCGCACCAGGGCGGTGAACTCCGCGGGCTCCAGGCTGAAGGCGGCGTCGGGTCCGCCGTCGGCGCGGGCCAGGGTGAAATGCTTCTCGATGACGCAGGCGCCGAGCGCGATGGCGGCCACTGAGGCCGCCGTGCCGTGGGTATGGTCGGAGAGGCCGATGGGGCTGTCGAAGCGGCCGGCCATGTCGGCCACGGTGCGGACATTGGCGTCCGCCAGGGCGGCCGGGTAGCTGGAGACGCAGTGGAGCATCACCACGCCTGGCGCGCCGGCGGCGAGTGCGGTGTCGCGGGCGGCGGTCATCTCGGCCAGGTTGGCCATGCCGGTGGAGATGATCAGCGGTTTGCCCCTGGCCGCCGCATAGGCGATCAGCGGCAGGTCCACGGCCTCGAAGGAGGCGATCTTGAAGGCCGGGGCGCCCAGGCCATCCAGCAGGTCCACCGCGCTCTCGTCGAAGGGACTGGAAAACAGGGTCACTCCGCGCCGCGCGGCCCGCTCGAACAGGGCGGCGTGCCACGCATAGGGGGTCTGGGCCTCCTGGTAGAGCTCGTGCAGGCTGCGCCCGTCCCACAGGCCGCCATGGATTTTGAACTCCGGCCGGTCGACATCCATGGTGATGGTGTCGGCGGTATAGGTCTGGATCTTGATGGCGTCGCAGCCGGTGTCGGCCGCCGCGTCGATCATGGACAGCGCCCGGTCCAGGCTGCCGTTGTGGTTCCCCGACAGCTCACAGATGACGTAGGGCTCGTAGGCGGCCCCGATCCGGCGGCCGGCGATCTCGATATGGGGAGCGTCAGGCATGGGCGACCAAGCAGGATGAACACCCAACCCTAGCCCGACGCGCTGAAGCAGGCGTTAACCAAGCGCCGGGGTCAGCCGTCGAGCGCCGCCCCTAGACCGGCTTGGCCCCCGGCGCGGCCAGGTCTGACCCATCGATGCCGCCGCCTGTCTCGGCCACCACCGCCCCCAAGGCCGCGGCGTCGGCCAGCTTGGCCAGGTTGGCCTCGTGGCCGGCGCGGTCGAGGCGGTAGAACATGATGGCGCTGATGGCCATCAGGGCGAACAGCGCCGTGGCCGGCAGGTACAGCAGGGCCAGGTTGGTCATGACGGACGGATCCAGGGTCTCAGGCTTGGCCTTCTCGGGCATGCCCACCCACAGCAGCAGGAAGCCCGGGATGATGCTGGCCACCGACCCGGCGACCTTCTGCAGGACGTTGTCGGCCGAGAGCAGTAGGCCCTCTGACCGGCGGCCGGTGGCGAGCTGAGACTCCTCCACCACGTCGGCGATCATCGAGGCGGTGAGGATGGCCGCCGCCGTGGCGAAGGCGCCGTAGAGGGTGCGGTCGAGGAGCAGGATGCCGGTCAGGCTGCCGCTGCCGTTCATCTCCTGCGGGATGATCCCCAGCAGGCGCAGGGTGATGGGGGTCAGCGACGTCACCAGAGCCAGCCCCATAAGGATCGCGCAGGCCCGCTTCTTGCCGTAGATGCGCGAGATCAGGGGCGCGAGGATCAGGGCCAGCAGGCTGCCCAGCATGGTCCCGGCCACGATGAAGGCCAGGTTGGCCGAGCCCATGCCCCAGAAATAGGTCTGGAAATAGATGTTCAGCCCGCTGCTGAGCCCCGCGCCGACCCCCACGAAGAGGGCCGAGAGGGACACCACCAGGAAGTTGCGGTTGGACATGGTCACCAGCATTTCCTTGACCACGTCGAGGACGCTGATGCTGCGCGCCACCGGCTTGTGCAGGAAGGGGATGAACCTCTGGGTCGCCAGGCAGGCCACCAGGATCGAGAAGACCATCAGGCCGCCGACCACCAGGGCGTAGGGGCCGTAGCCATCCGGGTTGAGCTGGCCGCGGATCTTCTCGCCGTCAGGACCCACCGTGTCCTTGAGGAACACCACCCAGCCCATGACCGCCGCCGCGCTGCTGGCGAAGATGGCGAAGAAGTAGCGGAAGGTCAGCAGCTGGGTGCGGTCGTGATAGGCGGGCGCCAGCTCGGGCGTCAGGGCCGTGGCCGGAACCTCATAGAGGCTGATGGTGGCCTTGGCGGCGATCACCATGACGATCATGTAGGCGGTGATTGCGCCGTCCGACCAGCCTTGGGGCGGGTTGAACAGGGCCACCAGGGTGATGGCCGACGGCAGGGCGGCGAAATACATGAAGGGGTGGCGGCGCCCCAGGCGCGAGCGCCAGTTGTCGGAAATCTGGCCGACGAAGGGATCCCAGAGGGCGTCGAAGAAGATGGTCACCGCCAGGCCGATGCTCACCCAGTGCGGCGGCAGGCCGACGATCTGGTTGTAGTAGAGCAGCAGCAGACCCATCAGCTGGGTCTTCACGCCGAACGCCACGGTTCCGAAGCCATAGGCCAGCTTGATCGGTAGGGTCAGGGCCGGCCGTTGGGCTGCGACGTCGGTCACTAGGCGTTCCTCCTTATGCTTGGCCCGATTGCGCCAGAATCCGGCGGTCAGACCAAGTCAATTATTGGCGCCCAGGGATCTGCGCCCCTGGCGTTTTCAGCCACATGTCGTTGCGTCATGTTGCGGGGATGTTTCTGCGAAAGCTAGATCGCCCTCGCCAGGGTGCGCTGGCGCGGAATCTCACCTACATAGGCCACATGTCCGAGACCAAAGCCCCCCGCACCACCCGCTGCCTGATCGTCGGTTCCGGCCCGGCCGGCTACACCGCCGCGATCTACGCCGCCCGCGCCCTGCTCAAGCCCGTGCTGATCCAGGGCATCCAGCCCGGCGGGCAGCTCACCATCACCACCGAGGTGGAAAACTATCCGGGCTTCGCCGACGTCATCCAGGGCCCCTGGCTGATGGAACAGATGCAGGCCCAGGCCGAGCATGTGGGCACCGAGATCATCAACGACATCGTGCTCACCGCCGACCTGTCGCAACGTCCGTTCCGCCTGACCACGGATAGCGGCGAGGTCTGGCTGGCGGAGACCCTGATCATCGCCACCGGCGCCCAGGCCAAGTGGCTGGGCCTGGACAGCGAGCAGAAGTTCCAGGGCTTCGGCGTCTCGGCCTGCGCCACCTGCGACGGCTTCTTCTATCGCGGCAAGGACGTGGTGGTGGTGGGCGGCGGCAACACCGCCGTCGAGGAGGCCCTGTTCCTCACCAACTTCGCGGCCAAGGTCACCCTGGTCCACCGCAAGAATGAGCTCCGCGCCGAGAAGATCCTGCAGGAGCGCCTGTTCGC
>NZ_JANPJP010000112.1:0-5489 GCF_031425575.1 Phenylobacterium sp.
GCCGGTACGCAATCTCACCCACGAAAACGGCGAACTTTCTCCATCGGTTCCCTGGGGTTAGAACTCGCGACCAGCGCAGGGTGCAGAGTCTCAGTAAGCGAACGCCTCGAACACCTTGCTGGCGTCGCCGGCCCAGGGGCCGTTGTACAGCTCCAGCAGCCGCTCGGCCGGGGTCACGCCGCTGTCGGCGATATCCTCCAGTTCGGTGAGGTAGCCGGTCTCGTCGATCATGCCGCCGTTCAGGCGGTTGCGGTTCTTCAGCCCTTGGCGCGCGATCGCCACCATGTCCTTGGCGACGTCCTGCACGCTGCGGCCGCCCACCTGCGCCTTCAGCCCGATACGGGCCACGTCGGCGCGCAGGCGCTCGTGATCGTCCACCGACCAGTCCTTGCAGAGGTCCCAGGCCGCGGCCAGCGCCGCCTGGTCGTAGAAGATTCCAGTCCACAGGGCCGGCAGCGCGCAGAGTCTGCTCCAGGGCCCGGCGTCGGCGCCGCGCATCTCCAGGTACTGCTTCAGGCGCACTTCCGGGAACAGGGTGGTGGTGTGATCGGCCCAGTCCTTGATGCTGGGGCGCTGGCCCGGCAGCTCGGCCAGCTCGCCGTCCATGAACTTGACGAAGGACTTGCCGGCCAGATCGACGTACTTGCCGTCGCGCTTGGCGAAGTACATCGGCACGTTCACGGCGTAGCGGGCATAGGTCTCGTAGGTGAACCCGTCCTGGAAGACGAAGCCCAGCATGCCGGTGCGGTCGGGATCGGTGTCGGTCCAGATCCGCGCACGGGACGAAAGCCACCCCGACGGCTTGCCCTCCACGAAGGGGGAATTGGCGAACAGGGCGGTGACGATCGGCTGCAGGGCCAGGCTGGTGCGGAACTTCGCCACCATGTCGGCCTCGGAGCCGAAGTCGAGATTGGCCTGCACGGTGCAGGTGCGGAACATCATGTCCAGGCCCAGGCCGCCGACCTTTGGCATGTATTCCCGCATGATCTTGTAGCGGCCCTTGGGCATGACCGGGACCTCGTCACGCTTCCAGATGGGCGTGTGGCCAAGACCCAGGAACCCCAGGCCCAGTTCGTCGGCCACGACCTTGACCTCCTGCAGGTGGGTCCCGGTCTCCTCGCAGATGTCGTGCATGGTCTCCAGGGGCGCGCCGGAGAGCTCGAACTGGCCGCCGGGCTCCAGGCTCACATTGGCCTTGCCGCGCTCCAGGGCGATGATGTGCTCGCCCTCATAGACGCCCTTCCAGCCGAATCGGGTCAGGCCGTCCAGCAGGGCCTTGATGCCCTTGGGACCGTCATAGGCCACGGGGTCATGAGACCCCAGGCGGAAGACGAACTTCTCGTGCTCGGCGCCCACCCGCCATCGGTCGGCGGGCTTCTCGCCCTCTTCGAACCAGTGGACCAGATCCTCGAACGTGAGGGGTCGGTCGTCGCCCAGGACGTCGGCCATATGTATCTCCCCAACCCACACAAACACGCGCAACGGGCGTCGATCCCAAGCGGCGGCGATCTTTACGCCGTTCACTCAGGTGGGCGCAATTCTCCAAAGCTCAAGATGTTCGCCAGTCCCCAAGCGAAGCTTGCCAGAGGGTCATGGCGCTAATGGCGGCGGTGTCGGCCCGCAGGATCCGGGGGCCCAGCGTCGCCGGGACCGCGAAATCCAAGCCCCGCAAGCGTTCGCGCTCGGTCGCCGAGAACCCGCCCTCCGGACCGATGAGGATCGCCCAGGGTTCGGAAGCCACACCCGACAGCACCTCGATGACCGGCCTGGCGTCGCCCGCCTCGTCGCAGAACAGCAGGCGCCGTCCGCTCCAGCCCTTCAGCAGCCTGTCCAGCTTCACGGGTTCAAGGATTTCCGGCACTTCCAGGCGGCCCGTCTGCTCGGCGGCCTCGACGGCGATGGCCTGCAGGCGGTCCACCCGGACCCGGTCGGCGTTGGTGCGCTCGGTCAGCACGGGCTGCACCCGGCGCGCGCCCAGTTCGGCCGCCTTCTCGACGATGGTCTCCAGCCGCCCGCGCTTGACCACCGCGATCACCAGGTCCAGGTCCGGCCCCATCGCCTGGGCCCGTTCCAGCCGGTCGGCCCGCAGAATCACCCGGCGCTTGCCGGTCTCGATGATGGTCGCCCGCCACTCCCCGTCGCGGCCGTTGAACACCAGCAGCTCGTCGCCGACTCCCTGGCGCATCACGGCGACCAGGTAGCGGCTCTGGCCGTCGTCGAGCGGCAGGGCCAGGGTGGCGGCGAGATCGTGGGGCACGAAGAGGCGGATCATGGGAGGGTTCTAGTGCCGCCGGGCTTGTGAGGAAACGCCGGCGCTTCACGGAAGCTCATCGACACTCTCTTGCATTCCGGACTGATCAGTCCAGAATGCGGCCATGGCCCGCCCCCTCGAATTCGACCGCGACGCCGCCCTGGACCGGGCGATGCGGGTGTTCTGGCGTCAGGGCTACCAGGCCGCCTCCCTCCCCGACCTGCTCACCGAGATGGCGATCAGCCGCAGCAGCCTCTACGCCGCCTTCGGCGACAAGCGCGGCCTGATGCTGGAATGCCTGGATCTCTTCGCCCATCGCACCCTGCAGATCCTGTCGCGCGCGCGCACCGGCCAGCCGCCCCTGGAGGCCCTGCGCCACTTCTTCGACCGCAGTGTCGTCGACCCGCCCGGCGGCAAGGCCGAATGGGGCTGCCTGCTGGTGAACACCGTGCTGGAAATGGCCGATGTCGATAACGGGCTGAGCGCCCACGCCGCCGCGCGGTTGGCGCAGGTCCAGGCAGGCTTCGAGGACTGCCTGCGAGACGCCGGCTGCCCCCCGGCCCAGGCCGACGAACTGGCCGCCTTCCTGATGCTGGTCAACCAGGGCCTGAGGGTCTCCAGCCGTCGCGCCCAGCCCCTCCAGGCGCGGCGCGACCAGATCGCCACCACCTTCCGCGTCCTCAGCGCCGCCATCCCCACCGAGGTCCTCTCGACATGAAACCGGCTGTCCAGATCGAAGTCCTGCGTGAACTGATGACCCAGCTGGACGAGGGCGTGAACGCCGACGCCGGCGGGGTGATGTCCTGCCCGGCCAGCACCTACACCTGCCCCGACCTTGCCCGACGGGAGTGGGAGACCTTCTTCCGGGGTCACCCCCAGATCGTCGGCATGACCGCCGACCTGCCCGAACCCGGCAGCTTCATCACCTGCAACGACCTCGGCATCCCGATCCTGGTGACCCGGGACAAGGCGGGCGAGGTTCGCGCCTTCCTCAACTCCTGCCGCCATCGCGGGCCGATGGTGGAACACGCGCGCCGGGGGCAGAAGTCGCGGTTCTCCTGTCCCTTCCACGCCTGGACCTATGACGCCTCCGGCGCCCTGATCGGCGTGCCGCAGGAGGAGCAGTTCGGCGCCATCGACAAGGCCTGCCTGGGCCTGATCGAACTGCCGGCCGCCGAGCGGTTCGGCTTCCTGCTGGTCCACCCCGATCCGAAAGGTCAGATCGACACCGAAGCCCTGTTCCAGGGCGTCGCCGAGGATCTCCAGCACTGGAACTGGGGCCGCTACGTCCTGGCCCACGAACAGACCCTGGACATGAAGCTGAACTGGAAACTGGCCACCGACACCTTCGGCGAGACCTATCACTTCAAGCGCCTGCACAAGGACACCCTGGCCAACAACTTCCACGGCGACGTGCTGTCCTACCGGTCCTATCAGCGCAACCATCGCATGGTGCTGTGCCTGAAGGGGATCGACGAGCTGCGCGGCCAGGCCGAGGCCGACTGGACCATCGAGCAAGGCGGCTTCCCGGTCTATTTCCTGTTCCCCAACGTGGTGGTCAATGTCGGGAACAAGCGCATCGCGGTGGTGCGGGTCTATCCCGACCCCGAAAATCCCGGCCGCTCGATCTCGCAGATCAGCTACTATTTCGACCGCGAGGTCCTGGCTCAGAACCCCGGCATGGCGATGCTGTTCTCCGAGGGCTTCACCTCCGTGGTGGCCGCCGAGGACTACGCCACCGCCGAGACCACCCAGCGCGCCCTGGCCGCCGGCCTGCAGGACCAGCTGCTGTTTGGCCGCAACGAGCCGCCGCTGCACCACTACCACAACACCTTCCGCCGGGCGCTCGGCATGGAGCCCCTGCCGGTGGTCTAGACCCGGACGCCGACAGTGGGGGCCTCAAGACTTAACCGACCGAACCTGACGCCCCAGACAAGTCGTGTGTGTCCCACTTTCGTTGGGCTCCGGGTCGGTCCAGGTGAGGGGGACTTTGATCTGGGGGAAGGCGTCGTCGTTCAGGCCGCGCTTCACCCGCTGCTGGTACTCGTTGCACATGGGCGGGGGCTCCCAGTGGGACAGCAGCAGGAACATGCCCGATAGCAGACCCTCCCGACTTCCGAGAAGGGTGGTGAGTGGACCAGCGAGGTGGGGAATTAGGACAGCGGATGCCACAGCCTGGAAGGCGCGCAGCGTCAGCACATATGCCGCAGGCATCGCCTCTAGAAAGGCTCGCCAATGGTCAAGCTTCGGCGCATGAATGGCTGATCACGGACAGCGGCCATGGGCGCCCGTGACTGAGAGACGCCTTGCGCTCCCGCCTCGCGGGGGATGCTATGCAGGATTTTCAATTCTACATCACCGACAGCCGGTATGCCGGACAGAGGGTGGAGTTACATTGTGTCGATGACGCTTGGCGCGCACGGGAGATCGCCGCCGCGCTGGTGGCGGAAGCGCCGAGCTACCTAAGCGTCAACATTTTCACGGGTGGCTTTCAGATACCCACAATCGCCTGACGCGGCGCTCTACGCCCGCACCCTGCCCTTGTACGTACGCGTCCGGTGATGGCCCGTCCTTCGGACCGTGACCGCTGCCGGAGGATTATGCCGCTGGTTGGTCGGCGTTGATGGGCCGCCGGTTTCACGGCAGGAGCTCGTCGATCCGCCTGGCGGGATGATCGCCGATATGGCCGATGATGTCGGCGAGGTAGGCCTTGGGGTTGATGTCGTTGAGCCGGCAGATCTGGATGATGGTGTAAAAGACTGCGGCGCGACCACCGATAGGGTGAACTGTCCCCTTATTTCACGCTCCCACGGCAGAGCTTGTCGATAACCACATTTTAGCTTGAATGCTGCTCACCGCTGGTCGAGCGCTGCTGAACAAACATCGAGCTATTATTCAACAACAGGCGCATGGCTTTCCGCTAGCGCGCTCCGGCAAGCGTTTTCGCTGCCAAAGCCCCGCTTGGGACGAAGTGATGAACACAGCTACACCTGTCTCTGTCGTCTTGGTTGTAGAAGATGAGTTGATGCTGCGAATGCGCGCGGTGGACATCGTGGAAGATGCGGGGTTCGTACCGATAGAGGCGGTGAATGCCGACCAGGCTATTCAAATTCTAGAGTCGCGAAATGATATAGCCGTCTTGTTCACGGACATACAAATGCCGGGAAGCATGGACGGGCTTAGACTTGCTCACCATGTACATTCCCGCTGGCCGCACATCAAGATCATCCTGGTTTCC
>NZ_JANPJP010000113.1:0-14270 GCF_031425575.1 Phenylobacterium sp.
CTCTCCATGCGGCAGAAGGACCGGGAGCGGGAATATGCCGACGGCTTCCCCGACCTGCTGGACCTGCTGGTAGCCTCCGTCGAGGCAGGCCTCTCCCTCGACGCCGCCGTCGGCCGGGTCACCGACGAGCTGGCCCGCCGCTATCCGCGCCTGACCATCCACCTGCGCATGCTGACCCTGGAACTCCGCGCCGGCAAATCTCGCAAGGAGGCTTGGACCGCCTTCGCCGACCGCCTGGGCATCGACGACGCACGCGCCTTCGCCACTATGCTGCGCCAGGCCGAGGACATGGGCACCAGCTTGGGCGAGACCCTCTCGGTCTTCTCCCAGGACATGCGCCAGAAGCGGATGCTGCGGGCCGAGGAAAAGGCCCTGGCTCTGCCGGTGAAGCTCACCGTCCCCCTTATCCTGTTCATCTTCCCCTGCCTGCTGGGGGTCCTGCTGCTCCCCGCCGCCTTCCGGCTGACCCAGGTCTTCAACTAGGCGTAGGCACCTTGGCAGCCTCGTCCAGCAACCAGTCCCGGAACGCCGAGGCGGTGGGCCGGGCAGGTCCCGGCGGCAGGATCAGGTAGAACTGGGCGGGCGTCCGCACGAACCCCACCGGCGCCGCCAGCCGTCCCGCCTCGATGTCGCCCGCCACATAGACGAAGGGGCTGAGCCCCACGCCCAGGCCCGCCACCGCCGCCTCAAGCATGTAGAACAGATGCTCGAACTCACGGTTCTGCGCCGCCTCGGGCAACGAGAGCCCTGTGTGGCTTTCCCACTCCGACCAGGCCTGCAGGTGGGGCCGAGTGTGCAGTCGCGGTAGGCTGGCGAAGGCCTTCACCCCAGGCGTGGCGCCGGTCAGCTGCGGCGCGGCCACAGGGCCGTGGAAATTCTCGAGAAAGGCGATGGCCTCCCCGCCGTGAACCGGCACGTGCTCGGTCAGCCGGATGGCGGCGTCATAGCGCTCGCGGGCGAAATCGGCCGGCGCGAAGCTCTCGGTCACCCGCACCCGCAGGCCCGGATGCCGATCATGGAACGACCCGAGCCGTGGGATCAGCCACCGCATGGCGAAGGTGCCCAGGCAGGACAGGTGCAGCTCGGTGTCGGCCGCCGACTTCAGGTCCGCCAGGGTCCGCTCCACCCGGTCAAACGCCCCCGACAGCGACGCCGCCAGCCGCTCGCCGGCGTCGGTCAGCTTCAGCCGGTGCCGGGGTCCTTCGGTGAGGGGCAGGCCCACCGCCTCCTCCAGGCTGCGGATTTGCCGGCTGATCGCACCGTGCGTGACGCACAGCTCGTCCGCAGCCGTGGTCATCTTGCCCAGCCGCGCGAACGCCTCGAAGGCGCGCAGGGCGGTCAGGGGTGGAAGCGAACGTCGCGTCATCGCCAACTCTGTGATCTCAGCTCACAAGAATAGCACCGTTATATCGTTTGTTGCGATGCATCAATTTCTCCCATCTTGGCGCGAGGTCACCGACCCAGGGGATTTGGTCATGAGCGACACCGCCACATTCGACTGGGCCCCTCCGCCCCGCGCGCCCTTCCGCCCGGCCATGCCCGAGCGCCCCGAGGACTGGCTGCCGGTGTGGCGGATCTTCGTGGACAAGGCGGCGCAGAACGCCCTGAACGGCTGGCCGAAACAGGCCTTCGACGACCACTACAAGGCCCGCAAGGTCCTGACCCTGCACTACCACTTCATCAGCGATCCGGCCGCCATCCAGCACGTCCTGATGGACAAGCTCGGCAATTATCAGAAGCCCCCGCTGGTGAATAAGATGCTCAGCGTCGCCCTGGGCCAGGGCCTGCTCACCACCGACGGCGAGGCCTGGCGCGAGCAGCGGCGGATGATGGCCCCGGTCTTCACCCCCCACATGGTCACCGAGTTCACCCCGACCTTCGTCCGCATCGCCCAGCAGACCGGCGACCGCTGGGCCACCGGCGACAGTGACGTCATCGACGTGGCGGCCGAAAGCCTGCGCACCACCTTCGACATCATCAACGCCACCCTCTTCTCGTCAGCGGCCGGCTTCACGGCGCAGGAGGCGTCCGGCCACATGGCCGCGGTGATGAAGGCCCTGACCCAGTACCGCCTGGGCCCGATCATCGGCATGCCCTGGCTCGACCAGAACCCGGTCCAGTGGCGCGGGGCGGCGGGCCGCCGCTTCATCATCGGCCGGCTGGCGGAGTTCATCGCCCGGCGGCAGGCCGACCCCGCCCCGCCCCAGGACTTCATGACCCGGGTGATTGACGCCTTCAGCGCCACCCATCCGGCCAAGGAGGCCGCCAGGCTGGCCCTGGACAACGCCGTCACCTTCCTGGGCGCCGGCCACGAGACCACCGCCAACGCCCTGACCTGGGCCCTCTACCTGCTCAGTCGCGACCGTCAGGCCCAGGAATGGGCCGGCGAGGAGGCGCGCGCCGCCTGGGACGCCGGGGGAACCCCCGAGGAGGTCCTGACCCGCCTGCCCTATCTGAAGATGGTCTGGGAGGAGACCCTGCGCCTCTATCCGCCGGCCGTGCGCATCGACCGCGAGGCCATGGGCGACGACGAGCTCTGCGGCCACCGGGTGCGCAAGGGCGACCAGGTTTCGATCTGGCCCTGGATCGTCCACCGCCACCGCCGGCTGTGGAACGAACCCGACGCCTTCAATCCGGAGAACTTCCACCCGGAGGCCAAGGCCGCGCACCATCGCTTCCAGTACATCCCCTTCGGCGCCGGCCCCCGGGTCTGCATCGGAGCGGCCTTCGCCCAGGCAGAGGGCCTGCTGGTGCTCTCCCACTGGCTGGCCCGCTTCCGCTTCCGCCCCGTCGCAGGCCACACCGTCGAACCCACCGGCGACATCGCCATCCGCCCGAAGGGCGGCCTGCCGCTGATCGTGGAGCGGGTGTAGGCGTCCCGGCCCTTGTGGCGCAGCAACCCGCTAGATATCGGCCCTGAAACAACAAACTCCGCTGTTCTCCGGGTTTGGTCCTAGTCCTTTCCGCCGCTGGCGCGTTAAGGACATCGGCGATGCTGAAAACACCCTCTCCCTCTGTGGGCGTCTCCGAGACGCGCGTCCGCTCCGGGACGCGCGACGAGCCGCCGCTGCGCATCGCCTTCCTCTCCTACCGGTCCGATCCCCGTGTCGGCGGACAGGGCGTCTATCTCAGCCAGGCCGCCGCGGCCCTGGCCCGCCGGGGCCATCAGGTCGATATCCTGTCGGGCCCGCCCTACCCCGACGTGCCCGAGGGCGTACGCCTGATCCAGCTGCCGTCGCTGGACCTCTACAACCAGCCGCACAACGGCCACCGCGCCCTGCGCTGGAAGCACCTGCTGAGCTGGACCGACACCGCCGAGTATTTCGGCCACTGGGCCGGCAGGTTCATGGAACCCTGGACCTTCGGGCGCCGCGCGGCGAAGTACCTGCGCACCCACCGCCGCGACTATGACGTGGTGCTGGACAACCAGTCCCTCAGCTCCGGCCTGCTGGCCATCGAGCGCACCGGCCTGCCCGTGGTCGGCGTCATTCACCACCCGATCCGCCGCGACCTGGAGCTGGCGCTCGCTGCCGAACCCCAGTGGGGCATGCGCCTGCTGACCCGCCAGTGGTATTCGTTCCTGAAGATGCAGGAGAAGGTCGCCCCGCGCCTGGCCGAGGTGATCCTGGTCTCTGAGGCCGCAGCCACCGACGTCGCCGCCTGCCTCAAGGTCGACCGCCGGGCCATGACCGTGATCCACCTGGGCATCGACCAGGACACCTTCAAACCTCAGCCCGACATCCGCCGCCGCGACAATCGCCTGCTCACCACCGCCAGCGCGGACGTGCCGCTGAAGGGTCTGAAGCACCTGATCGAGGCCTATTCCATCCTGCTGGAGCGCTATCCACGCCTCGAGCTCGTGGTCATCGGCAAGCTGCGCGAGGGCCCCACCGCCGAGCTGCTGGACGACCTCAACCTGCTGGACCGGGTCAGCTTCATCCACGATCTCAGCAACGACGAGATGGCCGAGCAGTACGCGCGCGCCACCATCTGCGTGACTCCGTCCCTCTACGAAGGCTTCGGCCTGCCCGCCGCCGAGGCCATGAGCTGCGGCGCCCCCGTGGTGGTCACCGACGGCGGCTCCCTGCCCGAAGTGGTCGGCGACGCAGGCGTCGTCGTGCCCAAGGGTGACAGCGCCGCCCTGGCCCGCGCCATCGCCGCCCTGCTGGACGATCCGGCCCGCCGCGCCGACCTGGGCGCCGCCGCCCGCCAACGCGCCCGCAAGGCCTTCTCCTGGGATCGCGCCGCCGAGGCCTATGAGGCGATCCTGCGCCGCGCCATCGCCAACAAATGCTGACCGTCCGCCTCGAAACCCTGGGCCTCAAGGCCGGTGCCTGGGTGCTGGACCTGGGCTGCGGCGAGGGGCGTCACGTCCACGGCGTCCATATGATCCCCGGCGTCAACGTCGTGGGCCTGGATCTCGATATCGCGAGCCTGGTGAAGGCGCGCGACGGCCTCGACCACCTGCCGCCCGTGACCGAAGGCGCCGCCACAGGGTTCCTGTCCGGCGACGCCTACCGCCTGCCCTTCGCCGACAACGCCTTCGACGTGGTGATCTGCTCTGAGGTGCTGGAGCATCTGCACGAGTACGAACGGGCCCTGGCCGAGATCCGCCGGGTGCTGAAGCCCGGCGGCCGCTTCGTCCCCACCGTGCCGCGCGCGTGGCCCGAGCGCATCTGTTGGGCCCTGGCGCCCGGCAAGGACGGCTATGCCGACCAGCCCGGCGGCCACGTCCGCATCTTCCACGAACCCGACCTGCGCAAATCCATCAGCGACCTCGGCTTTTCCTACCGCGGCAAGCACTACGCCCACGCCCTGCACTCGCCCTACTGGTGGCTGAAGTGCGCCTTCTGGGACCGCCGCGACGACCATCCGCTGGTGAAGCTCTACCACCGCTTCCTGGTCTGGGACCTGATGGACCGCCCCGCCCTCACCCGGGTGCTGGAGGCGATCGCCAACCCCTTGGCGGGCAAGAGCGTGGCGCTCTACTTCCGCAAGGCGCCCGCATGAGCCTGGCCTTCGACCGCGTCGGCGGCCCGCTCGCGCCCTTCACCGGCGCCCTGGACGTCATCCTGGCCCAGCAACAGGCCAATGGGGCCATCCCCTGGTTCGATAAGGGCCCCTGGGACCCCTGGAACCATGCCGAATGCCTGATGGCGCTGGGCGCCATGGGCGAGTTCGAGGCGGCGGATCGAGGCTTCGAATACCTGGCCTGGTCGCAGGAACAGTCCGGCGCCTGGCTCGGCGAGTACGGCAACACCCTGCCCATGGCCGACCGCCTCCATATGGCGAGGACCCCGGCCGCCGCCTTCCGCGACTCCAACTTCGCCGCCTATCCCGCCGTGGCCCTGTGGCACCGCTACCGGCTCGACAACGACCTGGCCTTCGCCCGCCGCTACTGGCCGATGGTGAAATCCGCCATCGACTTCGTGCTCACCCTGCAGCACCCGCAGGGCGACATCTCCTGGTCCCAGGAAGCCTTCGGCACTGGCGCCGATGATGCCGTCCTGGCCGGCAACGCGTCGATCTTCAAGAGCCTCGACTGCGCGCTCAAGCTGGCCGACCTGCTGGACGAACCGCAGCCCGGTTGGCGCCTGGCCAAGGACCGCCTGAGCTGCGCCATCCGCAACGCACCCGCTCGCTTCGATCGGCTGCAGGACCGTTCCGACTTCGCCATGGATTGGTACTATCCGGCCCTGGCTGGGGTTCTGTCGCCGGGCGCGTCCTTCGCCCGCCTCGAGGCCCGCGCCCCGCGCTTCGCGGTCCTGGGCCGCGGCTGCCGCTGCGTGGCCAGCGAGCCCTGGGTGACGGTGGCGGAGTCCTGCGAACTGGCCATGGCTTTGCTCAGCCTCGGCGCCCGGGCCGCCGCCTGCGCCCTGCTGGACTCCCAGCTCAACCACCGCGACGGCGACGGCGCCTTCTGGATGGGCTGGCAGTTCGCCGAACAGATCGTCTGGCCCCGCGAGCGCCCCACCTGGACCCAAGCCGCCGCCATCCTCGCCTTCGACGCCCGGCTCGGCGCCTCGGCGGCCTCAGACGTGCTGATCTCGCGAACCTGACTCAAACGAGCTCGTCATTCCTAGCCGGGCGTTCGCGGGAGGCGACAAGTCGCTGTCGTCATAATCCAATGTCCGCTCTTCGCACTGGACCCAATTTCCCTTTTCGACCCTTGCCAGCCGTTGGCGGCGTCTTTGGCGGCGCCCTTCCCTCAACATGATCGATCATAGAAGATCGACGGACTCAGTGGTCGCGACTAGGCATTGCACATGCTGCTCAAGGTCTTGCGCTTCGCCCTTCCCCTACTGGCCATCACCATCGTCGGTTGGGGCACGATCGCGGTTGCGGCCGAGGTGATCAGCCGGTCCAAGCCGCCGCGGGGCCGGATGGTCGACGTGGGAGGGCATGAGCTGCGCCTCGTCTGTGAAGGCCCCAAGTCCGAACGTCCGATCGTCTGGATGGAGGCAGGGGCGTTCAGCGGGGCTGCGGATTTCGCGGCGATCCAGCAGAAGCTGACCGCCAAGGGCTACCGCTCCTGCGCCTACGACCGGGCCGGTATGGGGTATTCGCAGGCGGGTCCCCGGCCGCGCGATGGGAACGCCATCGTCGGCGACCTTAAGGGCTTGATGGCCGCTTCAGGTGAGGCCGGACCCTATGTGCTGATGGGGCACTCCATGGCTGGCCTGTATCTGCACCAGTTCGCCGCGCAAAATTCCGATCAGGTGGTGGGGCTGGTGCTGCTGGACGCGGTGACGCCAGAGCTTTTGCAGGCGCCCGGTGTCACGGGGTTCGCCGATCGGATGCACGACATCGCGCGGCTCGGATCGGTCGCCGGAACGCTTGGCCTGACCAAGCCGCTCTACTGGTGGGGCGACCGCATCGGCCTGCCGCCGCGGGGCAAGGCGGAGAAACGGCGCGGCTTTGTTTCCGGCCGCCAGAGCCGCACCGCCTACGCCGAGGTGCAGATGTGGCGCACCGCAGGCGAGCAGGCCGCGGCGGCAGGTTCCTTATCCCCCCAATGGCCGGTTGCGGTGATCACCGCCGGGCCGTCAGCCAGGGGCTCGGCCTGGGGCGAACTGCGCCAGGCGCCGGCGCGGCGTTCCGCTGCGCCCATGGTCGTAGCGATCGCCGGCGCGAACCACAGGACAATGCTGGGGCTGGTCCACGGCGACCATGCGGTGGAGGGCGTGGAGCATGTGGTGAAGGCGGAACGCCGAAGCTCCGGCAACCCCTGAAATGCCTGCGCCGCCCGAAGTTCGCGGACTCGCGTCCCGCGAGCCGAGGTCAAACCCGCCGCAACACCCGCAAACTCTTCACCGCCGCCACCTCCTTGTAGAGGTCGGACGCCAGCGCCCGTTGATAGATCTCGAAGGGGGGGCGGCCGCCGTCCGCCGGATCGGGAAACACGTCGTGGATGGCGAGCGTCCCGCCCGCCATCAGGTGCGGCGTCCAATGGTGCCAGTCGCCGAGCGCGTGCTCCATGGTGTGGCCGCCGTCGATGAACAAGAAGCTCAGCGGCGTCGCCCAGGCCTTGGCGATCAGGGCCGAGCGGCCCACCACCGGGAAGACCACATCCTCCAGGCCCGCACGGCGCAGGGTGGTGCGCAGGAACGGCAGGGTGTCCATGGCGCCCGCCGCGTCATCCCAAAGTTCGGCGTCGTGATACTCCCAACCCGGCTGGTTCTCCTCGGAACCCCGATGATGGTCGACGGAGAACAACACCCCGCCCGCCGCCTGGCAGGCTGTGCCCAGATAGACCGCCGACTTGCCGCAATAGGCGCCGATCTCCAGGCACGGCCCGCGCGGCGCGCAAGCCAGGGCCGCGTCATAGAGGGCCGCGCCCTCCGCCGGATCCATGAAGCCTTTGACGCTGTCGATATCGATGGGGAGTTTCATGGCGCTCTCCTAGCAGAGGCGGGGCGGCTGGCGTAACAGTCGTCACAGCTCTTCGAAGGTCCCCCATGCGCCCCATCCTGCTGACCGCCCTCCTCGCCTTCCCCCTGCTCACCGCGGCCGCCAAGCCGCAGCCCGAGCTGGTGCAGATCGCCAAGGCGGTTCAGCAGGACCGGTTGAAGGCCACCATCACAAAGTTGGTGGGCTTCGGCACCCGGCACACCCTGTCGGACCGCGCCTCCCCCACCCGTGGCATCGGCGCCGCCGAGCGCTGGACCGCCGCCGAATTCGAGGCGATCTCCAAGGACTGCGGCGGCTGCCTGACGGTGGCCGTGCCCAAGCAGACCTTCACCGGCCGCCGCGTGCCCAACCCCACCGAGATCGGCGCCATCCTGGCCATCCAGAAGGGGACCACCGATCCGGACCGGGTGATCGTCATCTCCGGCCACATCGACAGCCGGGTCACCGATGTCATGGACGCCACCTCCGACGCGCCGGGCGCCAATGACGACGGCTCGGGCGTGGCCGCTGTCATCGAGGCCGCGCGCGTGCTGTCCAAGCACAAGTTCCCCGCCACCCTGGTCTTCGCGGTGCTGGAGGGCGAGGAACAGGGCCTCTACGGCGGCAAGGTGCTGGCCGCCTACGCTAAGGAGAAGGGCTGGCGGGTCGAGGCCGACCTGAACAACGACATCATCGGCAACACCCGAGGCGCCAGCGGCGTCCACAACGACCGCCAGGTCCGCGTCTTCTCCGAGGGTACCAAGGCGGTGGAGACCCAGGAACAGGCCAACAGCCGCCGCTACAACGGCGGCGAGGTGGACTCGCCGTCGCGCAACCTCGCCCGCTTCGCCGACGGCCTGGCCGACACCTATCTGAAGGATCTCGACGTGGTGATGGTCTATCGCACCGACCGCTACGGTCGGGGGGGCGACCAGGTGGAGATGCTCAACGCCGGCATCCCCGCCATCCGCGTCACCGAGGCCGCCGAGCACTATGACCGCCAGCACCAGGACCTGCGCACCGAGAACGGCCGGGTCTATGGCGACACCATCGACGGAGTCGACTTCCCCTATCTGGCCAAGGTCACGCAACTGAACGTGGTGATGATGGCGGCGCTCGCCCGCGCGCCCGCCCCGCCCGAGGGCGTGAAGATCGAGGGCGCGGTCTCGCCTGACACCAAGCTCTCCTGGACCGCCAGCCCCGGCGCGGCGCGCTACCGCGTCCACTGGCGCGAGACCACGGCCCCGCGTTGGCAGCATTCTAAGGACACCCCGGCCACCGCCGAGACGCTGAAGAATGTTGTCATCGACGACTGGTTCTTCGGGGTCTCGGCTATCTCCGCCGACGGCTACGAGAGCCCGGTGGTGTTCCCCGGGGCCGCGGGATCGTTCAGCGTCACCAAATAGGCGCGGGCTCTAGGGCGCGTAGCTTGAGCGCGCCTTCACGCCCCAGTGGCCGTTCTCCAGCGTGATCACATAGATGGAGTCGAACCCGCCGATCACGCTCCCGTCCTTGCGGTAGCGCGTGAAGCGCGTGTCGATATGCACCTTGTCAGCGCCCGCATGGATCACCTCGCGCCGTTCCCAGGCCGAGTGGTCCCACTCCGCCAGGGCGCCCTTGTCGAACATGCCCGGCTTGTGGTCGCCCGCCTGCAGGATCACCAGGGTCCCCGAGGCCAGCCTCACGCTCGGGAAGTTGAAGGTGGCGTCCCAGCGCGCCACGTCCCGTGCATTGAACCCCGCCATGAACTCGTCCAGCACGCCTTGGGCGGCGGCGATCTCGGCTGCGAACTGCGTCATCGTCTTCTCCCTCTTTGCTGCTAGCATCACGCGCTAATCTCGGGAGGCAAGCATGAACCGGCTGATCATCGGCGGCGCCGCGGCGCTCATCGCGCTCGGCGCACTGACCACCACGGCGGTCGTCGCCAAGGAAAAGTCGAAGACCACCTTCTTCGTCACCAGCATCGGCCCCGGCAAAGGCGGCGACCTGGGCGGGCTGAAGGGCGCCGACGCCTGGTGCCAGAAGCTGGCGAAGGACGCCGGGATCGGCGACCACGCGTGGCGCGCCTACCTCTCGTCCACCAACACCAAGGGCAAGGCGATCCACGCCCGCGACCGCATCGGCAAGGGCCCGTGGTTCAACGCCAAGGGCGTGCAGATCGCCTCCAGCCTGGATGACCTGCACAGCGAGGCCGCGCTGACCAGCAAGGCCAATTCCCTCGACGAGAAGGGAAACCCCGTCAAAGGCCGCGGCGACAGCCCCAACCAGCACGACATCATGACCGGCTCGCTGGCCGACGGCCGCCTGGCCCCGCCGGTGGCCTCACCCCTGCCCGCCAACGCGCCGACCGGAACCCCGGCCCCGGTCGCCCCGCCGAACCTGACCTGCAACAACTGGACGTCCTCGGCCGAGAGCCGGACTATGGTCGGCCACCACGACCGCATCGGCGGCGGCCAGCACCCCACCTCCTGGAACTCCGCCCACCAGACCCGCAGCTGCTCCCAGCCCGACCTGGTGGCGACCGGCGGCGCGGGCCTCTTCTACTGCTTCGCGGCGAAGTGAGCGTGACAGCCGAAAGTGGACCCCGGTTTCGGCGCCCGTCACGCGACCAAGCAAAAATGGCTAGCGCAAGCTAGCTAGCCGGGAGCTCGGCGAGGAAGGCCCGAAGGTCAGCCGCTGACCTGTCGGGGATCTGCTCCATCGGCACATGGCCGACGCCGGGATAGGTGATGAGCTTGGCGCCCGGGATGGCGCTGGCCAACCCACGTCCGGCGGCCACATCGATCACCGTGTCGGCCTCGCCGTGCATCACCAGGGTCGGGGTCTTGATGGTCCCGAACACCGACCGGTCGATCCGCCGCTGCGGCCCGTCGCGGCCCGAGGTCAGGATCGCCCGGTGACCGGGCGCGAGCGCCAGCTCCACATAGCGGTCCACCAGAGCCGGGGTGACCACCGCCTCGTCCACATAGGCCGATTTCAGCCCCCGCGTCGCCAGCGGCCGGGGATTGATGTTGCGCAGCAGGGCGCGGCCCGCCGGATTGCCCAGCAGCTTGAACACCACCGGCGGCTTCTCATTGCCCTTGCTCTCGCGCGGCCAGCCGGCGGCGTCCACCAGCACCAGCCCATTGAGCCGCTGCGGATGGGCGAGCGCATAGGCCCAGGACACCCCGCCCCCCATGGAGTTTCCGACGATCACGAACCGGTCGGCCTTCAGTCGCCGCGTCAGCTCGTCCACCACCGCCACATTGGTCGCCTGGGCGGCGGTATAGCCCTCCGGGGCCCGCGTCAGGCCGTGACCGGGCAGGTCCAGGCTGATGACCCGGTAGTCAGGCGCCAATCGCGTCACCCACGGCTCCCAGGTGTGCAGCGAGGCCGCGAACCCATGCACCAGCACCACGGCCGGCCCATCGGCCCTGCCCTGGTCGCGGTAGTGGACCCGCAGGTCCCCGGGCAGGTCCATGTATTGGGACGCCGGCCCGCCGTACCTGGCCTCCAGGGTCGCGTAGGGGATGTCCTTGGCGGTCAAGGCGCATCCCGCCAGGGCCAGACCCGCCGCGACCACCACCAGTATTCCGACAACCCACTTCATGCCCGCCTCCCCGTTTCGGACAGCAGGCCAGATTGACCCGTGGTCAGGTCAACGCCCTAGCCGCACTTCACCTGTTGTACGATGCCGGTCTGGGCATCGTAGTAGAAGTTCAGCCGCCTGGGGCTGAAGTCCTGGGTCACCGGACAGGTGGTGCAGGCCACACGCTGCAGGGACGGCAGCACCGGGATCGGGATCTCGCTGCGCGGACGCCCGACATACTTCTGCGCCTCCGCCGCCCCGCACTGGTCGGCGGGCGGCGGCGGGGGCGGCGGCGGGCGATAGGCCTGCGGCGGCGGCGGAGCCGGGGCCTCGCTCGCGCAGGCGCTCATCAGCACCAGCGCGGCCGCGCCCGCCAGGATCTTGATCTTCATGCCTGTTTCTCCCAACCGCGAGCCTGCTGCTTCCAGTACGACGCCGGCAGGCCCTCGGCCTTCACCGACTTCCATTGGCGGCGCGCCGTGGCCAGGGCCTCCTCGTCGCCGCCGTCGAACAAGACCACGCACCGGGTATAGTCGCCAAGCTCGCCTGGTTCGGCGCCGTCCACCAGGAAGAGGGCGTCGGCCGCGTTCAGGTTCTCGTCGCTAGTGGTGAGCAGGATCGGCTGCCGCGCCGCGCCCGGCTCATCGGCGGGCGCATGGGGCAGGAAGCTCTCGTCGCGATAGGCCCACAGCCAGCCGTCCAGATGCTCCACGCGCTGGGGACCGGTGGCCCGCACGATGGCCTTCCAGCCGCGCGCCAGGGTCTTCTCCAGCAGCTCGGGCAGGGCCTGGTCCAGGCCCGTCCGCTCCAGATGATAGAACCAGACCTCGCAAGGCTCAGTCATGGTCACCCCGCACTAGGTTCACCAGGGCGCTCGCCACCTCGTCGGGATGGGTTATCATGGCCAGATGATGCCGCGTCAGCCGCAGGGTGGGAATACCCTGCTCACGGGCGACCCGGGCCTCGTCCTCGTAGGCCTTGGAGAGCCGCAGATAGGCCCAGCCGACATCGCCGGGCAGGTCGATCTCCGGCGCCGTCTCTTCCAGATAGGCCAGCGGGGTGGGCGTCAGCTCGGACACGAACGTCTCCCGCAGATCGCCGGCCGGCAAGGTGGCCGCCAGGGCGCCCGGCGGAAACCACTGGTCCCAGGCCGGAACCTCGCCCTCCGTCACCTTGGCCCGCAGCGAGTCGCTTAAGCTCGGCGACGCGGTCTCGAACCATGTCCGCCCCGGATGCGGCAGGATGGCGTCCACGAAGATCACCTGGCTCACCCCGCCCTTCGCCGCCGCGGCCACCGAGGCCGCCAGCGACCCCGCGCCGGAGTGGACCACCAGCACGACGGGATGCATCTGGTCGATCTGCTCGGCCACCCTGGCCGCCAGGGCCGGGTAGTAGGGGGCCTCGATCGCGCCCCAGGCCGGCAGTCTCGGCGCCACGGCCCAGATTCCTCGCGCGGCGAAGTCGCCCGTCACCGCCCGCCAGCAGCTCGCGCCCACCAGCGGGCTATGCAGCAGCGCGAACCGCACGGCGGGTCATCAGCCTTCGTACTTGTCGGCCACCATGCGGTTCAGCAGCCGCACGCCGAAGCCGGTCGCGCCGTCAGGGATGGTGGGGATCGTGGACGGCTTCTTCCAGGCGGTGCCGGCGATGTCCAGGTGGGCCCACGGCACGCCGTTGACGAAGCGCTGGATGAACATGGCCGCGGTGATGGAGCCGCCGGCCCGGCCGCCGGTGTTCTTCATGTCGGCGATCACCGAGTCGATGTTCTTATCGTAGTGGGCCGGCAGCGGCATGCGCCACAGGGGCTCGGCCTCGCCTTCGGACGCCGCCATGAGGTTGGCCGACAGCTCGTCGTTGTTGCTGAACAGGCCCCCGACGTCGTCGCCCAGGGCGACGATGATCGCCCCGGTCAGGGTGGCCAGATCCACAATGAACTTCGGCTTGAACCGCTGCTGGCAGTACCAGACGGCGTCGGCCAGCACGAGGCGGCCCTCGGCGTCGGTGTTGATGATCTCGATGGTCTGGCCCGACATGGAGGTCACCACGTCGCCCGGACGCTGGGCGTTGCCGTCCGGCATGTTCTCCACCAGACCCAGGATGCCCACAGCATTGACCTTGGCCTTGCGCGCCGCCAGCACGTGCATGAGCCCTGACACGGCGGCCGCGCCGCCCATGTCGGTCTTCATGTGCTCCATGCCCTCGGCGCCCTTGATGCTGATGCCGCCGGTGTCGAAGCAGACCCCCTTGCCGATGAAGGCGACGGGCTGGGCGGTCTTGTCGGCCGCGCCGTTCCACTTGAGGATGGCGAGCTGGCTCTCGCGCACGCTCCCCTGCCCCACCCCCAGCAGCGAGCCCATGCCGAGCTTGGCCATATCGGCCTCGCCCAGGATCTCGACCTCTAGGCCCAGTTCTTCCAGCTGCTTTACGCGCTTGGCGAACTCGGCGGGATAGAGGACGTTCGGCGGCTCGGAGACCAGGTCCCGGGCGAAGGCGATGGCGTCGGCCAGGGCCGCCAGGTCGGCGAAGGCGCCGATAGCGCCGTCCACGTCGCTGGTGACGATCTCGGCCCGGGTGATCGAGGGCTTCTTCTCGGGGGCTTCCTTGGTGCGGTACTGGTCGAACCGGTAGGCGGCCAGGCGCACGCCGAAGGCGGCCTTGGCGGCCTGGGCCGCATCACCGGCCAACTGAATTCGCAGCGTGGTCAGGCCCGAGGTCTTCAGGGCGCCATAGGCGCTCGCCGCGGCGTTCTCCGCGCCCATGCCGTCGAACCCGTCGGCCTTGCCGGCGCCCACCAGCAGCACCCGGGCGGCGG
>NZ_JANPJP010000114.1:0-5457 GCF_031425575.1 Phenylobacterium sp.
GAGAAGCAGCCGATCGTCCCGGTCCGCATCGCGGTCCTGACCATCTCCGACACCCGCGATGAGGAGAGCGACACCTCCGGCCACGTCCTGGCCGAGCGCATCACCGGCGCGGGCCACGAACTGGCAGACAAGGCCATCGTCAAGGATGACGTCGACCAGATTCGGATGCAGGTGAAGGCCTGGGTCGCCTCGGGCGCCGTGGACGCCATCATCACCACTGGCGGCACCGGGATCACCGGCCGCGACGTGACCCCCGAAGCCGTCGAGCCGCTGTTCGACAAGAAGCTCGACGGCTTCTCGGTGGTCTTCCACATGGTGAGCTACCAGTCGGTGGGCCTGTCCACCCTGCAGAGCCGCGCCACCGCCGGCCTGGTGGGCGGGGTCTTCGTCTTCTGCCTGCCCGGCTCCAACGGGGCGGTGAAGGACGGCTGGGACAAGGTGATCTCCGCCCAGCTCGACAGCCGTCATGGCCCCTGCAACATGGTCGAGCTGATGCCCCGCCTGCTCGAGACATGAGCCGCCTGACCCACATCGACGAGACCGGCCGGGCCAATATGGTCGACGTCTCGGCCAAGGCGGTCACCACCCGGGAGGCCCTGGCCGAGGGCTTCGTGCGCATGTCGGCCGAAACCCTGGCCCTGGCCCTGTCGGGCGACGCCAAGAAGGGCGACGTCAGATCCACCGCCGAGATCGCCGGCATCATGGCCGCCAAGAAGACCGCCGACCTGATCCCACTCTGCCATCCCCTGGCGCTGTCCAAGGTGGAGGTCCGGGTTGAGCCCGGTGAGGGTGGCCTGGCCGTCACCGCCCGAGTCCGCACCAGCGGCCAGACCGGGGTGGAGATGGAGGCGCTGACCGCCGTCTCCGTGGCCTGCCTCACCGTCTACGACATGCTGAAGGCCGCCGATAAGGCCATGACCATCGAGGCCGTGCGCCTGATGGAGAAGTCCGGCGGAAAGTCCGGCGACTGGAAGCGTCCGTGAAGCTGCTGAGCGTCGAGGCCGCCCGCGCCGCCATGGTGGCGGAAGCCAGCCCCCTGCCGGCGCAAACCGTTCCGCTGCAGACCGCCAACGGCCGGGTGCTGGCCGAAGACATCGCCGCCGTCCGCGCCCAGCCCCCCTTCACCAATTCCGCCATGGACGGCTGGGCTGTACGCGCCGCCGATACGCCGGGCGCGCTCGCCATCGTCGGTGAGAGCGCCGCGGGCCACGGCTATGAAGGCGCACTCGCCCCAGGACAAGCCATCCGTATCTTCACCGGCGCGGCCCTGCCGGTCGGCGCCGACAGCGTGGTGATCCAGGAGAACGCCACGCGCGAGGGTGATCAGGTCACGGTTCCCGCCGCCGCGCCCGGCGACAATATCCGCGACGCCGGCAAGGACTTCCGGGCCGGTGACGTCCTGCTCACCAGGGGGACCCGCATCGACCCCTGGCGCCTGTCCCTGGCCGCCTCCGCAGGGCGCGCCGAGGTCAGCGTGCACGCCAAGCCGCGCATCGCCATCCTCTCCACCGGCGAGGAGATCGTCGAGGCGCCAGCTGTGCCAGGGCCCTTCCAGATCTACGATTCCGGCTCCCCGGCCCTGAAGGTGATGTGCGAGGCCTGGGGCGCGGGCGCCACCAAGCTCAGCGGCATCCGCGACCAGCTGGACGCGGTGATCGAAGCCATGCGCGGCGCCGACGCCGACCTCATCGTCACGGTGGGCGGCGCCTCGGTGGGCGACCACGACCTGGTGCGCACCGCCGCCGAGGCCCTGGGCATGCAGTACCGGGTCGAGAGCGTCGCGGTTCGCCCCGGCAAGCCAACCTTCTTCGGCGTCCTGGCCGACGGCCGCCGCCTGCTGGGCCTGCCCGGCAATCCGGCCTCGGCCTTCGTCTGCGCCGAGCTGTTCCTCAAACCCCTGATCGCCGCCTACTCCGGAGCGGCCCACGCCCCGCGCATGGCCACCGCCCGCCTGGCCGAGCCCCTCGCCGCCAACGGTCCCCGCGAACACTGGATGCGCGCCAAGCTGACCTACGAGGCCGGCGCCATCACCGCCCAGCCCTATCGCGACCAGGATTCGTCCCTGGTCAGCGTCTTCGCCGCCGCCGACGCCCTGCTCAAACGCCCGCCCGGCGCCCCGGCCTCAGCGGCCGGCGACCTCGTCGAGGTGCTGCTGCTGGACCGGGCGGGGTAGGCGGCTAAGGCCTAGACCCAGCCTTCAGGCACGAAGTCGTTGGTGGTGAGGGCATGGCTGCCGGTCAGCTTGACCGCGAAGCCCACAGTGTTGTTGTGGGCCGCGTCGGCGAACACATATGTGCCGGCCTCCGACCCGAAGACCTCCACCACCATGACCTCGCGAGCGCCGCTGCTGATCAGAGTGGTGGCGTCAGCCAATGCCGAGGCATAGCTCTCGGCCGAACTGCTCAACATGAACGTTGAGAAGTTCGCGGCAGTCACCGGAATCCCGATGTCGAACCAGCTGCCCAGCCCGAAGTCGGTGATCACATCCAGCTCGCTGTAGGTGGTGCTGGTGTCGCCCACCGCGAATACGAAGCGGTTGTTGCCGTCGTGGCTCGAAATCGTGTCGGCGCCTGTCCCGCCGACGAAGGTGTCGTTCCCGAGCCCGCCGTATAGGAGATCATCGCCGGCCCCTCCGGACAGACGGTTGTTGACCTCGTCGCCGTAGAAGGTGTCGTTGTGGGCGCTACCTTTGATGTTCTCGATGGACTCCAGGCCGTCAAAGCCGTCGCCTTGCGCGTACCATCGGCCGGTGATAATCGCCGAGACCGAGACACCGCTGGCGGCGTCGCTAAAGTCGGCCGTGTCGATACCGCCACCGCCGATCATGTAGTCATCGCCGGCGCCGTCGATCAGCAGGTCATTGCCGTCATCGCCATCGATGTAGTCGGCGCCGTCGCCGGCCACGATGGTGTCATCGCCCGCGCCGCCGAACAGATAGTTGCCCACGTCGTTCCCGACGATGCTATCGGCGTCGCCGCTGCCGTAGACGCCCTCGATGGAGACCAGGTTGTCGTGGCCATGGCCGTCGGCGGTCTGGGTGATCAGGTTGACCACCACGCCGCCCGCGACGCCGTCGTCGAAGCTGACCGTGTCGTCGTTGGCGCCGCCGTCGATCAGGTCGTCGCCTGCGCCACCGGCCAGGAAATCGTCACCCGCGCGGCCGACCAGGCTGTCATTGCCCGCGCCGCCGAAGATGTAATTGGCGCCCGACGTGCCCATCAGGGTGTCGGCGTAGGACGAGCCGTGTACATATTCGATGGAGACCAGGGTGTCGGTCCCGGCGCCCAGGGTGTTCTGGGCGGTGGTCAGGGCCAGGTCGACCCTTACGGCCGCGGTGGCGTCCTCGTAGCCGGCCCAGTCAAAGCCCGTGCCGCCGTCGATGCGGTCATTGCCAAGGCCGCCCATCAGGTAGTCGTCGTTGGCGCCGCCCGAGAGGGTGTCGGCGCCATCGTTGCCAGCTAGGACGTCCTCGCCGCCGAGACCGGAGAGCGAGTCATCCCCCGCCAGGCCATACAAAGTGTCGGCGCCCGCGCCGCCCGTCAGCCTGTCCTTGCCAGACCCACCCGTGAGAAACATGACCCCTCCTGCGCCGGCCCGATGCCGATGAGCCGCAACCTAAGGGTGGCGATAGCGACGCCAATCGCGCGCAACCTGGAGGCGTCAGGTTAAGCTTAAGGCGCCTGCCGCAGCGGGCGTTTCCGTTAAGACTTAAGGGATTCCACCTCGTCCCAGGTGAGGGACCGACCGGGATAGGCCACCGCCTTGAAGGGCCAGTCGGTCTGCAACCAGGATTTGAAGGTCGCGTACAGGGGCTGATCAAGCTGCGTGTGGCTGGTGCGGGCCCAGCAGAAAGCCTCGGCGTCGTAGCCCGCAAGCTCGGTCGGTTCGATATAGGCGCAGCCCAGGCAGAGGGGCTCGTCGGGCGCCATCACCGTGTAGGCGAAGGAGCGGCGGATCTTGAACTCCTTGTGGTGCCAGCCGAGGTCGATGAGATCGTCCTCGAAGGTCAGGCCCTCGGGCCAGCAGGTCTGGCGCGCGAAGACGGTTCGAAGCTCGGCGGCGCTGGTCATCACCGCATCGTAGTCCTTGACCACGTCGGTGATCAGCAGGGGCCGCAGGACGAAGTCCGGGGTCTCCAGCCGCAGGGGCACGACGAAGTCAGGCGGGACGAGGCGTTTCATTCCCTCTGCATGACGGGGGATCGCGTCGTCGCCAAGCACCCTGGTCCGTCACCGGCCATCGACCCGACGAGGCGCCTCAGAATCAGGCGTCGGCCTTGTCGCGCTTGGACACCGGCTCGCGGGGCGTCGCAGGCGCGCGGGCGTGGCGCAGGGCCATGATCTCGCCGATCACCGAGACCGCCACCTCCCAGGGGGCCTTGCCGCCGATGTCCAGGCCGATGGGGGCGTGGACGCGCAGCAGGACGTTCTCCGGAACGCCCGCGGCGCGCAGAGGCGCCAGGCGCTCAGGCAGGCGCTTGCGCGCCCCCAGCAGGCCGACATAGCCGGCGGCGGACGGCAGGGCGGCGGCCAGCGCCGTGCGGTCGGTCTCCAGATTGTGGGTGGCGATGGCGATGGCGGTCCAGGCGTCGGTCCCGATGGCGGCCAGCGCCGCCTCCGGTTCAGAGCGCAGGTAGGCGATCCCGGCGATGGGCGGGCCAGCCTCCGGCCCCTTGGGGCGGACGAGCGTGGTCTCGAACCCGCTCTGGGCGCCGAGCTGGCTGATGGCGAGCGCGGTGGGGTCGGAGCCGAAAACCACCAGACGCGGGGTCGGATCGTAGCGGCGCAGGATCGCGCCCTCCCAAGCGGTCTCGGTGTCCGGCTCCACGCAGAGTCGCGTCACCCCGTCACTGATCCAGACGGCGGGGCGGCGCTCGGCCTCGGCGGCCAGCAGCTGGGCCATCGCCAGATCGCCGGCCGGGACCCGCTCCAGGAAGATTTCGATGCGCGCGCCGCACAGAAGTTGAATGTCCGGCCAGGGGCTGCCCTCGCCATAGACCAGGCGCCGGGGCGCCCCGTCCTCGAGGCAGGAGGCCGCGTGATCGGCGATATCGCTCTCCACGCAGCCGCCGGAAAAATATCCGCAGACGATCGCCTCGGCGAAGACCATCTGGGTTCCGACCGGTCGCGGCCCGCCGCCCTCCACCGAGACCAGGGTGGCCAGGGCAAGCGGTTGATTTCGTTGCGTAGCCTGGCGCAAGGCGGGGCGCACATCCTCGGCCATGCCGAACAATGGCCACTCGGGAAGGGGCTCTCTCATCGTGCTCAGCTTAACCCCCGTGAAAGGTTCCAGACACCGCTTCTTTAGGCCTTGCCCCCTAAATGGGGGCTCCTAACGTTCGCAACCAGCGTTGTTCATGACGTCTCCGCTTTCCAAGCTCGGTCTCGGTTCCGCCCAGTTCGCCCTCGAGCAGGCGAGCCTGCGCGGCCGTCCGCCCCAGGCCGAGGTCCGGGACAT
>NZ_JANPJP010000115.1:0-2794 GCF_031425575.1 Phenylobacterium sp.
AGGCCTGCTTGCCGGTGATCAGCTCGTACAGCACCACCCCCACCGAGAAGAGGTCGGAGCGGCCGTCCACCACCTGGCCCAGGGCCTGCTCGGGGCTCATGTAGCGGGGCGTGCCCAGCACCTGGCCGATCTGGGTGCGGATGTGCTCTTGGTCGGTGAAGGCGGCGTCCTCGGCGACCCGGGCGATCCCGAAGTCGAGGATCTTGATGGAGGTTCCATCCCGGCCGAGCATGATGTTGGAGGGCTTGATGTCCCGGTGCACGACGCCTGACAGGTGGGCGTAGCTGAGGGCCGCGGCCAGCTGACCGCCGATGGCCAGGACGCGGTCGCCTGAGAGCTGGCCTTCCCGGGCTAGCACCTGGTCGAGGGACTCTCCCTCCAACAGCTCCATGGCGATGTAGGGATATCCGTCGGCCTCGCCGACATCGTAGATCGTGACGATGGATGGGTGGGCGAGCGCGCCGGCGGCCTTGGCTTCCCGAAGGAAGCGCATCGCATATTCGGGATTGCGCCGGAACTCCTGCTTCAGCAGCTTGATGGCCAGCACCCGGTCGATGCTCGGATCGTGGGCGCGCCAGACCTCGGCCATGGCGCCCTCGCCAATGCGTTCGCGAAGCTCGTAACGACCGATCAGGCGCATTCCGCTTAACCTCCGCCTGACGCCAGGGGCGCATGGCTCTCCGCCAGCAACCTAAGGCGGAGTCGTTAAGGGGTGGTTGGCCGAATCAGGGCTTGGCGCGCACGGCGCCACGGATGCGGACAGCGCGGGCCAGGTCACGCTGGATTAGCGCATTGCCGGGATTCAGCTGGCTGGCCTGGGACAGCAGGGCTACGGCCCGGTCGATGGCCCCGCGATTGAGCTGCTCCAGCCCCTGGGCGCGCAGCTGGGCCGCGCGGGCCGCATTGGCCACCGGCTTGGCGGCGGCGGCCGGAGCGGCGGGGCGTGGCGCGGCCGGCTTGTTGGCCGCTGGGGCCTGGGGCGACGGGCGAGGAGCGGCCGGTCGCGGGGCGGGCGCGGGGCTGGACCCGTCGGGGTTTGGGATGGGCGCCATCTCCCCATAGCCCCGCGCCGGATCGGTGGCCGCGCCGGGCGTGACGGCGGCGGGACCGCTCGCGCAGGCGCTGAGCGCCAGGGTCGCGGCGAGCAGGGCGAGGGGAAGCATCGGGGAGCGGGTCATGCGGAGCGGCGGCCTTCGGCGGCTTTCAGGCGTGGACGGGGCGCGGCGGCGCGCCAGGCGGGGGGATCGCGGACCAGGCGACGAAAGGCTTCGCCGGTCAGAGGCTTGGAGAAGTGATAACCCTGGAAAACGTTGCATCCGAGGTCATGCAGGGTCTGGACCTCCTCGGCGGTCTCGACCCCCTCGGCCAGGATCAGCAGGTCGAGACCCCGGCCGAGCTCGATCAGGGCCTTACAGATGGCGCGGCTGTCGCGCCGGCTCTCTATCTGGGTGACGAACTCCCGGTCGATCTTCAGTTTGTCGAAGGGCAGGTTCTTCAGATAACTCAGGCTGGAGTAGCCGCTGCCGAAGTCGTCGATGGCCAGGCTGACCCCCATGGCTCGCAGGTCGCCGAACAGGCGCAGGGTGCCGGTGGCGTCGGCCATGGTGGCCGTCTCTGTAAGCTCCAGCTCCAAGGCGCGCGGGCTGAGGCCATGGCGCTTGAGGGTGCGCTCGACCTTTCCCACCAGGCCAGGATCCAGCAGCTGGCGGGCTGACAGGTTCACCGCCACCTTGAGGTCGTCCAGCCCCTCGTCTTGCCACAGCCGCGCCTCGCGGCAAGCGGCGTTGAGGACCCAGAGGCCATAGCTGTCGCTGAGGCCCATCCGCTCGACAATGGGGATAAAGCGCGCCGGCGAAATTGTACCCAGGGTGGGGTGGTCCCAGCGCAGCAGCGCCTCGGCCCCAATGATCCGACCCGCCGCCAGGTCCACCACGGGCTGGAAGACCATGGTGAGCTGGTCGCCGGCGATCGCGCGCGTCAGGCCCTGCTCCAGGGTGAAGGCCTCCCGCGCGATCTCGGCTGAAGGCGGTTCGGGCAGGGTGAGGTCCCCCTTCCGGGAGGTCTCGGGCCGCGCTAAGCCGGCGGTGACCCGCAACAGAAGCTGGCCCGCGTCGGCCCCGTCGCGGGGAAAGCTGACGACCCCGGCCTCTACCGTGGGGGTGAGCAGGACCGCACCGTCCGCCAGTTCCTGTCCGGCGACATAGACGATCGCGCGGAACTCCCTCGACGAGGCCTCCAGGTCAGGGGGACCGCGGAACCAGATGGCGAAGCAGTCGCGGTCGATCTGGGCGATGACGTGGGCGGCGCTTGTGGCCGAGGCGAGCCGTAGGGCGAAGTTTTTCAGGGCCGAGTTGGCGGCGGCGAGGTCGAAGGCGGCCAGGCGGTCGAAGTCGGCGAACCGGATCGCACCCAGCAGTTTCGGGCCACAGTCGCGCGCGATGTCGGCGTGGATTTCCTCCACCAGAGGCTCGCGGGTCGGCATGCCGGTGGTGGGATGACTGTTGGCGGCGCGATGCTTGAGCGCCTCGAAGCGGTGTCCCAACTCGTTGAGCAGGTGGGGCAGGCTGCGGGCGGAGCCGCCCTCGAACAGCCGCGCCGCCAGTCGTTCGGCCAGCACAACCTGGCTGACGACCCGGGCCAGGAGGATCGCACCCCCCGCAAGCAGGGCGGTCGCCGCGGCGGGATGCAACATCCCGGCGACGCCCCCCGAAAGCCCCACCGTCAGCAGGGCGACGGACGCCGGAATAGCGACGGCGTTCGAGATCGACCAACGGCGCGCCGGGGCTTCGAAGCC
>NZ_JANPJP010000116.1:0-12225 GCF_031425575.1 Phenylobacterium sp.
TGGTCCGGACACCCCCGGTGATCGCGGGCGGGGTCAGCGTCTGGGCGCAGTATACGATCGAGACCGACGACCGGGATGGCCTGGCGGCCCACCTGAAGGCGGCCGAAATCCCCAGCGCCGTCTACTATCCGATCCCGATCCACCGGCAGCAGATCTATTCGCGCTACCCGGCGCCTGGCGGCCTGCCGGTCACCGACGCGGCGGCGGAAAAGGTGATGAGCCTGCCCATGCACCCCTATCTGACGCCCGACCACCAGGACCAGGTGATCGCCGCCATCCGGGCCTTCGTGAAGCGCAACGGCTGACCTGATTCCTTCTCCCGCAAGGGGAGAAGGTCTGTTGGGGCTACCCTGCCCAGGCCGCCTTCAACCCCGCCGCTTGCGCCAGGCCCTGCGCCAGCCCCGCCCGCGCGGCGGCGGCGCGTTTGCGGAAGTCCATGAGGTTCACGCCCATCGCGGCCTGACTGCCCTCGTCGGGACCGATCAGCACCACCTTCGCGCCGTCCTGGCGCAGGATGTCGAGCTCGGCCTGAACGCGCGCGGCTGTGGCCTCGGCGGCCGCGCCGGCGGTGGCGCCGCCGCGCACCTGGACCACGACGACGAGGTCATGCCCGACAGCTTGGTCGGCGTTGAGGGTGGAGCGCATGCCGCCGTCGATATAGCGGCGGCCGTCGAGGGTGACCGGGGGATAGACGCCGGGCACGCTGCAGGAGGAGGCCACCGCGCGGGTGACGCCGACGCCCGACTCCTTAGTCCATAGCTTGAACTCGCCGGTTAGCGCGTCCACCGCCGAACAGGCGAAGCCGCGCTCGGGCCAGGCGTCGTCCGGGAGGCCCGCGAAGGAATGGCCGAAGCTCTTGATGAAGGTCGCCTCGTCCGGGGTCTGGGCGGCCAGCGCGAAGGCGCCGATCTCGGCGCGTACCTCCTGGGGATCGCGGACACCGGCCTGGGCTTCGGCCATCATCTTCACCAGGACGGAGAGATCGGTGGCCGGCGCGGCCGACTTGGCCTGGCCCTCCGGACGCGGCGCGGGGGGCGGTTCGGCCAGGATCGGGTCGGCCAGGGTGGCGGAGTCCGCGCCCAGCGCGAGGCGCGCCCCGACGAAGGAGCCCGCCGAGGTGCCCAGGATGAAGTCGGCTTTTCCCAGATCGACCCCGCCCTGGGCGAGGCCCGCGATCAGTCCCGATTCCCAGGCGATGCCCACCGGCCCGCCCCCGCCCAGCACCAAGGCCCGCGTGGTCATGATCATCCCTTCCCTAAGCTGTCGTTGAGACGGAGCGTCGGCCAGGGCCGTGGCGATGTCCACCCAAAGAACGACAGGCGCGGCCGCCGGGGGGTGGCCACGCCTGTCTGGAGATCCGGCCGGTAACTCCCCCAAGCCCAGCCGTTCCGCCCACCCCAAAGGAAAGACGACGGGCCATCTCCAGGCCCTTTCCGTGCGCCAGAGCCGTGGCCCTAGCGAAGCTTGGTCATGGTGTCGTAGGCCACCTGGGCGCCGATCAGCTGCGGGGTCTGGCGGCTGGCCGCCGCGCGCTTCTCGAATCCGGCTCCGTTCACCGCCACCCACTTGGCCTCGCCGCGCGGCGGATCGCCCGACGTCGTGAACTGGGCCCGCACCGTGGAGGTGGGCAGGTGGGTGACCTTCACCGTGAAGGTCACCCCGGTGGGGGACGAAGCGTCGTCATCGGGCAGGATCTCGATCAGGTACTGGATGCCCTGGCCCATGGCCAAGGTCTCCAGATACTGGATGTCCATGCGGTCCTCGCGCGAGTGCTTGGCCGAGACCTTGCGGATCACCGCCTCACGATCGACGATCCGGGCGCCCGCCGACAGGAAGGTGCTGAGGATCGAACTCTCCACGCCACGCGTGAAGTTGTTGCTGCGGAAGCCGTAGCTCGAATCCGTCATGCGCTCCTGGTACTGACGACTCTCGCTGGCGGAGGCCGCGACACCGCTCGACGCGCTGGCCGCCCAGCCCCGCCCGCGCACCGCGGCGGCTTCACCCATGGCGATCCCGGCCGATCGTGTGGTCTGGACGCTGTCGTACTGGCTGGTGGCGTCCTCGATGAGCTGGCGGTTCCAGAACATCAGCATGGTGGGTCGCCCGGCGCTGGCGTACCAGCGCGCGAAGCTGCCCGACGAGGCGTAGTTGCCGGCGTCGGGATTGGCGCTGGGGGCCGGGGTGTTCACGTCGGGCATGCCTTCGCGATAGGTCACCGCCGGCGCCTGGGGCCGGTACTGGGGCTGGGCCATGGCTGGGCCGGCGACCAGGAGGGTCGCTAGCGCCGCGAGCTTCATACGGTGGGGCATCTTACCCTCCTGATCCTGAGACGGGCCTTACTCGGCGCCGCGGATTTCGACGTAGTACTGGGCCGAGTTCAGGCGGGCCGAGTTCTGCTCGAAGGTGACCATGGCGTTGGGCTGGACGAAGAGGCTGGTCCAGGCCTGGGCGCCATCGGTGGGCACGCCGTTCTGGTCGTACCAGCTGGCGCGAGCCTGCAGCGGCAGGGCCACATTGGTCTTGTTGCGGATCTGGACGGTGATCTTCTTGAAGCCCGTGGGGCCGGTGGAGACGTAGGCGCCCTCGGTGTCCAGCAGGCTGTCGACCTTGAACTTGCGGCCGACATACTTGGCCAGGGTGTTGTCGATCACGCGGACCGAATTCAGCTCGGGGCGTATGTTGTTCTGCTGGTCGATGCGAACGCCGCCCTCGGGCGGGGTGGTCTCGCAGGCGGCCAGGCCAAGGCCCAGGGCGGCGGTGGCGGCGACGATCGTCAGGTGCTTGCGGAAGGAGGTCATGGGATTTCCGTTCTCTCTTAGTGAGCGCGCACGAGGCACAGCTGTTTGCGGTTGGCGTCGGTGGCGCAGGTGATGGGCTTTTCGGCCACCGGCGCCCCGGCCTTGAGGAAGTTGGCGGTAAGCTTGGGCGTCCTGCCGCCGGTCCCCAGCGTCAGGAGGTGGACGGTGTCGGGCAGGGAGCTCCAGGTGCGGACGTCGGCCTGGGGCTTGGAGCTGGAGGAGACGATCAGGAGCACCCCGGACAGGACGCCGACAGCGGCGACGGCGTCCCCGTACTGGCCCCCCGCGCTGAAGGCGCCGCTGTTCTCCGACAGGGCGACCGTGGTGTCGGAGAGGAAGCTGCCGATGCCCCCGGTGGTGGCCTTGAACTGGGCCTTGCCGGCGAGGATCTTGTCGATCTCCCGGCCACCGCGGGTGGAGGCCTGGTAGTAGATGTCCTCCATGGGAAACGCCTGCATGGACGCCGCCCCATTCAGCACCTGGACCTGGTTTTCCTGGATCGGCTTGCCCCGGCGGTAGACGAAGAACGCGTGGTTCGCCCCGTCGCCCAGCTTGCGCGGGGCCAGGCCGGTCTCGGCCAGGACCAGGGTGTCGTCCTTCTCGCCGATGCCGCCATAGGTGGGGCGCAGCTTCTTGAGCTGGGCCATGGTCTCGTCGCGCAGGTCGGTGTCGCCATTGAGGTGGCTGGCCCAGGCGTCGAGGAACAGCAGCAGGGCGAAGTCGGACCGGTTCTGGTCCTCCTCGGCGAAGGCGTCCTGCATCAGGCCGCGCCGGAAGGCGGCCCGGGCGTTCTCGTAGTCGGCGTCGTGCAGGTAGATCAGGCCACGGTACATGAACACCATGGCCCGCTCGTAGGGCTCACCCTTGAAGTCCTTGGAGCCCTCGTCGTACCAGAGCTTGCGGGCCTTGGCGGCGTTGGCGTTGTCGGAGAACACCGAGTCGATGCGCATGATGGCGTCGTCCAGGGCCGGCTTGGCCGTGGCGTGGTCGCCGCGCCAGAAGGCCCGGGCGCCGATCTCCATCTGATTCAGCACGCGGTTGCCCGGAAGGTCCGTGGCCAGGCGGCCGACGAAGGTCTCCGGACCCGCGTCATAGGGCACGGGCGGCAGGAGAGGCGGCGGCTTGGCCTGGGCCGAGCCGAAGGCGGCGACCGCCAGCGCCCCTGAAAGGGCTGCGAGTTTCATCGTCTGGCCTAGCGGTAGACGACGTCGTCGCGGTTCTCTTTCTTGAACTCGTACAGGTTCGACCAGATGATCTCGCCGTATTCCATGTCGAGCAGCTCGAAGGTGTACTGGCTGAACCGCGAGGTTGTGCCCGTGCGGGTGTCGATGGCGTCCCGGGTGCCGATGCGGCCCACCAGGCGGTAGTCGGCGCCGGCCTGGGCCCGCGTGCGGCCCGTGGTGCCGACGTCCACCCTTCCGGCGTCCTTCAGGGCGCGTTCTTCCTCCACCGCCCCGGCGTATTCGCGGCCGATGAAGCGCATGCGGCCACCGGCGGCGCGCAGCAGGTTGACCCGGATGCGGTCGGTGATCAGCGCCTTGTCGATGATCTCGGAGCTCTCGTTCCGGAAGAACTTCGGGTCGACGATGATCCGCGGCGGGGTCGGGCGGTTCATCAGTTCCGGCACGTTCAGCAGGTCACGGAACATGGCGTCGGCCATGGAGACGATGTCCTGGCTCTCGGTGCCCACCCCCCTCACCCCGTCAGAGGTGGTGGTGTCGCGGTAGACCGTGGCCGAGCCCTGGGGCTTCAGCTTCGGCGCGGCGAGCGCCGGACCGGCGGCCGCGAGGCCCAGGACGGCCAGCAGGCCGATGGTGGTGGATTGAATGCGCATGATGGCCCCCTTGGCGTGGGCGGCCCTTGGGGTGGCCGCCGCAAATTCAGAAGGATCATCGGCCGCGCCGACACGCGGCCGATCCCCGTATTGGCGTGTGGTTACTTGCCGACCGAGGCGCTTTGCAGCGCCGGCAGGTAGGCGGTCTGGAAGTCCGGGTAGATCGCGTAGGTCGCGTCCAGGATCTTCTGGTACTCCGGGTTGGCGGAGTGGTTGACGTACATGAACAGCGCCATGTCGTTCAGCGAGTTGAAGGACAGGTCCGTCGAGGAGCGCAGGAACTCCTCACCGCCGATGGCCTTGAGCGCGACGCCCCGGCCCATGGCGGCGCCCGCCTTCTTGCCCAGGAAGCCGCCGACGAAGGGCACCTGCTCCATGGCCTTCTGGCCGGCGTAGTTGCCCGCCATCGAGCCGATCTGGCCCGCGGCCTTCACCGACATGGACTTGGTCACCCAGCCGGCGGTGACGCCGTCGGAGGTGAAGGGCGAGGCGTACTTGCCGGCCGAACCCTCGATCGGGGCCGGCGCCGTCAGCGCGGTCGGCGCGGCGACCTGGGGGGCGCCCCAGGCGGTCAGCATCAGAGCCCCGGCGACGACGACGGGAATGTGGATCTTTTTCATGGTTGGCCCCCCAGCCTTTGGAATTACGGGTTTTTCGCGCCATCCCCGCAGGAGGCCAGGAACCTGTCAGCCCACGTCCACGCGCCGGAATCGGCGGGCGGCGCGGGCGCGCATTGGGCGGCGGTGACAGGACGCATGGTCGACCCTTGGGGGTAGGTCTCAGAGTTCGCAGACACTGTCTGACGGTTCGCGCCATCTCCCGCATGATCCAAACGGACTATGCCCCCACCGATTTGAGGCCGGGGCCTCAGGCCGCCGAGCGGCGCAGCACCTCGTCCCAGTGCTTGAGGGCCATCAGATGGCCGATGCCGGGGATCACGCGGACCTCGCGGGGCTTGTCGCCCAGATAGTCCAGCAGGTCGGCGAGGGGCGCGAAGACGTCCTCTTCGCCATGCCAGACCTCAAGCGGACAGGAGAGCTCGGCCACGGTCAGGTTGCGGGCCCGGCGGAAGGCCTTCACCTCGTCCGCCGCCCCGCGGCTGGTCCGGGCCAGGGCCTCCCCGACATAGGTGGCGATGTAGGTGGCGATATGCGCGTTCTGGGCGAAATAGGCGGCGTCGCCGGGGGAGTGCGCGGTGGACCCTCGCACAATGCGGTCCACCAGCTGGGCCGAGAGGCGCAGGCGCAGGATCGCGTAGAAGGTCTCGATCACCCACGGATTGTTCTCGATCCGGGAGCGGAACAGGGTCAAGGGGTTGCGGGTGCGGGCCTCGCTCACCGGGCGGGGCGGGCGGCCCGAGCACAGCAGGACGCCCGCGGCCCGCCTGCCCAGGCGGACGGCGGTCTGCATGGCCGAGGGCGCGCCTGAGAGGATAGCGCTGATGCGGACATCGGTGAGGCCCAGCTGGTCGCACAGCTCCACCATGTCGTCGGCGACACTGTCGAAGGAATAGTCCGGGCTCGGATCGGACTGACCAAACCCCGGCCGCTCGGCGCAGATGAGGCGCAGGTTCAGTTCGCAGGCCAGGCCCTGGGCGCCCGGCGGCAGCAGGCTCGACCCCATGCCTTCATGGAAGAACAGCACCGCCCGGCCTTCGGGTTCGCCATAGTCCCGGTAGGCCAGTCGCCGTCCATCCCGCAGGGTGATGGCCACCACCGGCGGAGCGTCCGCCCCAGCCGGGATCATGACCGGGGTCTGAGCCTCGATGGCGCTGGCCACCGAGGACAGCTGGGTCAGGGCCCGGATCAGGTCGCTCTGCCGCTTCAGTCCCATCTTGTCGAAGATGGCGCGAAGCTGGTTGCGCAGGGTGTTGACGCTGACCTCGAGTTCGTCGGCGGCCTCCTTCAGCGAGCGGCCATCCCGCAGCTTGCGGGCCAGGCGAAGCTCGGCGGGTGTGAGGCCGAAACTCTCGCGGATGGAGGCCCAGAGCCGCCCGGTCTCCTCGACCGCCGGGAAGACAAGGGCGAAGGCCTCGTCGTCCCCGGCGAGTTCAGCGGCCGCGGCGTCGGCGACGCTGGGCAGGGCTGGGGCGGGCGCGACGTAGGCGAAGCAGGGGCCCTCCTCCCTGCCGCGGTCCAGCCGCAGGATCGCCTGGCCGCTGGCCTGAGCTCGGGACTGGTTGAGCGCGCGGACCAGGGCCTCGCCATTGGCCGGATCCTGGAAGGCGAGCTCCGCTCCCAGTCTCAGGCGGCCAAGACCCGCGTCCATCATCTCATGGGCCAGGTTGTTGGCCGCCAGGACCTTGCGCCGCGCCGAGAGCACGATCCAGCCAATGTCGTTGCGACGGCTGGTGACCGGCCCTTCCTCGGGCCGGGCTGTGAGGCGGGCGATGTCCAGGCTGCGCGCCATGTCCGTGACGGCCTCGCTCGGCATCTCCTGCAGGTCGCCGGCGTCGGCAAGGGCGTCGATGAGCTGCCGCCAGGCGTCGGGGTTGGCCGCGACCTGGTACATGGTCTCGATCACCAGGGCGACATTGGCGCTCTTCGCATCATTCATCAGTGAAGCTGATTCCCCCGCGCCGACACTCTAGCGAAGGCGTTTGAAGAACGGCAAATCTCAATGCGCTTCAAGGCTTCCAACGATTGAGGCGCGCTGGGATATCTCGATCCAGTTGCCGTCGGGATCGCGCACCATCGAGATGCGCGCGGTGGTCCCCAGCGTGGTGGGTGGCATGGCCTCACGGCCCCCTGCCGCAAGGATCCGGGCGTGCTCCGCGTCGACCTTGAAGACCTGGAAGGTGATGTAGCGCCAGCCCCGGCCCTGCATGCCGGCGTCGGCGGGCGCGTCGGGGGTCTCCTCCAGGATCAGCAGGGTCTCGCCGGCCCGGAAGGCGCCCGGCGTCTCCTCGGTGAGGCCCAGGCCCTGGGTGTAGAACTTCCGGTGGGCGGCGAGGTCGCGGACGGCGATGCGGACGCCGATCTGGGTGACCCCCTGATGGCCCGGCGGAACCAGGGTCACCTGGTTTCCGTCCGGATCGGTGAGCCTCATGGGCGCCTCCAGCCCCGGTCGGGCGACGATCAGTTCGCGGTAACCGGTGGCGGGGGTGTCAGGCAGGGGATCGGCATGGTGGTTGATCTTCAGCACCGAGCCCAAGGCGTCGTGGCGGTGTTGGTCCTGGCCGCGACGGATCCTCAGCAGGTGGTCGAAGGGGATGCCCGCCTCGCCATGCCAGAAGGCCAGCATGGGCTCGAGGTCGTTGGTGGAAAGCCCGATATCGACCCGCGGTTTCGCCAGTTCCAAGACGACCCTCCTGCCTTTAGATTTCCTCGACTTGCCTAGTCAGCTTGGGCGTGAGACCTAAGTCAAACATTTGTTTTAATTCATTAGGAGAGTCCCATGAAGGCTGCTGTCTATTACGAGAACGGCGGGCCCGAAGTCCTGAAATATGAGGACATGCCCGACCCGCAGTGCCACCCCAAGGGTGTGGTCATCGCCGTGGAGGCCATCGCCATCGAGGGGGGCGACACGCTCAGCCGCTGGCGCGGCCCGCTGGCCACCAAGCCCCACGTCGTCGGCTACCAGGCTGCTGGGACCATCGTCGAGGTCGGCCCCGAGGTGGAGCATCTGAAGGTCGGCCAGAAGGTCGCCACCGTCATGAATTTCGGCAGCCACGCCTCGATGCGCGCCGTGGCCGCCCGCAACTGCTGGGTCATCCCGGACGGCTTCGACGTGAAGAAGGCCTCCGCCATCCCGGTCACCTTCGGCACCGCCGACGACTGCCTGTTCGAGTTCGGCCGCATGAAGAAGGGCGAGACCGTTCTGATCCAGGCCGGCGCCTCGGGGGTCGGCGTCGCCGCCATCCAGCTGGCCAAGCGGGCCGGCGCGGGCCTGATCCTGGCCACCGCCTCTTCGGATGAACGCCTCGAAAAGCTGAAGCGCCTCGGTCTTGACCACGGCATCAACTACACCCGCGACGACGTGGTGAAGGAGGCTCGCCGCCTCACAGATAACAAGGGCGTGGACGTCATCGTCGACAGCGTCGGCGGCCCCACCCTGCAGGGCTCCATCAATGCGCTGGCCTATCGCGGCCGGGTCTCCATGGTCGGCGCCGCCGGGCGTGAGCCCATGGTGGTGGACGTCGGCTCGCTGATGGGCGGCAACCGCTCGCTGTCAGGCGTCTTCCTCGGCGCCGAGATGAACACCGACCGGGTGCACAACAACATCCAGCGCCTGATCGACGAAGCCGCCCGCGGCGAGTTCGAAGTGGTCATCGACCGGGTCTTCCCCCTGTCGGAAGCCGCCGCCGCCCACGCCTATATCGAAAGCCGCGCCGCCGTCGGCCGCGTGGTGATGGTGCCTTAAGCGACCCAAACCCCGTCATCCTCGCCCCCGTGGCGAGGATGACGAACGTCGGGCCGCCACCCAGCGTCAGATCATCAGGGAGAACACCATGCCCAAGGCCAGGAACGGCGACGTGGCGATCGAGTACGAGGTGTTCGGGCAGGGCCCGGAGACCATTCTGCTGATCAACGGCCTCGGCTCGCAGATGACCCGTTGGCCGCAGGCCTTCTGCGGCAAGCTGACCTCCAATGGCTTCCGCGTCCTCCGCATGGACAACCGCGACACCGGCCTCTCCACCTGGTTCCAGCCGGGCCAGACCTACACCCTGTCGGACATGGGCGACGACGCCATGGCGGTGCTGGACGCCGTCGGCGTCGACAAGGCCCACATCGCCGGGGTCTCCATGGGCGGGATGATCAGCCAGGTCATCGCCATCGAACATCCCGACCGGGTGCTGTCGCTGACCTCGATCATGTCGGCCAGCGGCGCGCCGGGCACGATGGATCCGACTCCGGAGGCCGGCGCCGTGCTGACCGTGGCCCCGCCCAATCCCGAAACCGACCGGGAGGCCTTCATCGCCCACGGGGTGGCCAACGCCACCACCATCGGCAGCCCCGGCTATCCCTGGCCGGAAGGCGCCCTGCGCGAGCGGGTGATCGCCGAGCATGGCCGGGCCTTCAACCCCACCGGCTCGGCCCGCCAGATGGCCGCCATCCGCGCCTATGGCGACCGCACCGAGGCGCTGAAGAAACTCGCGATTCCCACCGTCGTCCTGCACGGCGCCGACGATCCCCTGGTGCCGGTGCGCGGCGGCGAGGCCACGGCGGCCGCGATCCCCGGCGCGGAACTTCGGGTCATCCCGGGCATGGGCCACGACGTCCCGCCCGCGCTTTACGACATTGTCGCCGACGCCATCCTGGCCGCGGTCGCCAAGACGCGCTGAGCGCGCCGCTTCCCTTTCGAACAACCCAAGGAAACCATCATGGGACGTCTTTCCGGCAAGAGCGCCATCATCACCGGCGCGGGCTCCGGCATTGGCCGCGCGGCTTCGGTCCTGTTCGCCCAGGAAGGCGCCAGCCTGGTCCTGGCCGACAAGATGGACACCGTCCATGAGACCGCCAAGATGGTCGAGGGCGCCGGGGGCAAGGCCGTCTCGGTGGCGGGCGACGCGGGCGATGAAGCCTTGGTGGCCGGCCTCGTGGCCAAGGCGGTCTCTGAGTATGGCGGCCTGGACGTGGCCTGGGCCAATGCCGGGATCTCCGGCGGCTGGACGGCCTTCGACGACCAGGACCAGGCCTTCTGGACCGAGATCCTGCGGGTCAACCTGATCGGCGCCTTCCTGCTGGTGAAGCATGCGGCCCGGGTCATGGTCCCGGCTGGCAAGGGCTCGATCATCTGCACCGCCTCGGTGGCCGGCATCCGCTCGGGCGCGGGGGGCACGCCCTATTCCGCCTCCAAGGCTGGCGTGATCAGCCTGGCCCAGACCTCGGCCAACGAGTTCTACGGCACCGGCGTGCGGGTCAACGCCATCTGCCCCGGCCTGATCGAGACCGGCATGACCCAGCCGATCTTCGACGGCGCCCGGGCCCGCGGTAATGAGGACAAGATCGGCCAGCTGAACCCGCTGACCCGGGGCGGCGTGCCCATCGAGATCGCCAATGCGGCCCTGTTCCTGGCCAGCGACGAGGCCTCCTACGTCAACGGTCAGGCCATCGTCGTGGACGGCGGTCTGTCGTCTTCCCACCCGGTGGTGCGCCGCAAGCGGTGATCTATCTCGTCCGTCACGGCCAGACGGAGTCGAACCTGGCGCGCCGCTATCAGGGCGCGTCGGACTCACCCCTGACGGCGCTTGGGCGCGCCCAAGCACGGCGAATGGGCGAACTGCTGGGCCGCCTCGTGCCCGACACGCGCGGCTGGCGGATGGTGGCGAGCCCACTGGGCCGCGCGCAACGGACCGCGGAGATCATCTGCGAAGCCATGGGCGGAACGCTGACGCCCCGCCTCGATCCCCGCGTCGCCGAGGCCAGCATGGGGTCTTGGGACGGCCTGCAGATCGACGAGCTTGAGGCGCGCAGGCCGCAGGAGGTCCCCTATCCGGAGCGCTATTTCCAGTCCCCGGACGGCGAGAGCTTTGAGGTCATCTGGGACCGTCTGTCGGATTGGCTGGGTTCGGTGGGGCAGGACGACAAGGTCATCCTCGTCTCACACGGCCTGGCGGGCCGCTTCCTGCGCGGCATCTACGGCAAGCTGCCGCGCGAGGAGTTGATGGCCCTGCAGGTGCCGCAGGACGCCATCCATCGGTTGGAGAAGGGCGCGATCACCCAGATCGCCTGCGAACCGGTCTAGACGCGGCGCAGGATGACGCCGCCGTCGTTGGCGTCGTCCAGCTGACGCATCAGCACCATGACGCCGACACCCACCAGGGCGCCCAACAGGAACGATCCAAACATGGCGCCTGACGCCGCCACCGGGCCCAACCCCTGCCGACGATACTCCTTGCCGTAGATGAGGGACCCGTCCCACGCCTCGGCATAGTCGCTCATCGGTTCGTACTGCTCTTTCATGCCACTCAAACCCTTCGAAATTGGGGAGGTTCCTCCCCCGCTGGCCTTCCGCGCCCCTGGGCGCTAGAAGCCCTCAACCCATTTAAGAACCGCCTGAACGAGAACAACAGACCACTCATGGCCGGACATTCCAAGTTCAAGAACATCATGCACCGCAAAGGGCGCGCCGACGCGGTGCGCTCCAAGCTGTTCTCCAAGCTGTCGCGCGAAATCACCGTGGCCGCCAAGTCGGGGCTGCCCGACCCTAGCATGAACGCCCGTCTGCGCCTGGCCGTCGCCAACGCCAAGGCCGAGTCCATGCCCAAGGACAACATTGACCGGGCTATCAAGAAGGGCGCCGGGGGCGACGCGGAATCCTATGACGAGGTGCGATACGAGGGCTTCGGCCCCGGCGGCGTGGCCCTGATCGTCGAGGGCCTGACCGACAACCGCAATCGGGCCGCGGCCAACATCCGGTCCACCTTCTCCAAAAACGGCGGCAACATGGGCGCGACGGGTTCGGTCGCCTTCATGTTCGATCGTCTGGGCCAGATCGTCTATGCGGCCCAGGTCGGCAGCGAGGACAAGGTGATGGAGGCCGCCATCGAGGCCGGGGCCGAGGACGTGGAGTCCGACGAGGAAACCCACACCATCTTCACCGGCTACGAATCCTTCGCCGAAGTGGCCGCCGCCCTCGAGGCGAGCCTGG
>NZ_JANPJP010000117.1:0-3244 GCF_031425575.1 Phenylobacterium sp.
CGGGTGATGACACGCCCGGTCAGGTGGGTGCGGTCCCAGATCATCGTCTGGGGCGGCAGCAGGCCGATCACACCAATGCGAATCCGGTGCCGCAGGCCCGCGCCATCGGTGAGCTGACGGTCGAGGATGACATAGGGCGGCAGCAACGTCTGGTCGCTGCCGGGGGCAAGTCCGGCCTGCGTGACGACATTGGCCGACACGACCGGAAATCGCGCGCCCGCAAGGCTGGCCAGCAGAAAGTCGAGGCCATAGTTGAATTCGTGATTTCCAAGGCCCACGGCGTCATAGCCGAGGATCATGTCGACATCGACGCCGTTGGTCGCCAGCGGCAGGCGCAGCCAGAGAATCGACATGTGGGAGGCGCCCCGCCAGGAGAGGCTGTGAACCCCCACGGCCGGCCGCCGCTCTTCGACGATCTTGCCCAACTCGACCCGCCAGTAGTCGGCGGCGGCGCTGTTGTAGACGTCGTCGAGGCCGCGCCCGGTGATCTCCCGGCCATAGACGCTGTAGAGGCCGGTGCCGGCTAGGCGCAGGCGGAAGTCCAAGGGATCGCGACGCACGTCGATCAGGCTGACCGTCGGCAGGAGGCGCTTGAAATCCTCGGGCTTGATATCGCCCCGCCCCGGCAGCCGGGGCCCAGTCCGGAGCCCTGCCCAATAGGCATAGAGCTCCTCATGGGCGCGGGCGGCCGCTGCTGATGATCCGATCTGTGCCGCCATATTCAGATTCCTTAACAACCCCTTGGAATCACGACGAATCACTTATCGCCTGAGCCGCGAATCTGCGGCAAGGCGAAATCGTGGCGCGGGCCAAGAAATCCGAATTTGCCGCAGGGTCCAGACAGCAGAACGCCCGCCGGGTGGGCGGGCGTTCCGTCTCTCAAGGCGAAAGAATTGAGCGGTCTTACTTGCGCTTGCGGGGGGCCTGACGGCCACCTTGGCCAAGACCCATCTGCTTGGCGAGGTCGGAGCGCGCCTTGGCGTAGTTCGGCGCGACCATCGGGTAATCCTTCGGCAGGCCCCACTTGGCCCGGTATTCCTCGGGGCTCATATTGTATTTCGTACGCAGGTGCCGCTTCAGGGACTTGAACTTGCGGCCATCCTCCAGGCACACCAGATGATCTGGCGTGATAGAGCGGCGGACGGGAACCGCAGGTTCCTTCGGCGCAGCTTCCTGAACGTCGGAACCCTGTGAAATGCCAGACAGCGCGCGGTGGATGCTCTGGATAAGCGCGGGCAGATCCGAGGCCGCGACCGAATTGTTGCCGACGTATGCGGAGACAATATCCGCCGTCATCTCAATGACTTCCGACTTCTCGTCCATAATTCTCGATTCCGTATTGGGAAACTACCCAAGTTGGGGGGATGACTGATTCACGACATCAGTTACGGGGTAATTATAGGTGACTCAAGCCAAGCACAAGTGGCGCAAAGCGCGACGATCTTGAGCGAACGTGTTCGGCGCAAAGACGAACAGCGGTTTTTCCCCGAATGGTGGCTGCCGCACCGCAGTAGCGAGAACGCGATAATCTCGAACAGCACAGTCCGGAAAGGGAGGTTTGATCAGCAGGGAGTTCTGAGCATCTTCAAACCAGACTTCTGGTCCTGTGGGGCCTAGCGGCCGAATTCCTTGGACAGCGCTAGCATGGCTGCGCGCTGCGGAATTGAGTATTCGTCGGCGCCGTCCTCGTCGCCGTCGCGGATCGCCTTGAGCAATGCCGGGGTCAGGGCCGAGGACAGGGACCAATTCCAGTAACGCAGAACGGTTTGCGCGCGATCCACCGCGATCATGTCGTAGGTCGTCAGCACCCGTTCCAGGTTCGGATCGGGGCTCCCGTCAGCTGCGGTTTCGGGGCGCCGAAGGCCACGCCAGAGGGCCCGCACCGCCTGTTTGGGCATGCCCGTAGCCTTGCACAGGATCGCTAGCGGCTCTCCGCCCGGATCGGTGAAGATCTTCGCGCCGGTCATGGGTTTCAGGCCCGACAGGTAGGAGATTTCCTCTGCCGTCTCGCGGGTCAATCCACCTTGCGCCGCAGCAACCGCGGCCTCGAGACTGTCGAACGGCGATTTTTCAATCGCCGCCCGGTTGCGTTGCCGGCGCTCAATGAACTGCAGAGCTTTTCTCGCCAGCGGATCTTGCCAGTTCTCGGCGGCCGCCATCGGGAAGATGTCACCGGTGGCTTCCTGCAACACCTCTCGCGAGACCGCGAACCGTTGGAGGATGGTGCGCCTGGCGTCGGCGTCGGCCCACCAGAACAGCACATAGGCGTGCGCCGGCCGCAATTCGGGGCGGCGCAGCAGGGTCGGGGCGGTCCGCGCATCGCCACGCGTGGAGGCCACGATGGCCTCGACGCAAGGGTTTGAAAGCTTGGCCAGGTCGTTCTTCAGCAGGCACTCGATGACCAGGGCCTCGCCGAACTCGATCAGCACCTCGCAGACCACCTCGCTGACCCCGCGCCGCATAGCGATCAGGCGGCGGTGCTCCAGTCCCGCCGAGCGGGCGCAGTCCAGCAGGTCAGAGTCCGACAACGACGCGCAGTGGGTGAGCAGGGCCTCGGCGATCTCCACGTGATCGCGCAGCAGCAGGCGCACCAGGCTGGCGGGGATCTCCGACAGGTTGGCCAGGCGGCGGGCCACCTTCAGCCGGTCCTCCGGCTCGGCCTCCCGCAGCATGTCCACCAGCAGATCGGCGGTCATGGCGCGCTCGAAGGCGTTCACCCGCGACGATGGCAGGCAGACGACATCGGCCATCCGCTTGAGCAGGGCGGCGCGCGCCCGGAAGATGGGCGGCTGTCCGGTGTCGGGAGGGGTCGCGGCTGGGTTCATGGTGATCTGTGCTGATCACACCATAGCGGCCTTAACCGGACGTTTTCACGTCACTTGAAGGTGGGAGCGCTCCACTGCTCCCAGATGTCGGGAACGTCGGTGGAAACCTTGTCGGTAAAGGCCGGCGGACGCTTCTCCAGGAAGGACATCACACCTTCGCGAGCATCAGCCATGGCGCCGCGGGTCTGGATGCCCCGGCTGTCGGCGCGGTGGGCCTCCATGGGGTGGTTGGCGCCGGCCATCCGCCACAGCAGCTGGCGGGTGATGGCGATGGACACCGGGGCGGTGTTGTCGGCGATCTCGCGCGCCAGGGCGCGGGCCGCCGGAAGCAGATCTTCGGGCGCATGCAGCGAGCGGACCAGGCCCTTGTCCAGGGCCTCCTGCGCCGAGAAGATGCGGCCGGTATAGCACCACTCCAG
>NZ_JANPJP010000118.1:0-5444 GCF_031425575.1 Phenylobacterium sp.
AGACCGATGACCTGATCTTCTTCGTCTTCGATCTGCTGTTCGTGGACGGCGAGGACCTGCGGGCCCTGCCGCTATCGCAGCGCAAGGAACGGCTGAACGGCTTGCTGACCAAGCCGCCGGCCAATGTCCGCTATGTCGACCACTTCATCACCGCGGGCGACGCGGTGCTGCAGTCGGCCTGCCGCATGGCCCTGGAGGGCATCATCTCGAAGCGGATCGACGCGCCCTATCGCTCGGGCCGCAGCGACACCTGGGCCAAGTCGAAATGCCGCCAGGGCCATGAGGTGGTGATCGGAGGCTGGACGACGACCGGGGACGCCTTCCGATCCCTGATCGCCGGGGTGTACCGTGAGGGCCACCTGGCCCATGTCGGCCGCATCGGCACCGGATTTGGCCGCGACAAGGTCGACAGCCTGATGCCCAGGCTCAAGGCCCTGGAGACCGACAAGAGCCCGTTCAGCGGCAAGGGCGCCCCCAAGAAGGCCGCCGGCGTTCACTGGGTGAAGCCCGAACTGGTGGCCGAGATCGAATATGCCGGCTTCACCGGAGACGGCTCGATCCGGCAGGCGGCGTTCAAGGGCCTGCGCGCCGACAAGCCGGCCCAGGAGGTGGAGGCCGAGGTCCCGGCGCCGGCCGAGAGCGCGGACCTGGCCGAGCCGACGCCAGCGACGGTGGTTTCCAAGACCGTGTCGCCGAAGGGTTCCTCGGTGGTCATGGGGGTGACCATCTCCAGCGCCGAGAAGCCGCTCTGGCCCGACGCCCAGGACGGCAGGCCGGTCACCAAGCTGGACTTGGCCAAGTACTACGAGGCGGTCGCCCACGTGATCCTGCCACACATCAAGGGCCGGCCCTGTTCCATCATCCGCATGCCAGACGGCGTCGCCGGCGGAGAAACCTTCTTCCAGCGGCACGCCTCGCGGGGGTCATCGGCCCTGTTCACCGAGGTCGAGGTGTCGGGGGATCACAAGCCCTATCTGCAGATCGATCGCCCCGAGGCCCTGGTGGCCGCCGCCCAGATCGGGGCGGTGGAGTTGCACCCCTGGAACTGCGAGCCTTTCAAGCCGGAGGTTCCGGGGCGACTGGTGTTCGACCTGGATCCTGCGCCCGACGTAGACTTCGACGCGGTGATCGAGGCGGCGTGCGAGGTGCGCGACCGGCTGGAGGACCTGGGGCTGATCAGTTTCTGCAAGACCACCGGGGGCAAAGGGTTGCACGTCGTGACCCCGTTGAAGGCCGGCAAGGTAGATTGGCCGACGGCCAAGGCTTTCGCCCGTGATGTCTGCAAGGCGATGGCCCTGGACGCGCCGGACAAGTACTTGATCACCATGGCCAAGAAGGATCGCGGCGGCCGGATCTTCCTCGACTATCTGCGCAACGACCGCATGTCGACGGCGGTGGCCCCGTTCTCACCTCGCGGCCGTCCGGGCGCGCCGGTGTCCTTGCCGGTGACCTGGAGCCAGGTGAAGAAGGGGCTCGATCCGGCGAAATATACGATCCGCACCGTACCCGGGCTGCTGAAGAAGCTGGCGGCCTGGGAAGACTATTGCGACAGCGAGCGGCCCCTGGCGGCGGCGATCAAGCGGCTGGGAAAGGTCTAAAGCTACCCGTCATCCCGGCCGCAGCGCAGCGGAGAGCCGGGACCCAGGGGCGGTGCGCACGGCCCCTGGGTCCCGGATCGCCTATCGGCGTCGGGGATGACGCATAGTTAGGCCCGCTTCTTCGCCGGCGGGTGCTTGGCGGCCGCCTTCTTGGCAGGCGCCTTGGCCGCCTTCGCAGGGGCCTTCTTGTCTCCCGCCAGGCTGCGGCGCAGGGCTTCCATCAGGTCGATGACTTCCGCGCCCTTGGGCTCGTCGACGGTGACCTTTCGGCCCGCGCCCTTCTCCTTTTCCTTGATCAGGGCGCGTAGGGCTTCCTCGTAGCGGTCCTTGAACTCCGAGGCGTCGAAGTCGCCCTCCTGCTGCTCGATGATCTTGGCGGCGATCTCGATCATGTTCTTGTCGGCCTTCACCTCCGGGATGTCGTCGAAGAAGCTCTCGGGCTTCTTGACCTCGTCGAAGGTGCGCAGGGTGTAGGCCACCAGGCCCTTGCCGCGCGGCTCCATGGCCAGCATGCGTTCGCGCTGGTGCATGACCAGGCGGCCCAGCGCGATCTTGCCGGCCTTCTGCATGGCCTCGCGGATGACGGTGAAGGCCTCGACGGCCACCTTGCCGTCAGGGACCAGGAAGTAGGGGTCGTTCCAATAGAGGCGGTCGATCTCCTCGGCGTCGACGAACTTGTCGATGTCGATGGTCTTGGTGCTCTCCAGCCGGACACTGTCGATTTCCTCAGGCGTGACCACGACGTAGTGGTCCTTCTCGATCTCGTAGCCCTTGACGATGTCGGAGCGTTCCACCGGCCCGGTCTCCGGATCGGTGGGGATCATCCGGATGCGGTTGTGGGTGGTCTTGTGCAGCATGTTGAAGGACACGTCGCCGGTGCGGCTGGTGGCCGTATAGAGGGCCACCGGACAGGAAACGAGCGAGAGCCGAAGGTGCCCCTGCCAGGTTGGACGCGCCGCCATGATACCTCCACGAAGTTCGAGTCCGTGAACGCGTCAGGCGGCGCTTGCGTTGCCTAAAGGGCTCTGGTGAAGAAGCCCACGACCTCGGCGCGCGCCGCTTCCGCCGCGCTCTTGTTGAATTCCATCAGCACCGGACCGCCCGCGCCGTTGTGGGCGAAGGGGTCGTTGATGGTCTGCGTCGGCAGGTCGCGGTCGAAGCCGTGGCCCGCGCCGGCATAGGTGATGTTGCGGACCGGCGCCGTGCCCTGGGCGGCCAGCGCCGCCGCCAGCTTCTCGCCGGCGTCCGGATGATCGTAGGTGTCGATGTCGCCGGTCTGAATCAAGATTGGTGCGCCCGTGAGGTCGGTCAGGGCCATGCGCGGATCGGCGGCATAGGCGTAGCAGACCGGGTAGTGGGCGACGTGGGCCGCGAAGCCGGCCAGGTCTCCGCGCAGGGGATCGGCCCGGCCCTTGGTGTCGCTGAGCAGGCTGACCACTCCGCCCCAGGAGAAGCCGAGGATGCCCACGCGGGCAAGATCTATCTCCGGCTGGTCGCCCAGGAACTTCAGCGCCCCGAAAGCGTCGGGCAAGGTCTCCATGGGCGAGCGCGGGCGTCCCGCGGCACCGCGGGACGTGCTGCGCGCCGCCCACATGTCGATCTCCAGGGTCGCGAAGCCCGCGGCGTTGAGCGCGCCTGCGTAGTATTCGCCTCGCCCATCGACCCCGTCGGAGCCGTGGCAGATCAGGACCGCGCAAACCGGGGCTCCGGCCTCACGCGGCGTGCGCAACAGGCCGGCGACATTGAGGCCGGCGGAGGTGGGAAAGCTTACAAATGAGGTTCTCAACGACCGGGCTCCACCAGGATTTTCACATGGGCTTCGGGGTCGCCGAGGGTGACGAAGGCCTGCGCCACTTCGGACAGGCCCACCTTGCCGGTGACCACCCGGCTGACGTCGATCACGCCCTCGGAGATCTGGTGCAGGGTGTGGGCGAACTCCTCGGGCGAATAGCCGAACACGAAGGTGAGTTCGATCTCCTTGGTGATGGCGATGGCCGGTTCGATCTTGTCGGTCTCCATGCAGACGCCGGCCACCACGATCTGGCTGCCGGCGGGGCTGGCTTCGATCAGGTGCTGCAGGATGCCGGGCGAACCGACGCATTCGAAGACCACCGGCTGGCCGAAGGTCTTGCCCATCATGCGGGCCATGTTCTGGGCGGCGCGGGCCGTCGGCACGCCGAAGGCCTCCCAGCGGGCGTGCGGGCTCTCGCTGGCCGGATCGATCACCACGTCGGCGCCCAGCATCTCGGCGGCGGCGCGTCGGCGCGGGGAGTAGTCGGCGGCGATGACCGGGCCATGGCCCTTGGCCTTCAAGCCCGCGATCACCGCCAGGCCCACCGGGCCGCAGCCGATCACCAGGCTGACGCTGTCCTTGTCCAGCCGCGCCTTGGCCACGGCGTGGGCGCCGACCGCGAAGGGCTCGGTGAGCGCCGCCTGATCGGTGGGCAGGCCGTTCTTGACCTCCAGCAGCATCATCTCCGACAGGATCATCCGCTCGGCGAAGCCGCCGGGCAGGTTGTTTGAATAGCCGAGAAGTTCGACGCCGGTCCCGGTGATGGTGGCCGGCACGCTGACCACGCGGGTTCCGGGCTTCAACAGGCCCGTGGTCCCGGGCCCGTGCTCCAGGATCTCGGCGCAGAACTCGTGGCCGAACACCGTGTCGGCGGTGGGGTCGAAGCCGCCGCCCATGGCGCCGCCACCCCCGCCGCTGGCGCGCCGCGTGGTCTCGATCATGTGCTCCATGTGGTGCAGGGCGTGCAGGTCCGAGCCGCAGATTCCGCAGGCGAGCGTCTTAACCAGGACCTGGCCGGCGCCGGGGGTCAGCTCGTCGATCTCATCGCAGACCAGCTGCTTGTTGCGGCGGATGACAGCTCGCATGACTTTACCTCCCAGGATTTTGACCAGCTTGCGGGGGGAGTGGAGGGATTTCCAGCCTGTCGTCGCGGAATGCGGGCCGCCTTGCCCGCCGGGGCGCAATCCCCTAACCCTCCGCCCTTGAATTGAAGTGGCGCCAACGCGCGCCGAAGGGAGTCCCAGATGAGCCTCGCCTTTCTCTTTCCCGGCCAGGGCAGCCAGGCCGTGGGCATGGGCGCCGACCTCGCCGAAGCCTTCGCCAGCGCGCGCGAAGTGTTCCAGGAAGTCGACGACGCCCTTGGCCAGAAGCTGTTCAAGCTGATGAAGGAGGGGCCGGAGGATCAGCTCACCCTGACGGAAAACGCCCAGCCGGCCCTGATGGCCGTTAGCCTGGCGGTCAGCCGGACCCTGGAGAAGGAATTCAAGATCGGCGTCGGCAAGGCCGCCTTCGTCGCCGGCCACTCGCTTGGTGAGTACTCGGCGCTCGCGGCCGCCGGCGCCATCAGCTTGGCCGACACCGCGCGTCTCTTGAAGTTGCGTGGCCAGGCCATGCAGCGGGCCGTGCCGGTGGGCGAGGGGGCCATGGCCTCCCTGATCGGCCCCAAGAGCGACGTGGCCCTGGCCGAGGAGGCCGCCAAGGCGGGCTCGGCATTCGGCGTCTGCGTCGTCGCCAACGACAACAACAATGGCAATGTGGTGATCTCTGGGGCCAAGGCCGCCGTGGACGCCGCCATCGAGAAGGCCAAGGAGTTGGGGGCCCGCGCCATCCCGTTGAACGTCTCGGCGCCCTTCCACTGCCCCCTCATGCAGCCCGCCGCCGACGAGATGGCCGAGGCCCTGGGCGCCGCCACCATCCTGGCGCCCCGCGCGCCGCTGGTGGCCAACATCACCGCCCGACCGACGCTGGACCCGGAAGAGATCCGCCGGCTGCTGGTGGAACAGGTCACCGGCCGCGTCCGGTGGCGCGAGAGCATGATCTGGCTGGTGGAGGAG
>NZ_JANPJP010000119.1:0-17580 GCF_031425575.1 Phenylobacterium sp.
GAACGCCGGCTGGCCCGCGAACTCCAGGCGGAGGGCGATTTCGTCGAGGTCTATATTAACACCCCGCTGGAGGTGGCCGAGGCCCGGGACGTCAAGGGCCTCTACAAGAAGGCCCGCGCCGGAGAGCTGAAGAACTTCACCGGCATCGACAGCCCCTATGAAGCCCCCGAGGCCGCCGAGATCGTCATCGACACGACGAAAACGTCGCCGACGGAGGCGGCCGAGCAGATCACCGCCTGGCTGGAAGGCGAGCTCGACTACTCGATCTAGGGCGGCTCAGGCCGCGGCGCGCATTTCCTCGCCGCCGCTCTGCGAATAGAGGGCCTCCAGCCGGGCCACCAACGGGTTGCGGATGATCTGGTAGGCCTCGAAGCGATGCACCGCCGCCAGGTCGGTTCCCGCAACCAGCTTCAGAAGGTGCGCCAGGCCCGACACCTCGTCGCCGCCCGCCAGATCAACCTGGGCCGGATCGCCGGTCACCACCAGCCGCCCGTTGCGGCCGATACGGGTGGCCGCCATCCGCATCTTGCCCACCGTCATATTTTGCGCCTCGTCCACCAGCAGCATGGTCTCGTTGAAGGTTCGGCCGCGCATCCGGCCCAGCGGCATGACCTCGATCATACCCCGCTCGGTGAGCTGGCGAATTTCCTCGTGGCCGATCAACTGGCGCAGTTCATCCTCGATCGGGGTCAGCTGTTCGTCATAGGCGGTCTCGGCCCGAAGGGCAGCCGTCATGGCCTCGCCCTCCAGCATCACCCGCGGCCGCGTCATCACCAGGTGCTTGATCCGACCGTCGGCCAGCAGGCTCAGTCCCGCGGCGATGGCCAGGTGGGTCTTGCCTGTCCCAGTGGGCCCGACACCGAAGATCAGGGAGCGGTCAGAGGTCAGCAAGGTGTTCATGAACCCCACCTGGCTCAGCGACATCGGCCGGACGGCTTGGTTGATCCCCTTGAGCCGGTAGGCCAGTTCGAATTTCAGAGCGTGGCTGACGACGGCGGTGATCGCCGCATCCACCAGGCCCTCATGGCCGCCCTCGGTGCGCAGCAGTTCGTCGATCTTCTCGAAGATCGACGCAGCCAAGGTCACCGCGATCTCTTCGCCCGCCAGGGCCAGGGCGTCCGGCCGCGGCGTGACGTGCAAGTGATAGGGCCGCAGGGCTTCTTCGATCCGCCGTATCGAGGCCCCCTGCCCGGCGACCAGGCGTTCGACCAACTGGGGCGCCAGGCTGACGGCCTTGGAGGCGACCACCGGGGTCGGGTCGTGATGCAACTCCAAGGAAATCTCCGCCCACTGTCACAATGAACCAGTGACAGCAACATCAGGTCGAAGACTCAAAATAGACTTAAGCATCTCGGCGAGATTTGAGCCTGAAGACCTACGAATACCATCTCTAGCGTGCAAAACTCAATCAGAGCGACGCTCCGTGTCCAGGAAGTCCCGAGCGTCGAAGCCCTCGGGAGGCGCCACCTCGACCACCGGGTCGTCGCGGTCGTCGAACTCCAGACGCAGGGCCCGGCTCATCACGGCGTGCATGTCGTAGAGACAGGTGATGTAGGTCAGCTCCAGGATCTGTTCGTCGTCGAGGAAGGCCCGCAACGCGGCGAACACAGCCTCTGGCGTCCTGCCGCCCTGCAGCACCAGGCAGTCGGCATAGGCCAGGACCGCCCGCTCCTGGGCGTCGTAGCACTCGGCGACCTGCCAGTTGGGCACCGCGGCGATCCGCGCCTCGGACACCTTCAGACCGCGCAGCGACTTGCAGTGCTGGGAGAAGACGAACTGACTGCCCCGCGCCCAGCCGGCCCGGGTCTGGGCCAGTTCCCGCAGCACCGGATCGAGCTTGCGATCTGGCGAGCGGTAAAGGGCGAAGCCCTGGTTGGCGTGCCTCAGGATGTCGGGGCTGTTGGCGAACACCGTCCACCAGTCGCCGTTCGTCCCGGTGGCGGTCCCCGGCTGCGCCACCGGATCACGGTCACCAAACAAAAGGTCGTAGGTCTTGGTGACGACCTCGGATGTGGCCTCCGCGCGCGTGACCTGTTTGAGACGCGGCATCAGACTTCCGCCGCCGCGCCGGCTGGTTCATGGGCCACGTCCTGCGGGCCGAAGCCTTTCGTCCAGGCCGCGAACTCCAGCATGATGCCATTCGGATCGGTGAAATAGACCGAGCGGACGAACACCCCGGGATGAAGCTCGGCCGCCACTCCGGCCGCGCTGTCGTCGTGATTGACCACCATGGGCAGGACCTCGACGCCCGCCGCCTGCAGCCGCTTGATGCTGGCCTGCAGGTCGTCGGCCTCCATGTCGAAGGCCACGTGGTTCATGGATCCAACGGCAGACTTGGGCGCCTGGGGAAACTTGGCCACCGAGGCGATCCCCGGCGCGGCCGCCGGCACCTCCGGCCACCAGAAGAAGGCCACACTGGCCCCGCCGCCGCAGTCGAAGAAGAAGTGCTGGCCGCCGTCCGGAAGGGCGATGGTCTTGATCAGCGGCATGCCCAGCACGTCGCGATAGAACCTGACCGTCTCCCCCATGTCGCGGCAGACGAGCGCCAGATGGTTGATGCCTTTGGTACGCACGGACGCCTCCTCGCAAGCGCGTCAGCTAAAGCGGATACCGGTTTAGCGTCCGACGCGCGCCAAATTGAAACTAGGGCGGGTTCAGGCGGACCGGCCTGAACCCGCCCTAGAAGGTCGTGGGATCAGCTTTTCGACGCCCTGAATCTGGTCGCCGCCCCAGGGGGCCGTCACTTCCAACGCACGCACGGCGCTCCTCCCGTTGCCGTTTTGCGGCCATAGTCGCCCGATCGGCGCGGCCCGCAACCCTGTCGTGGCGTAAGGCCGGCCGCTGCCGGAGTGGCGTCGGTCTCTCAACTGTCCAGCCGCCTGACGCCGTACAACCTGACCGCGCCGGCCAGCCCGGCCAGGGACATGGCCGCCATCACGAAGTAGCCGTGCGCACCGATACGGTCGAACAGCGCGCCGGAGACGATGGTCGCCACCCCGCTCAGCACGCCTCCGGAAAGGGCGGAGTTGATGGTCTGGGCCGCCGAGGCGTTGCTGGGCTTGGAGAGCTGGTCCACCAGCTGCAGGGATCCGATGAAGGTGGCCGCGTAGGTGAAGGTGTGCAGGGCCTGGATCGGGAACACCATCCAGAGCGGCGGCGACATGGCCAGAGCGCCCCAGCGCACCACCGCGGCCACCCCGCCCAGCACCAGCAGGTTTCGCGCGCCGAACCGCCGCCGCCAGGGCTCCATGAACCAGAGGAAGATCACCTCCACCGCCACGCCCACGCCCCACAGGAGGCCGGTCATCGCCTCGGGGATGCCCTGGTCGCGCCAGGCCAGGGTGGAGAAGGAGTAGTAGAAGGCGTGGGCCGACTGGATCAGACCCGCCGAGATCACCACCAGCATGAAGTCCCGGTCTGCGAACAGTTCGCGCAGACCCGCCATCCGCTCGGCCAGGGCCGCAGTCCCGCCGCCGACGCGGACCGGATCGGGTGGCAGCCAGTAGCGTGCGCCGAAGGCCACCAGCAGGCCAGACACCGTGATCCAGACCAGGACCAGCTCCGGCGAGCCCCGCGCCAGGATCAGGCCCATGCCGATATTGGCGATGATAAAGGCCACCGAGCCTATGCCCCGCGGCCATCCATAGTTGAACCCGTCCTTCTGGGATCTGGCCAGGACCACCACGTCGGTCAGGGGACCGACGGTCGCGTACATCGTTGAGGCGATGAACCACAGGCCGAACCACCAGGCGAAGCCCAGGGGCGCCACCATCAGGGCGTAGCCGGCCGCCATGACCAGGCCCATCAGGATCAGCGGGGTCCGGCGCAGGGCGAAGCTGTCGGCCCACATGGCCAGCAGCGGCGCGGTGACGGTGCGGGCCAGCAGCGGCGCCGAGAGGATGAGGCCGATTTCAGCGCCGCTCAGCCCGCGATGGTCGAACCAGACCGGGATATAGGGCGAGGCCGCGCCGCCCCCGATGAAGATGGCTCCGTAGAACAGACCAAGGCGCACGGGGCTCGACATCGTTCTACCCTGCTAGCCCGAGTCGGACGCCGATTTCTCCCAGGCGCAATCGGTAGTGCGAAGTGATCGCAGGAGGCCTTCCGCAGCAACACCCAAGCATGGTAGCCGCAGGGCTGCGATGACCGACAAAGCCCACGCCGCCAGTGTCTCCGAACTGCTCGTCCTGATCGGGCAGCGCAAGACTCGCAAGGTGTCGGTGGCCGACATCCTGGAGACCTTTGGCGACCGCGCCTTCGGGGCCCTGATGTTCGTGTTCGCCGCCCCCCTGGTCCTGCCCATGCCGCCTGGCGTCTCGGCCATTCTCGGCGCCCCCCTGGCCTTCATCACCGCCCAATGGATGCTGGGCCGCCGCACCCTGTGGCTGCCCAAGGCCCTGCTGGCTAGGACGATGAGCATGTCGGACTTCCGCAACCTGTCGGAAAAGCTGATGCCGCACCTGGAGCGGCTGGAGCGGCGGCTGAAGCCGCGCTTGACCTTCATGTACAACCGCTTCGCCGACCGGCTGATGGGGGCGATCTGCTTTTCGCTGTCCATCATCGTCTTCCTGCCGATCCCCTTCGGCAACATGCTGCCCTCCTTCGCCATCGCCGCCTTCGCCATCGGCACCGCCGAGCGCGATGGCTATGCGGCGATCATCGGCTGGGTGATGGCGGCGGTCAGCATCGTGGTCCTGGGCGTCCTGTCCAAGGCGATCATCGCCGCGATCGTGGCCTTCTTCGCCACTCTGATGGGGCTGTTCTAGCCGCTCACCTACGCCGCGAGCGGAACAGCACCGGCCAATCCTCGGCGCTCAGCCCGCGGCAGGCCGGCATCTCTATCTGGTCGCTGATGCGGAAGGCCTTTCCGTCCCAGATCCAGCTGTTGACCCCGCCGCAGTCGGCGATCCCCCGGCCCTTTTCGAAATTGCTCAGGGTCTGGGTCTCGGCGTCGAAGCTGACGTTCATCAGCAGGTGGGTGGCGGAACCGTCGAGGTTGGGTATCTGCGCGCGGCGGATATGACCGCCCTGTTCGTCGGCCAGCATGAAGGCGTAGATCTCATTGTAGGCGCCCAGATAGCAGAGCTCCCCGTACAGGATCACGCCAGGCGACAGCCGGGCGACGATCGGGCTGAAGTCCTGCCACTGCTGAGCGTCGCAATCCTCGCCGAGCCTGGACCGCATGCCGGGCGGCGCCTTGTCGGGCAGGTTGGCCTGGGACACCACCGGGCCTGGGCGGACCAGGGGAACCGGTGGCGGCGCGGGGACGGTCGAGGCGGGCTTGGCGCCCTTCGCCACCAGGGCGGTGACCGTGCCGGCCCTCCGCTGCTGATCATCCATCCAGCGCAGGGCGGCTGCGGCGCCTGTCAGCAGAACGTCGCTGCGGCCCGGCGCCAGGCTCAGGCGTTGGCCATTTCCGATCGCCGCCAGCAGGGCCGTCGTCTGGGCAGGCGTCAGGACGACGTCGGCGTCGCCCTCGGCCTTGGGCGCGAGACCGGGAACCGCCTTGCCGTCCACCCGCACCGCCCAGGGCGCCTGCGCGCCCGCCTCTCCCACCAGGACCAGGCGGATCACCGGCGCGGCGTCAGCCGCCGCTGAGCGCCGCACATGCAGGAAGGGGCGGTCCCCGAAGCTGTCCTCTGAGAAGCCGAAGGCCGAGCACTCGCGGGCGTTGTCGCAGACCACGGTCCAGTCCTGGAAGCTCCTGCTCGCCGCCGTCGCCCCCGTCGCCATCAAGGCGCCCAGCAGGCCCAAGATCATCGCCTTCATGGTCCGCTCCCGGTTGCCGAGGACAGTGCGGAGCGTAAGGTCTGATCAAGCCATGGCAATTGGCGAACACCGAGGGACACCGATGAGCCGACCTGACAGCCGAGACCGCGCCCTGCGCGAGCGCGCCACCGCCGTCATCCCCGGCGGCATGTACGGCCACCAGGCGGTGGGCCTGCTGCCCGACGACTATCCGCAGTTCTTCGCCCGAGCCGAGGGCGCCCACCTGTGGGACGTGGACGGTAACCGGTATCTGGACTTCATGTGCGCCTACGGGCCCAACCTGTTCGGCTACGCCCACCCCGAGATCGACGCGGCCTATGTCCGCCAACTCGGTCTCGGCGACACCCTGACCGGTCCCACCGAGCTGATGGTGCGGCTGGCCGAGGAGATGACCGCCCTGGTGACCCACGCCGACTGGGCGATCTTCTGCAAGAACGGCACGGACGCCACCTCCATGGCGCTGTCCACCGCCCGCCAGCACACCCGCCGCAAGACCATCATCCGGGCCAAGGGCGCCTATCACGGCGCGGCCACCTGGTGCGTCAACCGCCCGGCGGGCACGGTCCCCAGCGACCAGGCGCACCAGATCTTCTGCGACTACAATGATGTGGCCAGCCTGGAGGCCGCCGCCGCCCAGGCCGGGGACGACCTCGCCGGCATTTTCGCCGCCCCCTTCAAGCACGACGCCTTCATCGACCAGGCTGATCCGGATCTTGCCTACGCCCGCAAGGCCCGGGAAATCTGCGACCGGACCGGCGCCCTGTTGATCGTTGACGAGGTTCGGGCCGGCCTGCGGCTCTCGCGGGACCTCTCCTGGTCGCGGATCGGGGTCCAGCCGGACCTCTCCACCTGGGGCAAGTGCCTGGCCAATGGCCATCCGATCTCAATGATGCTGGGGTCGGACAAGGCGAAAAAGGCCGCCTCGCAGATCTATGTCACCGGCTCTTTCTGGTTCCAGGCGGCCCCGATGGCCGCCGCCCTCGAGACCCTGCGGCTGGTGCGTGACACCGATTACCTTGAGCGGCTGCAGACACTGGGCGACCGGTTGGCCGACGGCCTGCGAGAACGGGCGAGCGCGGCGGGCTTCGGCTTCCGGGTCTCGGGACCGGTGCAGATGCCGCTGTTCCTGTTCGACGACGACCCGGACCTGCGCAAGGGCTTCTGCTGGTCCAGCGAGATGCTGAACCGCGGCGTCTACGTGCACCCCTGGCACAACATGTTCATGTGCGCGGCCATGACCGAGGGCGACATCGACGCCGCCCTCGACGCCGCAGAAGCTTCGTTCGATGTCCTGAAGCGCCAGGCGCCCGCGCTCGAACCGGTCGCCAAGATGAGCTTCCTCATGCCCGCAGGCCAAAGGTAGGACCATGCCGATCACCGACTATTCCGAGCACGACGGCGTCGCCCTGGGCCAGATGGTGGCCAAGGGAGAAGTCACGCCCCTGGAGCTGGTGGACGCCGCCATCGAGCGCATCGAGCGGCACAACGGCGCCCTCAACGCGGTGGTCCACACCGCCTATGACGAGGCCCGCGAGCGCGCCAAGGGCCCCCTGCCCGACGGCCCCTTCAGGGGTGTGCCCTTCCTGATCAAGGACCTGGGCATGCCGGTGGCCGGCTGGCCCCGCACCTCGGGCAGCAAGTTCGCGCGCCACATCGTCGATACCGAGGACGGCGGCCTGACCCGGCGCTATCGTGAGTCGGGCGTCATCCCGCTCGGCAAGACCAACACCCCCGAGTACGGCATCACCGGCGCCACCGAGAGCGCCCTGCTGGGCCCGTGCCGCAATCCCTGGAACTCCGCCCACATCTCCGGGGGGTCCTCGGGCGGGGCGGCGTCGGCGGTGGCGGCGGGCATCGTGCCCATGGCCCATGCCTCGGACGGCCTGGGCTCGATCCGCATCCCGGCGGCCTGCTGCGGCCTGGTGGGCCTGAAGGTCAATCGCGACCGGGTGCCCAACCTGCCGGACGCCTACGACTACGCCGCAGGTTTCGTGGTGGACCATGTGGTGACGCGCACCGTGCGCGACTCCGCCGTCATGCTGGACGCCACCGGCATCCCCGAGCCGGGCTCCCCCTACGCCCCGCCCCCCAAGACCCGGCCCTATGCGCAGGAGATCGAGACCTCGCCCGGCAAGCTGCGCATCGCCTGGTCCAGCGAGACCGCCAATGGCCGGCCGATCGATCCCGAGATCCAGGCGGCGCTGGAACGCACAGCCACCCTGCTGAAGGGCCTCGGTCACGAGGTGGTGGAGAAGGGCCTGGGCATCGACTACCGCGCCCTCTACGCCGCGCGCGGGCCGGTGAGCGGCGCCAACTTCGCCGGCGGCATGGAGCGGCTGATCGACGAGATTGGCCGTGAACCGGAGCCGGACGAGCTCGAGCCCCTGACCTGGGCCTCGCTGAAGGGCGGCCGCCGGGTGACCGGCGCCCAAGCGTTCCGCGCCCTGCAGGACCTGCGCGCCCTGAACCGCTTCACCCTGGCCTTCTTCGAGGACTGGGACGTCTATCTCTGCCCGGTGCTGGGGACCCCGGTTCCGGAGGTCGGCTTCATCGACCCGGTGAACCTGGAGCCCAAGGAGGTCAATCGCCGCCAGGGCAAGGTCTTCCCCTTCACCCCGCCGATGAATTTCTCGGGCCAGCCCTCGATCTCTCTGCCGCTGGAGATGGATTCGAACGGCCTGCCGATCGGGATGATGTTCAGCTCCCGCTACGCCGACGAAGCCACCCTCTTCCGCCTGGCCGCGCAACTTGAGAAGGAAGCCCCCTGGAAGGGCCGCCGTCCCGCGGTCTGGGGGTAGGTCGCATGGGTCCGTGGTTTCGTCTGGCCGCCGCCGGCGGTTTCCTCTGCGTGGGCTTCGGCGCCTTCGCCGCCCACGGGATCACCGATCCAAAAGCCCAGGAGTGGCTGAAGACCGGCGCCCTCTACGGCTTCGTCCACATGCTGGCGGTGTTCGCCGCCGCGCAGCGGTTGGGACGGGGCGCGGCCCTGGCGCCGCCGCTGTTCCTGGCGGGCCTAGTGCTGTTCTCGGGCTCGCTCTGGGCCATGGGCCTGGGCGCGCCCCGCTGGCTGGGGGCCATCACGCCCCTGGGCGGGCTGGCGTTCATGAGCGGCTGGGCGGCTCTGGCCTGGAGCCGGCCTATGCCTCGCCCTTCCTCGGCAGGGCCAGCAGCCGCAGCGCGATAGCCGAGCCGATCAGGGCGATGAACATGGTCAGGGCCATGGGCCGCGCCGTGCCGTCGTGCAGGACGCCGGTGAGGCCCGAGGCCAGGGCGCCAACGCCGAAAGAGGCTCCCCCCATCAGGGCCGAGACCGAGCCCGCGCGACGGGTGTCGACGTTCAGGGCGCCGGCCATGGTGTTGCCCTGCATGAAGCCGTAGGTCCCCAGCAGGATGAAGAGCATGGGCAGGACCGTCCACGGCCCGCCGATTCCGGTGACCGCGGCGATGGCCAGCAGGGCCCCGGCGGCGACCGAGGCCAGGCTTGCGCGGCTAAGCACCTCATCGGGGGTCGCGCGGCGCAGGGCGTAGCGGTTGATCTGGCTCGATCCGATGACGGCGGCGGCGTTCAGGCCGAAGAGCCACGGGAACTGGGTGGGGGTCGCGCCATAGGTTCCCATCAGCAGCGCCGGCGAGGCGGAGATGTAGGTGAACAGGGTGGCGCCGTTCAGGGCCCCGGCCAGGCAGTACCCTATCAGCCGCGGCTGCTTCAGGAGGGCCAGATAGGCGCCGAAGGGGCTCTCCGACATCGCCTGGGCCAGGGTCTCGGCCGAGCGCGACTCCTTCATCCGCCAGAGGGACGCGCCGCCCACCATCAGGCCGAAGGCGGCCAGGAACCAGAAGTTCAACCGCCAGCCACCGGCCACCAACAGGGCGGCTCCCAGCAGGGGCGCGAGGATCGGCGCCAGTCCCATGATCAGGGTCATGAGCGACAGCATCCGCGCCGTCTCGGTATGGTTGAAGCGGTCGCGGACCACGGCGCGCGCCACCACGCCGCCGGCGCAGCCGCCCAGGGCCTGGATGAACCGCGCGCCGATCAGCATCTCCGGGGACGACGAAAGGGCGCAGGCGATGGAGGCCAGGATGTAGATGGCCACCCCCACCACAATGGGCGGGCGCCGGCCGAAGCGGTCGGAGGCTGGTCCATAGATGAACTGGCCGATGGCCATGCCGGCGAAGAAGGCCGCCAGCGTTCCCTGGGTTTGGGCCGGGCTGGCGCCGAGATCCGCCCCGATCGCCGGCAGGCTGGAAAGATACATGTCGATAGACATCGGCGCGAAGGCCGTCAGCGAGCCCAGCAGGATCACCAGGCCCCAGGGGGTCTTCTCCGGGACGTATCTCGCGCGCGGATCGCTCATGGTCGCGTTCTAGCTCGGTTCGGCTGGGTGGGAAGGCTTGCCTTTCCCGACCGGAAGGCCTGCATCATAGGAAAACGCACAAGGAACCGCCCATGTCCGCCGCCCTCGCCCGCCAGATGCCGCCCGTGCAGCACGCCGCCGTCAATGGTGTCGACATGGCCTATTATGAGGTGGGGCCGCGCGGGCAAGGCGTGCCGATCATCTTCTGTCACGGCTTCCCGGAACTGGCCTTCTCCTGGCGCCACCAGCTGGCCGCCTGCGAGGCCGCCGGGCGCTGGGCGATCGCGCCGGATCAGCGCGGCTACGGCCTGACCTCTCGGCCCGAGGCGGTCACCGACTACGACATGGAGCACCTGACCGGCGACCTGGTGGGGCTGATGGACCACCTGGGCGTGGAAAAGGCGATCTTCTGCGGCCACGACTGGGGCGGTATCATCGTCTGGCAGATGCCGCTGATGCACCCCGACCGGTGCGCGGGCGTGATCGGCCTGAACACCCCCTTCATGCGTCGGTCGCCCTTCGACCCCATCGCCGCCATGCGCATGGCGTTCGGCGAGGACATGTACATCGTCTGGTTCCAGAAGCCGGGCGTCGCTGACGCGGTCCTGGGCGCCGACGTCGACAAGACCATGCGCTTCTTCATGCGCAAGCCCGCGTCAGGCGAAGCCATGGACGCCGGCGTCGGCCTGGACATGTCGACCCCGGCCGCAGAGGGCCAGTCGACCTTCGCCTTCGGCGACCTGCTGGACGCCTGGGACAAGTCCGACACCGCCAACCAGCTGCTGAGCCCCGAGGAACTGGCCGCCTTCGTGGAGACCTTTCAGGCCACGGGCTTCACCGGCGGCATCAACTGGTACCGCAACTTCACCCGCAACTGGGAGCGATCGGCCGACCTGCCGACCCGCGTCGACGGCATCCCCTGCCTGATGATCATGGCCGAGAAGGACGTGGTGCTGTCGCCCACCATGGCCGAAGGAATGGAAGACGTGATCGGTGACCTCGAGAAGGTGCTGGTGAAGGATTCCGGCCACTGAACGCAGCAAGAAAAGCCCAAAGAGGTCAATGACCTCATCCTCGGCTGGATGGATCGCCGCTTCCCGCGTTAGATAGGGATGATGGAACGCAACACCCCGCCGCCCGCCCTCTCCTCCTCCACGAACCGGCGCGGCCTGTTCCCGGAGAGCGAGCCCTTCACCTATGGGTGGATGCCCACCGGCGGCGAGCACGAAATCTTCTACGAGGTGTGCGGCAATCCGGAGGGCAAGCCCTGTGTGATCCTGCACGGCGGCCCCGGCGGGGCGATCAATCCGACCATGCGGCGGTTCTTCAACCCGTCGAAGTGGAAGATGGTGCTCTTCGACCAGCGCGGCTGCGGCAAGTCGCGGCCCAACGCCAGCCTGGACGACAACACCACCTGGTCGCTGATCGACGACATCGAGCGCCTGCGCATCCATCTCGGCGTCGAGAAGTGGACCGTGTTCGGCGGGTCCTGGGGCTCCACCCTGGCGCTGGCCTACGCCATCACCCATCCGCAGCGGGTCGAGGCGCTCGTCCTGCGCGGCGTCTTCCTGCTGACCCAGCGGGAGCTGCGCTGGTTCTATCAGGACGGGGCGAGCTTCCTGTTCCCGGACGCCTGGCAGAAGTTCCTGGCGCCGATCCCTGAGGCCGAGCGCGGAGACTTGGTCACCGCCTATCACCGCCGCCTGACCCACACCGACCGCCGCGTCCAGGCCGAGGCCGCCGCTGCCTGGAGCCAGTGGGAAGGTGACACCATCTCCATCCGTGGTCCCGAGGCGCGGCCCTCGAAGTTCAACGAGATCGACTTCGCCATCGCATTTGCACGGATCGAATGCCACTTCTTCGCCAACAAGGGCTTCTTCAGCGAGGACGGCTGGATCCTGAAGAACATCGGCAAGATCCGCGGCATTCCCGGCTGGATCGTCCAGGGCCGCTTCGACGTCGTCACGCCGATGGAGAACGCCTGGAACCTGAAGACTGCCTGGCCGGAAGCCCGCTTCGAGGTGGTCTGGGACGCCGGCCACGCCTCGACCGAACCCGGCATCGTCGACGGGTTAGTGCGGGCGACAGACCAGGCTTTCTCGGTCTAGAGGAAGCTGCCCTTGCCGCTGGTGACTTCCGAATAGCGGTGGACGCGAACGGCCTGGACCAGGCCAAAGCCGATCATGACCGTGGCCATGACGGTGCCGCCGTAGGAGAGCATCGGCATGGGCACACCCACCACCGGCGCCAGGCCCATCACCATGCCGCCATTGATCATCACATAGAGGGCGAAGGTGGCGGTCACCCCCGCCGTCGCCAGGCGACCGAAGTGGGAGTGGGCCAGGGCCGCGGTGCGCAGGGCCATGAAGATCACCACGGCGTACAGGAACAGCACGGAGAAACAGCCCACGAAGCCGAACTCCTCGGCCAGGGTCGCGAAGATGAAATCGGTCTGCTTTTCCGGCAGGAAGTTGAGCTGGCTCTGGGACCCCAGGCCGTAGCCCTTGCCCAGGAAGCCGCCTGAGCCGAGCGCGATCTTCGACTGCAGGATGTGATAGCCCGAGCCCGACGGGTCGCTCTCCGGGTCCAGGAAGGTGAAGATGCGTTTGCGCTGGTACTCGTGCAACACAAACATCACCATCGGCGGCACCGATATGACCGCCGCCCCGAGGCCCGTGGCGATCACCCGCCAATCGAGGCCCGCCAGCACCACCACCGCCACACCGGTCATCAGGATTAGCATCGCGGTGCCCAGGTCGGGCTGGTGCGCCACCAGAACCACGGGCGCGGCGATCATCAGAACCGGCACCAACAGCCACCAGGAGAACCGAGCGTCGTCGGCCGAGATCGAATGGTAGAAGCGCGCCAGACCCAGCACGATCCCGAGCTTCATCACCTCCGACGGCTGGAAGGAGCCGAGGGGCCCCAGGTCGAGCCAGCGCTGCGCGCCCATGCGTGTGTCACCGACCGCCTCCACCAGGACCAGGAGCACGAGGCCGACCCCATAGAGGGGGTAGGCGATGGCGAACCAGACCCGCAGGTCCACCATGGCCAGGACCACCATCACCACGAAGAGGACGCCGAAGCGGAACAGGTGCGCGCCCGCCCAAGGCTCCCAGGAGGAGCCGGCGATGGAGAACATCATCAAGGCGCCCGCGCCGGCGATCAGGCACAGGGCGAAAGAGAACAGCCAGTCGATTTCACTGAACTTGACCACCAGCCGGTCACGTTCGCCTGGGCGGGTTAGGGCGCTGACGGTCATACCGCGCCTCCGGACGGGGGCCTGGCCACCGGCGGCGCGCCGGGCACGGGCGCGCCTGGCGCGGCGCCCTCGGCGAGGCCATCAGGGGCAAGCTCGGGCATGGGCAGGGGTTTCTCGATCCGGGCGCGGATCTCGGGGTCCTTCAGCAGGGCGACGCGCATCACCTCGCGGGCGCGCGGCGCGCCGGCGGTGGCCCCGCCCAGGCCGCCGTGCTCGACGATGACCGACAGCGCATAGCGCGGCGCGTCATAGGGGGCGAAGGCGACGAACAGGTTGTGATCCTTCAGCTTCCACTGGACGCTGGCGGAGTTGCGGTCGGCGACCCCGTCATAGCTGCGCACCTGGGCGGTGCCGGTCTTGCCGGCCATCATGACGTCCCCCAGGCCAAGCTGGCTCTGGCGATAGGCGGTGCCGGTGACGTCGTTGGCCACGGCGATCATCGCGCCGCGCACATAGTCGATATGCGCCTGCTGGAACGGCAGGTCGGGCACCGCGGCGCCGCTGGGCAACTCCTTGCCGCCGATCGAGCGGACCAGGCGTGGGTTCAGGGCCTTGCGGCCATTGGCCAGGCGTGCCGTCATCACCGCCAGCTGCAGGGCGTTGACGTTCACATAGCCCTGGCCGATGCCGTAGCTGACGGAGTCGCCGGGCTGCCACACAGGCTCCCGCTTCACGGCTTTCCGCTTCCACTCCTTGGACCCCACGATCCCCTTCTTCTGACCCGGGATCCCCAGGTCGAAGGTCTGGCCGAAGCCGAGGGCCTGGGCCGCGCGCGCGATGGGATCTGGCCCGATCCTTAAGGCCGTCTGGTAGAAATAGACGTCGCAGGAGTTCTTGATGGCGTCGTGCATGTTCTGGGAGCCATGCCCCCCATGCTTCCAGCACCGCCAGGTGCGGCCGCCGAAGTACCAGCCCCCCGAGCAATGGATGCGCACTTCCGGATTGATGCCGGCCTCGAGCGCGGCCAGGGCCACCGTCGGCTTGAAGGTCGAACCGGGCGGGTAGAGGCCCGACATCGCCTTGTCCAGCAACGGCTTGCGCTCGTAATTGGCCAGGGCCTGGTACTCGGGCCGGGTCATGCCCCGCACGAAGCGGTTGGCGTCGAAGCTGGGCGCCGACGCCATGCAGAGCACGTCGCCGGTCCGGCAATCGAGCATGACCACCGCCCCGCTTTCGTCCCCCATCACCTCCAGGGCCCGAGTCTGGATATCGGCGTCGAGGGAGAGCTGGATTTCGGCGCCCGGAGTGGCGGGGATGTCACCTTCGGAGTCCTGACGGACTTCGCGGCCGTTGGCGTCGACCTCCACCTTCTGGGCGCCGGGTCGGCCGCGAAGGCGCAGGTCGAAGGCTTTCTCCACCCCCTGGCGTCCGATCCGGAAGCCGGGATGCAGCATGATGGCTTCGGAGTTCGGGCCCGTGGGCTGGATGTCCTCCCGGTTCACCTTGGCCACGTAGCCGATCACGTGGGCGAAGGCGCCGCCGTGCGGATAGACCCGAACCTCACCCATGTCGGCGGTGACGCCGGGCAATTCGGGCGCGCGCACATTGATGGCCGAGAACTGTTCCCAGCTCATGTCTTCCATCACCGACACCGGCGAGCGCTTGGGCGCGCGGATCAGGTCCTTGGTCAGGCGGGCCTGCCGCTCGGCGTCCAGGGGCACGAAGTTGGCGAGGGTCTTTAGCGTGCCCTCGGGATCCATCTTACCGTCCTTGGCCACCAGCAGGCGGAAGTTCGGGCGGTTCGAGGCCAGGATCACCCCGTTGCGGTCGACGATCAGGCCTCGCGGCGGCGGCACCAGCCGGAAGTTGAACTGGTTGGAAGCCGACATCTTCTCATAGCGCTGGGCCTCCACGAGCTGGAGGTGGGCCAGCCGGCCGGTGAGCGCCAGCAGGCCCAGGCCCGACAGACCGCCCATGAGGAAGGCGCGGCGGTGGAAGACCCCCTGCCGCTCATTGACCTCAGTGAAGAAAATGGAGGGCTCGCTCATGCGCCCAATATCCTAGCGGAACCGCACATCGGCGTCCTCGAACCTGTCGATGAGCCTGTGGGCGAAGGGATAGAGCAGGATTGTGGCGAGGAATTGCCAGGCCACCGCGATCAGGCTGGGCGAGGCCCGGGCGTCGAGCCGCGTAAACAGGAACCCCGCCAGGCTAGCGATGGCGCAGGCCGCGGCGAACCAGGCCCACATCATCGGCCGGCTCTGGCCCACCATCCAGTTGCGCGAGAGCAAGACCACGCCATAGGCGGTCAACAGCGACAGCGCCCAAAGTCCCACCGGCGATCCCCAGAAGATGTCGAGGATCAGCCCCATCAGCAGGACGCCGAAGGGCGCCAGGATCGAGGGCCGGATCACCGCCCAGGCGAAGGCCGGAACCATGCAGAACACCGGCTCAGGCAGCTGCAGGCCGAAAACCCGCAGGGGAATGCCAAACAGCAGGGTCCAGCCCAGGCATTGCAGCATGGGAAAGCCAAGCCAGCGCCACGGATCCAGAGGACGGGCGGCCGAGAGGCTCAAAATGGCGCCTCCGCCGGTGCGCTCACCGTCGGCGCCGGGGTTACGGCAGCGGGGGGCGGCGCGGTCGGCGTGGCCGCGGGCTTCGGCTTGGGGGGCGCGGGTTTCGGCGCGGCCGGTCTGGCGGGGGCGGGCTTGGGCGGCGTGGCCGTGGTGGCGGTGAAGGTGGTCGGCGGCTTGGCCACAGGCGCGCCAGGCGTCCCAGCCCCGCCGACCCCTTCGACAGGCCCGGAGGGCGGCGGCGCCGGCATCTTGTCCAGCTCTTCCTTCTGGGCCTTCTCGAGCTGAGAGAAGTCCTGGAACAGCAGGATACGGACGAAGTCGATGGGCGCGGCGTCGGAGGCTAGGATCACCCGCCAGCGACCGTCCAGACCCTTCACGGCAACCCCCACCGGCAGGCCGCGCGGCAGCACCCCACCGTCGCCCGAGGTCAGCACCCGGTCGCCCTGCTTCACCGGCTCCTTGCCGCGCAGGTATTCCAGCTTGGGATTGGGGCCGCCGTCACCGGTGAGGATGGCGCGCGCATTGGTGCGGTCGATCATCACCGGGGTGCGCGAGGCGATGTCGGTGAGCAGAAGGATGCGGCTGGCGCCCCGGGTCACCCCGATGATCCGGCCGACGAGCCCGCTCTCGCTCATCACCGGATTACCCGGCTGAATGTTCTTCTCGACGCCTGCGTTCGCCAGACGCGTATTGGCAAATGGGCCCCGGCTGTCGCTCACCGTCCGGGCGGCGACCATCGGGATCGGCGGCTCAGTCTTCAGGCCGAGCAGGGACTTGTAGCGATCATTGGTGTCGCGCAGCGCAATGGCCACGTCGCGCCACTGACGGGCTTCCTTGAGCTCAGCCTTGAGCTTGCGGTTTTCGGAGACCGCGAACAGGTAGTCGCGGATGTTCTCCATGCCCATACCCGTCCAGCGTCCCGGAGCGGCGAGCGCGCCGCTGACGGGCGCGGCTACGGCGTCCCCCACCTGGCGGGTCACGCCATAGGCCTCGGACTGGAAGGTCTCGCGGCGGTCGGACATCAGCAGTGCGACGGCTACGACGACGGCCACGATCAGGGCCACCGCGGCTGTCCAGGCCAACGGCACCTTCAGTTCGCCAAACGGACTTTCTCGAAAAGCCACCTAGCCGCCCGTCCCCAGGGTGACGGGACGCCCCGTCTCCCCCCGCCGATTTGCAAGTATTACGCCAGCGTCGATTCGAGCACGCCCTTCATCCACTTGGGATGTTCGAGCACCTTGCCGCAGCCCAGCGCCACGCAGGACAGCGGGTCGTCGGCCACCGTCACCGGCAGGCCGGTGTGATCGCGGATCTCGGCGTCCAGGCCGCGCAGCAGGGCTCCGCCGCCGGTCAGCATGATGCCCTTGTCGGCGATGTCGGAGGCCAGTTCCGGCGGCGTGGCTTCCAGGGCCATCTTCACCGCCTCGACGATCTGCCCCACCGGTTCGGCGAGCGCGTCCGACGCCTGTTTCTCGCTGATGCGCACTTCGCGCGGCACGCCCTGCATAAGGTCGCGGCCCTTGACCTCGATGGAAAGGCCCTCGCCGTCGGCCGGAGCCCGGGCGGTGCCGATCTCCTTCTTGATGCGCTCGGCGGTGGTCTCGCCGATCAGCAGGTTATGATTGCGGCGCATGTAGCTGATGATCGCCTCGTCCATCTTGTCGCCGCCGACGCGGAC
>NZ_JANPJP010000120.1:0-3671 GCF_031425575.1 Phenylobacterium sp.
CCTTCAGCGGCAAGATCGTCGCCGTCCGACCTACGTCCACCGACGGTCTCTACGACGTCGTCTTCCGCTCAACCAAGATCGCCACCATCGACCTGCATGGGCAAAGCGACCAATCTCACAGTGCCACGGATGTCTCCGAACAGGTGTCACGGATGTCCCCGGTCCAAACAGCTGCGCAGGGGAGGAAAAAGCGGCGCGCAATTGCACCGCGCGAGGTGAGATTGCTCAGCCAGCAGGCAGTTTGGTCAACGCGCGCATAGCCCGGCCCATGCGCCATATCCGCCGCCTCCGCCGCGCCTACCCTCGAACCTCGCCTGGAGGTTCGCATGACCCCTCGAAAAACCGCCCCGAAACCTGCTCAGCCGCTGGCGGCCGCCCCGTGGGTCGTGCTGCTGCGCTCGGCCCTGTTCCAGGCCATGACCGTCCGGGCTGATCGCCTGGGCTAGCGAGCGCCGGCCCGGCGGCGGAGGGGAGCCGCGGGCTCGCTCGAACCGTGCGCATGCAGAGGGGGCAGCAGCGACCGCGTCGTCACCAGCTTCAACTGCTGCACCGCCCGCACCCGCCGCAGCCGGTCGCACAGCTGTTGCAGGCGCACCGCAGAGCCCTGGACCAGCAGCACCTCCAGCGACCGGTCCTCCTCCAGGAAGACGTGCTGCGAGGAAATCACCTCAGGCAGGTACTCGCTCTGCACACGGGCGAGGGCGTGCCGCACGCGGCCACTCTCGGCACGGTAGATCAGTGTGATGGTGCCGGCCATGACACCGTCGGCCAGGCCGTCCTCGGTGTCGGCCAGCTCATGGCGGATCAGTTCGGCGATCATCTGGGAGCGGCTGGGCAGGCCCCGGCGCGACACCATGGCGTCGAGCTGGGCCAGCAGCTTGCCGGGCAGGCTAATGCCGATGCGGGCGAGTTGCGGGAGCAGGTCCTGGTCCAAGGCGTAATCCAACTCTGACTGACGCGGGGCGCCGCAGCTCAACAGTCGCATGGCGGGTGCGGACCGATCAACGCGCCAGGGCCGATTTGGCGGACTCTCGGTTGGCCGCCTCAGGAGAGGGCAGGCGTGGGGGTGTCGCGGTCGATCAGGGTCCATTCCGCCGGGTCCACCGCGCGCAGGTCGGTTCCCTCCAGCCAGGGGTAGGACGACAGGGTCACCTGGCGCGAGGCGCCCGCCACCTTGCCGTAGCAGATGGGCATGGAGAGCGCGGCGATGGCCGCCTCGCGGTCGCCGACGGCGAGGGCCGCCGTGACGTGGGCGGTGAGCGACTCGGCGGGCGCCAGGGGCGTGGCGCGGTCGCGGATCTCCAGGAAGTGCTCGCCGGCGATCACCAGCAGGCCCTTGGCCTCGCCGGCCAGGCGGTAGGCTTCGAGCGGGGCTGCGGCGGGGGCCTCCTGGCGCCAGGTCTCCTGGTATTCCGAGTGGATGCCGTCCTCGATCATGACGCCGTCCTTCACCGCGAAGGTCGCCTCGTCCACCGAGTCGTTGGGCGGCTGGTAATCGAGGTCGCGCCGCCAGAGGCAGACGTTTCCGGTGGCGGTCAGCTCGCCGGCGAAGCCCTGGACGGCGGCCATGTCGATCAGCTCGGCGTCGGTATAGTCGGCGAAACCCGTGGCGCCCTCGCGCCGGGGCCGGTCGGCCTTCACTCGGATATCGGCGTACCAGGACCTGGTCTGCAGCCAGAGGACCCGGGTCGTCTCGTCGCGGTAGCCCGCGGGCGTGGTGATCACCTCGCGGCGCCACAGGCCGGTGAGCTCGGGGAGGACATGGGCCGACATGGTTACGCCTCCAGGGGCCGGTGGCGGCCCATGAGCTTGGGCAGGTCGCCCACGGCGGCCAGCAGGCTGAAGGCGGCGAAGCCCAGCAGAATGAAGATCACCGCGCCCACGCACATGGTGGGTTCATAGCCCGAGCGCAGGCTGGTGAACACGCGGATCGGCAAGGTCTGCACCGAGAAGCCCGCCACCATGTAGGCGATCAGGTACTCATTCAGACTGAGCACGAAGACGTACACCAGGGCGCAGAGGATGTAGGGGGTCATGGCCGGGCGGACCACCATGCGGAAGGCCTCGGCGTCGCCGGCGCCCATGGTGTGGGCGGCCTCGATCAGGGCCTTCTCGATGGACTGGAAGCCCACCGACAGCATGGCCACCGGGATGCCCAGCAGAATCACCGAGTGGCTGAGGATCACGTTCTCGATGCGGCCCACATGGCCCGCCATGCCCCAGAAGGCCGAGAACATCAGGGCGGTCACCACGCCGGGCAGCAGGAACAGGCCCGAGCCCACCCCGGCCAGGGCCTTGGCGGCTTTGGAATTGTAGCGCCAGACGGCGTAGGCGATCGGCAGGGCGACGGTCACCGCAATCACCGCGGCCAGGGCGCTGATGGAGAGCGAGGTCTCCAGGGACTTCATCCAGCCGGCGTCGGTGAAGAAGGCCTTGTACCATTTCAGGCTGAGCTCGCTGGGCGGGAAGCTCATCCGCCGGCCCTCGTTGAACGAGACGCCGATCACCACCACCAGCGGCGCGGCGATGAAGATGGCCACCAGGCTCAGGAAGCCGCGGCGCAGGATCGTGGAGACCAGGCCTTCGTTCATGACGCGGGGCTCCCGGCCCGGGTGAGCAGGCGGACCAGGCCCAGCAGGCCCGCCATCAGCGTGACCAGGGCCACGGCCTGGGCGGCGGCGAGCGGCAGGTTGCCTGTGGTCATGGCGCCGTTGGAGATGAGGATCCCCACCGTCCACTGCTGTGGCCGCCCCAGCACCAGCGGGGTCAGGTAGGAGCCGACGGTGAAGATCACCACCAGCAGGCCCGCCGACAGCAGCGGTCCTTTCACCATCGGCGCCACCACGGTGAGGAAGGCCCGCGCCGGCGAGGCGCCCATGGTGGTGGCCGCCGCCGGGATATCGTCGTCCAGCTGCGACATGGCCGGGTAGAGGAAGAGGATGATGTAGGGCAGGACCAGATAGACCAGGCAGACCATGACGGCCGCGAAATTGGGGTAGAGCGAGTGGACGGAGTCCATGATCCCCAGCGCCACCAGGGCCTTCACCAGGCCGCCGCCGCCCGACAGCAGCACCTGGAACGAGAAGACGATCAGAACCTCCGACAGGGACAGGGTCGAGAGCAGGCCCACCAGCCAGGTGATCTGGGCTCGGCGCTTCATGCGGCTGATGAAATAGGCGACGGGGAAGGCCAGGGCGACGCTGATCGCCGCGGTCGTGAGCGCCAGGGTGAAGGAGAACAGGGCCACCTTCAGGAACTGCGGATCGAGCAGCTGGCGGTACTGGGTCAGCTCCAGGCCGGCCCGCCACAGGCCACCGTCCTCCCGGTGCGCGAAGCTCAGCTGCACCAGCAGGAACAGCGGGATCAGGCACAGGACGATCAGGAACAGGGTGGGCAGGGAGAGCAGACCGGCCAGCACGACCTGGTCGCGGCTGCTGGGCTCGGTGTCCTTGGCCCTGAGCGGGACGGCGAGGTCGGTCATGCGGCCAGGACGCGGCACTGGTTCTGCGGCAGGCGCAGGTGGGCGATATCGCCGGTCCCGGCGCCCATCCAGTCGCGGGGCTGGACGACGCTGAGGACGTCGCGGCCATCGCAATCCAGGTGAACCTCGACGCTGGAGCCCATGTCGCGGATGAAGGTGATCCGTCCCGAGACGGTGTTGTCCCCCGCGC
>NZ_JANPJP010000121.1:0-10092 GCF_031425575.1 Phenylobacterium sp.
TGACCCAACCGCCAGGCTCGCGGGACAAGCGCTTACGGAATTCCGTATGACGTTGGAGAGACCCCGCTGACCGCTCCCATCCGCATCGCCATCGCTGGCGCCCTGGGCCGCATGGGACAGGCGATCGCCGCCGTGGTGGAGACCCGCGACGACGTGGTTCTGGCCGCCCGCTTCGACCGGCCGGACGTCACGGCGCAGGGCCTGGTCAGCCGCGACGAGGCCCTTGCCGCCTGCGACGTGGTGATCGACTTCACCACGCCGGCGGCCTCCGTGGCCCTGGCCCAGCACTGCGCAGCGCGCGGCGGCCCGGCCCTGGTGATCGGGGCGACCGGCATCTCCGACGAAGACGGCGCTCTTATCGACGCCTGCGCGGCCGTCATCCCCATCGTGCGGGCCCGCAACTTCTCGCTCGGGGTCAACATGCTGGTGAGCCTGGTGACCCAGGCGGCCAAGGCCCTGGCCGCCAGCGACTATGACATCGAGGTCTTCGAGGCCCACCACAGACGCAAGGTCGATAGCCCGTCGGGCACCGCCCTGATGCTAGGGGAGGCGGCCGCCGAAGGCCGGGGGGTGAACCTGAACGACGTGGCCGACCGGGGCCGCGACGGGATCAATGGCCCCCGCACCCCCGGCGACATCGGCTTCTCCGTCCTGCGCGGCGGCGACATCATCGGCGAGCACTCGGTGATCTTCGCGGCCGAAGACGAAATCCTGACGCTCAGCCACTCGGCCCGCGACCGCGGCCTGTTCGCCCGCGGCGCCGTCCAGGCCGCGCTCTGGGTGGGCGGTCAGCCGGCCGGCGCCTATGACATGCAGGACGTCCTCAAGGGATGAGGCGATAATTTTCTTACCGTTGAGAGAAAAAACCCATGGCCGGAGACATCCTCAACCAGGACGCCACGAGCCAGCTCGCCGCCCTGCAGAGCAAGCGCATCTCCGCTGAGGAGTTGCTGAAGCTGGCGCTCGGCCGCCATGAGCAGTTGCACAAGCACATCAACGCTGTGGTCAACGCCGACCTCGCCCATGCCCTGGAGCGCGCGCGCTCCATCGATGACACCCGGGTGAAGGACGGCCAACTCGGCCCCCTGGCCGGCCTGCCCATGACCCTGAAGGACACCCTGGACGTCCAGGGCATGCCGGCGTCAGCAGGCCTGGACCGCTTTCGCCATCGGGTCTGCGAGGACGCGGACGCGGTCTCCGGCGCGCGACGGGCCGGGGCGGTGATCTGGGGCAAGACCAATGTGCCGGTCATGGCCGGGGACTGGCAGAGCTACAACGACCTCTACGGCGCCACCAGCAACCCCTGGGACCTCGAGCGCACCAGCGGCGGCTCGTCGGGCGGGGCCGCCGCGGCCCTGGCCGCCAGCATCACCCCCCTGGAGATCGGTTCGGATATCGGCGGCTCCCTGCGGGTGCCCGCCAGCTTCTGCGGCGTCTTCTCCCACAAGCCCACCTGGGGCCTGGTTTCCCAGATCGGCCACGTCCCGCCCCATCCGGGCGCCCATGCCGAGCGCGACCTCAATGTCATCGGCCCCATGGCCCGCTCGGTCCGCGACCTGCGCCTGCTGCTGTCCCTGATCGCCAATGGCCCAGTGGCCGCCAGGGCGCCGGCGGCCGATCTCACCAAGACCAGGATCGGGGTCTGGATCGAGGCGGACGACTTCCCCCTGGACGGTGAAGTCCGCACCGTTCTGGAGGCCTTCGTCACGCAAGTGGCACAGGCCGGGGCGGAGATCGAGATCATCTCCAGCCCGGTCCCCACCGACCAGCTGATGGCCGCCTACCAGGTGCTGCTGGGATCGATCATCGGGTCCGACATGCCCGAGGCCCAGCGCAAGCAGATGGCCGCCATGCGCGGCGTCTCCAAGCTGGCCGTGACCCTGGGGGCCGACGAGCGCTCGGCCCTGGCCCAGGTGCGGGCCTATACCGCCACCCACGCCGAATGGCTGGAGGCCAACGAGGTCCGCTGCCGCCTGCGCGACGGCCTGAAGACCGTGTTCTCCAAGTACGACGTGATCCTGGCCCCGGTCAGCCCAGTGGTCGCCTTCCCGCACAATCACAAGGCCTTCAACGGCCGCAGGCTGTCGCTCTCGGACGGCCAGACCATCCCCTATGGCGCCATGCTGAACTGGATCGGCCTGGCCACCGCCTGCTACTTGCCGGTCACCACCGTCCCCGCCGGCCACACGGCCTCAGGCCTCCCGGTGGGCGCCCAGCTCATCGGCCCCCAGGGCGGCGACGCCAAGACCCTGGCCGTGGCGCAGGCCATCGACGAGAACATCCGCGGGTTTGTGGCCCCGGCGATGGATTTCTAGGCGCTACGCCGCGCCCGTCGAGCCAAACCCGCCCGCCCCGCGCGCCGTCTCGTCGAGGTCGCTGACCTCGGCCACGGAGGCCTGGATCACGGGCGCGATCACCATCTGGGCGATGCGGTCGCCACGGCGTACGGTGAAATCTTCTGCGCCCAGGTTGATCAGGATGACCTTCACCTCGCCGCGATAGTCGGAGTCCACGGTGCCCGGCGTGTTCAGGCAGGTGACGCCGGACTTCAGGGCCAGGCCCGAGCGCGGGCGCACCTGTCCCTCGAAGCCGCGGGGGATCGCCATGGCCAAGCCGGTCGGCACGGCGTGGCGGTCGCCGGGGCGGATCACCAGCGGCTCGCCCTCTGGGACGGCGGCGCGCAGGTCCATGCCGGCGGAATCGGCCGTCTCATAGGCCGGCAGAGGCAGTTCAGAATTATGCGCCAGGCGCTTGATGGGCAGGTTCAAGACAGCTCCTTGGCCATGCGCGCCGCCAGCTTGCGGGCGACGTCGGACTTCGCGGTTCGCTCCCATCGCTCGATTCCCTGGGGCGTGACGATGGAAACCGCGTTGTCGTCGCCCCCCATGGTGCCGGCGATGCTGACGTCATTGGCCACGATCCAGTCGCAGCCCTTCTTCGCCAGCTTGGCCTGGGCGTAGGCCTCGACATTGTCGGTCTCGGCGGCGAAGCCCACCACCAGCTTGGGGCGGGGGAACCCGTTGGCGAGCGTCGCCAGAATGTCGGGGTTCTCCACCAGCTTCAGGGCCGGAGGACCGTCGGCGCCCTTCTTCATCTTGGAGCCGGCCTCGACCTCGGGACGCCAGTCGGAGACCGCCGCCACGCAGACGGCGATATCGGCCGGCAGGGCGGCTTCGCAGGCGGCCAGCATCTCGCGGGCCGTCTCAACATCCACGCGCCGAACGCCCAGGGGGGTGGGAACCGCCACGGGCCCGGCCACCAGGGTGACGTCGCAGCCCAGTTCGGCCAGGGCGGCGGCGATGGCGAAGCCCTGCTTGCCGCTGGAGCGGTTGGTGAGCACCCGGACCGGATCGATGGGCTCGGCGGTGGGGCCGGCGGTGACGATGGCGCGCTTACCGGCCAGGGGCTTGGCGGCGGGGCCCTCCAGGGCCTTCATGATGGCGGCGAAGATCTCCGGCGGCTCAGCCAGGCGGCCGGGCCCAAACTCGCCGCAGGCCATGGCCCCCTCGTCGGGACCGACAAAGGCGACGCCGTCGGCGGCCAGAGTCGCCCGGTTCCGCTGGGTGGCCGGGTGGTTCCACATGCGCACGTTCATGGCCGGGGCCATCAGCACCCGCTTGTCGGTGGCCAGCAGGGTGGTCGACGCCAGGTCGTTCCCCAGTCCGTTCGCCGCCTTGGCCATCAGGTCGGCGGTGGCCGGCGCCACCACCACCAGGTCAGCGGAGCGGGAGAGCTGGATGTGGCCCATCTCCGACTCGTCATCCAGGGAGAAGAGCTCCGAATAGACGCGGTCCTCGCACAGGGCCGAAAGGCTCAGCGGCGTGACGAACTGGGCTCCGGCGGCCGTCAGGATCGGCCGCACCGCGACGCCTGCCTTGCGCAGCAGCCGCACCAGTTCCAGGGACTTGTAGGCTGCGATCCCGCCGCCCACGATCAGGAGAATCCGCTTTTCCGACAAGGCTTCGCGCCCCCCAGGTGATGGTCCCCGGTCATAGGCCAAACAGACCGGCTGGACAAACCCGCGAAGTTGTTCTTAATTTGTTCCACGCTTCACTTGGCCGTGCAGGGAGAAGAACACGATGGCTGGGTTCAAACTTTGGGTCAGCGCGGGCGCCGCGCTGGTTTTGCTGGCCGCCTGCGAGCGACCCTCGGCGGTGGCGAGCAAGGCCTCCGAGCCCTCGACACCGGCGTCCTCCGCCTCCGACAGCGGGCGCGACGCGAGCACGAACGTCCGTGCCGACCGTCGCGACGAGGCCGTGCCCCAGGTGGACGGCAAGCCCATGTGGTCGGCCAGCCGCCAGGGCACCGCCCAGGAGAACGCCGCCAAGAGCTTCGAACGCAATGGCGAGGACTTCGGCGCCAGAGACCTCGACGCCTTCGTGAAGAAGGCCCACGCCTTCGTCGACCATCCGCCGGCCGGGACCCAGACCTTGAAGCGGTCGAACGGGGACACCCTGTTCTATGACCCCAAGGGCAATATCTTCGCCGTGGCCAACAAGGACGGCGCCCCGCGCACCATGTTCAAGCCCGACGAGGGCGCGGCCTATTGGGATGAACAGAAGGCCCGCGAGGCCCGGCGCGAGACCGCCCGCTCCGACCGGCGCAACAGTGACGATGGATAGGCGTATCATCCGCAGCCGCGACCTGGACTGGTCGTCCCGGCCATCCGGCCGCCATCCCTTCAATCCGGCCTCGGAAATGAAGTTGGTTCCGCTGGGGGACCAGACCGGCATGAAGCGGGTGCTTGCGAACCTCATCCGCCTGCCACCGGGCAAGGAGAGCTTCATCGCCCACAACCACGCCGTGGAGGAGGAGTTCATCTTCATCCTGGAGGGCGAGGGCGAGGTGACCCTGGACGGGGTGGCCCACGCGGTGGGCCCCGGCGACTTCGTAGGCTTCCCCACCGATGGGGTGGTCCACGCCTTGCGCAATACGGGGGCCGGCGACCTGCTCTATCTGACGGCGGGGGAACGGGCGCGGGTGGAGGTGGCCGAGATGCCCAGCATCGGCAAGACCGCGCTCTTCCGCCCCGGACGCATCACCATGTTCGGCGACGGCGGCGTCGAGGAGTTGACCCCTGCAGAATGGGAAGCCAGATCCCGGCTGCCCTAGAGCAGCCAGGCCGCCAGCAGGAAGACCGCCGCCGCCGTCACGGCGCCAAAGGCGAACCAGCGGGCCGGGTGGGCCTCCTCGACCTCCACCACCGCCACGGCGGGCTGCGGCGGGTTTTCCAGCAGGCGCGCCAGGTTGCGCAGGGCCGACAGGCCCTCCTCGGCGAACCGCTTGGCCTTGGCCGCCGGGGACAGCTCCCGCAGCATCCAGCGCCGCACCACCGGATCGGCGGCGGCCCAGATGTCGTGCTCGGGGCAGATCCGGCGCGCCACCCCCTCTACGGTCATCATGGTCTTCTGCAGCAGCACCAGCTCGGGCCGCAGTTTCATGTCGAAAAGCGCGGTGATCTCAAAGAGTTGGATCAGCACCCGGCTCATGGAGATCTCGTTAGCCGGTCGCCCGAACACCTGCTCCCCCACCGCCCGAAGGGCCTGGGCGAAGGCCGCCGGACTGTGGCCGCCCGGCACATAGCCCGCCTCGAAATGAACCTGGGCGACCCGGTCGTAGTCCTTTTCCAGGAAACCCCAGAGAATCTCCGCCAGGTAGCGCCGCTCCGGCGCCCCCAGCCGGCCGATGATCCCGAAGTCCACGGCGGTGACCTTGTCCGGCGCGGCGACGAACAGGTTCCCCTCGTGCAGGTCGGCGTGGAACACCCCGTGGTCCAAGGCCTGGGCTAGGAAGGCGCGGATCAGGTTATCGGCCAGGGCCTGGCGATCGAGGCCGGGCAAGGTCAGGGCCGCGTCGTCCGAAAGCGCGACGCCCGGCGCCCATTCCTGGGTGAGGACGCGCTTGCCGACGCCTTCCCAGACAATCTTGGGGGTCGACATATAGCCGTCGCGGGCCATGACGCCCGCGAGCTCGTCGGCCCCGGCGGCCTCGAGGCGCAGGTCAAGCTCCAGCTCGGTGGCGCGGATGACGGTGGCGGCGAGGGCCCGGGGCTCCAGCCGCCGGGCGGCCGGGCTCCAGCGTTCCACCAGCCGGCCCGCGAGCGCCATGACCTCGGCGTCCTGGGCGACGCGCAGGGCGATGCCCGGCCGCAGCACCTTCACCGCGACCTTGCGGCCGTCCAGCAGGGTGGCCGGATGGGCCTGGGCCAGGGAGGCGGCGGCCACCGGCGGCTCGAAGCTGGCATAGAGGCTGTCGAGGGGCCGCCCCAGGGTCAGCTCCACCTCGCGGCGGGCCTGGTCGGTTGGGAAGGCCTCCAGCCGATCTTTCAGGCGCGCGAGGTCCAGGGCGAAGGTCTCGCCGAAGATGTCGGCCCTCGTGGAGAGAAGTTGACCCAGTTTGATGGCCACCGGGCCCAGGCGTTCCAGGGATCTGGCGAGCCGTTCGCCGGGGCGGCCGGTGCGGGAGGACGGGCCAGCGGCGATGCGCGACAGATTTGCGAGGAATTTCAAGCCCGGCGGATAGAGGCCGTCCAGTTCACGGGGCAGGAGCGCGTCGTTGCGCGCGAGCAGAAGACCGGCCGACATTAGCCGACAAGTGGCCGTCAGGGTCCCCACCGATCAGACAGCCCAACCGTGGTGCAGGGCCGCGACCCCGCCGGTGAAGTTGGTGTAGCCGGCGCGGCTGAAGCCCGCCTTGGTGATCAGGTCGACGAAGGCCTTCTGGTCGGGGAACCGCCGGATGCTCTCCACCAGGTACTGGTAGGAGGCGCGGTCCTTAGCCACCAGCTCGCCGATGGCCGGGATCACCTTGAAGGAGTAGGCGTCGTAGGCGCGGCGCAGGGCTTCGGTGGCCGGTTGCGAGAACTCCAGGCAGAGGAACCGGCCGCCTGGCTTCAAAACCCTGCGCGCCTCGCGCAGGGCCGCGGAGATGTCGGTGACATTGCGGATGCCGAAGGAGATGACGTAGGCGTTGGCGCTGGCGTCGGGCAGCGGCAGGCGCTGGGCGTCGCCGACGCTCCAGGTGATCTCCGGCTCCCCGCCCCGCTCGCGGCCGGCGGCGATCATCTCGGCGTTGTAGTCGATGATGTGGATGGCCGCGTCGTCGCCGCCCCGGCGCAGCTGGGCGGACCGCGCCATCTTGGCGAAGCGCCGCGCCATGTCGCCTGTGCCCCCGGCGCAGTCGATGATCACCTCGCCCGGCTGCGGGTTCAGCCGCGCGGCCGTGGCGTCCTTCCAGAGCCGGTGCACGCCGGCGCTCATCAGGTCGTTCATCAGGTCATAGCGGCCGGCGACCTTGTCGAAGACCCCGCGCACCAGGCGCGGCTTCTCGGCGGGGTCCACGTCGCGGAAACCGAAGGTGGCGGCAGGTCCTGTCATGGTCCTGGGTCTTAGACCGCAAGCCCGGCCCGCGCCAGCCTCGCGGCCACCTCCTTGAGCGCGCGGCCGACCCATGCCACTTCACGGTCATGCCTGAACTTCCTGAGGTCGAGACCGTCCGCCGCGGACTGGCGCCCGTGCTGGAGGGCCAGAGGCTCTCCCGCGTGGAGGCCCGCCGCCCCGACCTGGGCTTCCCCTTCCCCGAGGGCTTCGTCCAGCGCCTGACCGGGGCGACCATCCAGCGCCTGGAACGCCGGGCGAAGTACCTGATGGGGGAGCTGGATCGCGGCGAGACCCTGGTGATGCACTTAGGCATGAGCGGCCGCTTCGAGATCGCCCGGCCCGAGGGGACGATCCGCCCCGGCGACTTCGTCTACGCCCAGGACCCCAACCCCAAGCACGCCCACGTGGTGTTCGAGACCGAGACCGGCGGCCGGGTCACCTATTATGACCCCCGTCGCTTCGGCTACATGGCGCTCATCGAGACCGCCAGGCTGGAGGAGCATCCCTGGTTCGCGGGCCTCGGCCCCGAGCCCCTGTCGCCGGCCTTCAACGCCCAGGGGCTGAAGGCCGCCTTCGCGGCCCGCAAGCAGGGCCCCAAGACCCTGCTGCTGGACCAGCGCGTGGTGGCGGGCCTGGGCAATATATATGTGTGCGAGGCGCTGAACCGGGCGCGGATCTCGCCCTTCAAACCCGCAGGCTCGATCGCGGCGAAGAAACTGCCGGCCCTGGTCGCCATCATCGGCGAGGTTCTGCAGGAGGCGATCGAGGCCGGCGGCTCCACCCTGCGGGACTATGCCAGCGCCGACGGGGCCCTGGGCTATTTCCAGCACCGCTTCCGCGCCTACGGCCGCGAGGGCCAGCCCTGCCTCAATGACGGCTGCACGGGGGTCATCGCCCGCCAGGTCCAGGCCGGACGCTCGACCTTCTTCTGCCCCGTTTGCCAGAAATAACCCGACCATGTTCAAGCTTGGCCTGCTCGCCCTGACGGCGTTCCTGTTCGCCGGCCCCGCCCTGGCCAAGCCTGCGGTCTGGGTGGTTCGTGACGCCGATTCCGAGGTGCTGATCTTCGGCTCCGTGCACGTCCTGCCGCCCGGCCTGGACTGGCGCCCCGCCAGGCTGGACCAGGCGCTCTCCCAGGCCGAGGACCTGTGGTTTGAGCTGCCCATGGGCCAGGCCGCCGAGACCGAGATCGCCGGGCTGGCGGCGTCGAAAGGCGTCCTGCCCAACAACCAGACCCTCAGCGCCCTGCTCACGCCGGCCGGCGCCCAGGCCCTGGTCAGGGCCAGCCAGAAGTACGGCCTCGCCCCCGGCTTCCTGGACCGGCTGGAGCCCTGGTTCGCCGAGGTGGCCCTGGCGGGGGCTGAGTTCCGCGCCCAGGGGGCCAATACCGACTCCGGCGTGGAGAAGACGGTGAACGCCACCGCGCCGGCCAGCGCCCAGCGGATGGCCTTCGAGACCCCCGCCCAACAGATCGCCCTCTTCGACGAGGCGCCGGTCGCCGCCCAGATCGCCTCCCTGGAGGAGAGCCTGGCGCAGATGGACCGGGATCCCGACGCCTATGACCGGCTGGTGGCCGCCTGGATGGCCGCCGACACCGCCGCCCTGGAGAGGGACGCCCTGGCCCCCCTAAAGACGGCGTCGCCGGTGCTCTATTCCCGCCTGGTGAGCGAGCGGAACGCGGCCTGGACCCAGGTCGTGGACCAGCGGCTGAAGGGCAAGGGCCGCACTGTGGTGGTGGTCGGCGTCGGCCACCTGCTGACCGCCGATGGCGTCCCGGCTCGGCTGCGGGCGCTTGGCTATTCCGTCGAGGGGCCGTAATCCGGCTTTCTACATATAGAGGAGCCGGCCATGGCCTATGAGACCCTGATCGTCGAGACCACGGACGCCGTCACCCTGATCAGGCTGAACCGGCCCGAGGCGCTGAATGCGCTCAACAGCCAGCTGCTGTCGGAGCTGACCGCCGCCCTGGACGCCGCCGAGGCCGACGACAAGGTCCGCTGCCTGGTGCTCACCGGCTCTGACCGCGCCTTCGCCGCCGGCGCCGACATCAAGGAGATGGCCGACAAGACCTACGCCCAGATGTTCACCTCCGACTTCTTCGGCGCCTTCGCCCGGCGGATGGAGCAGTTCCGCAAGCCGGTGATCGCCGCCGTGGCGGGCTATGCCCTGGGGGGCGGCTGCGAGCTGGCCATGCTGTGCGACTTCATCATCGCCGCCGAAACCGCCAAGTTCGGCCAGCCGGAGATCAATCTCGGCGTCGCGCCCGGCATCGGCGGCACCCAGCGCCTGACCCGCTTCGTCGGCAAGTCCAAGGCCATGGACATGATCCTCACGGCCCGGATGATGGACGCCGCGGAGGCCGAGCGCTCGGGCCTGGTGTCCCGCGTGGTAGCCCCCGACAAGCTGATCGAGGAGGCCATGTCCGCCGCCACCAAGATCGCCTCGCTGTCGCCGCTCGCGGTGATGATGAACAAGGAGCTGGTGGAGGCGGCCTACGAGACCACGCTTTCCACCGGCGTGGCCCTGGAGCGGCGCCTGTTTCACTCGCTCTTCGCCTTCGACGACCAGAAGGAGGGCATGGCCGCCTTCGTCGAAAAGCGGAAGCCCACCTTTAAAGGGTCGTAGCACCACCTTGTTCGTGTGGTTCGTGTGGTTCGTGGACCCTTTGATGGGCCTGTGCAGCCGCGCCGCCATAAGTTTTGGAACCACGAAC
>NZ_JANPJP010000122.1:0-2729 GCF_031425575.1 Phenylobacterium sp.
CCGGGTGATGTTCAAGCAACTGCTGCAGGCCGACGCCATCGACGTGGTGCAACTCGACAACTGCCGGCTGGGCGGTCTGAACGAGGCCATCGCGGTGATGCTGCTGGCCGCCAAGTTCGGCAAGCCGATCTGTCCGCACGCCGGTGGGGTCGGCCTCTGCGAATACGCCCAGCATGTGTCGATGATCGACTACGCCTGCATCAGCGGCCAGCTGGAGGGCCGGATGACCGAACACGCCGGGCACCTGCACGAGCATTTTGTCGACCCGATCTGCATCGCCCGTGGCCGCTACCTCGCTCCGACAACGCCGGGGTTCAGCGCTGAAATGCACGCTGCGTCACGGAGGGACTATCGCTTCGCCGGATCGACCGGCGGCAAGTAACGGTTCTGGTCCGAACGCCAGTCGTTCAGCTGGCCGACCACTGCCTCTGACCCGACGGCGCCGCGCAGAAAACTTCCACGCCAGGTGTCTCCGAAAATCGGGAAGGAGAAGCGTGCCATGGCCGTCAGCTCGCCCTCCAGCGAATTGGCGCCTTCAAGGTCTATGCGGTAGCGGCGACGGACGGCAGGCGGAGTCGACGCGAGGTTCGTCACAAGCCTTTGAGTTCCGGCTATCAGCAGGGCTCCCGATCCGCCCCCAGGGCTCTGGATGGCGACGCCGGAATCGCGCGCCCCCCAGAAAGCCAGATATGTAAACGGCGTGACAAAGCGGGGCGTGACCTGGGTTTGCTCGTGATATTTTCCCGGTCCGCGCATCACATAGCGCCGTCCGCCAGCCTCGAAGACGGCGTCGATCACACCCACCTGCTCGCGCCGGCCCGTGTCCACCTTGCCGCGATGCAGATGGGTAGGCTTGAAGTGGCCACTCAGCCGTCCGGGGCTGGCGCCCGGTCCCAACGCGATGCGGGTCTGCGGCTGAAAGTCGATGGCGGCGGAGAAATCAACGCCCGTGACGGAGGTGTCTGCGCCGGTGCGGATCAGTTCGGCCTGAGCGCCGTCGGCCCGGGTCGAAAACGCGCCGCGGACGGGTTCGGCGAAAACCGGCTGCGAACCGCAGGAGCCGAGATGGTGCGCATAGCCGTAGAAGCCGTGCGGGGTCAGCACGTTGCACCACAGCCACGACAGGCCCAGGGGTGGGAAATGACAGATGCGCAGGCTGGCCGCGAGGTTCTGACGGGCGCCGACGAACCCGACCATGGCTGACTCGCTGTAGCCTGCAACGCCCTTGGTGTTCGGGCGCTCGTAGGGTGTCACCGCCCGCGCTGCGGCCCAGGTGGGCGCCAATAGCAGCGATGGGGCGGCAGCTAGCAGACCACGGCGGTTCGGGCCGGAAACAGCCGTGTTCTCCGCCCGCATCATCTGGTCCTCAAGCGCTGGGGGTCAACAGGGGTGATCGGGTAGCCGGCGGCCTTGCGGGCTTCGTCCATTCGGCTGCGGGTGGCCTCGACCTGGGCGTCAATCCACTTGGGCGGGTCCAGGACGCGCCCGAGGAACGTCATGGCGTCCAGAAAGCGCGGGGCGATGGAGGCGCCCACATGTTCGGCGCCACGGACCAGCCGATACTCGTGGGCGACGCCTCTGTCGAACAGCACGCGATGCAGGAACTCGGTTCCGTGGTGAAGGAAGAACAGGTCCTGGTCCCCCGCCTCGAGATAGATCGACAGCCCCACCAGTCGCTCGGGCGCCTTTAGGGCGATGGTCGCCGGATTGTTGGCCGCCCAATAGGCCTCGTCGACCGGCGCGCCGTAAATCTGCTGGAAGAGCGCGTCTGAGCGCCAGAAGCGGTCGCGGAGCTGGATGTCCCTGAACGCCAGTACAGGTTCAATCCCGGGCTCCATGCCGGCCACCGCCTGGAACACCTCCGGATGCTTGAAGGCCATCCGGAGCGACCCCATGCCGCCCATGGAAATGCCGGTGACCAGAGTGCCTTCGCGACCGGGCGTAACGTGGGTGGTCCGGCGCATGTGGGCGATCAGGTCACGGACAACGAACGTCTCCCACTTCTGGGAGCCGTCGCGGAAGTCCATGTAGAAGCCGCGGCCTGCGGACGGCATCACCGACACCACAGGCGCAATGCGGCCCTCGACAATGGCCTGATCCAGCAGTTCGGCCATCCGGGTCATGTTCTTGTTGGAGCCGCCGCCGCCGTGCAGCTGGATCAGCAGGGGGTAGGGCGTCGGTCGTTTGGGGTCATAGCCTGGCGGGGTGTAGACGCTGATCGGCACCGGGCCGGGTACCATGGCGGAGGTCACCTGCGACTCCACCAGCCGGCCCTGCATTGCTGCGACCGGCCAGGCGAAGCCGACGGCGCAGGCGATGGCGGTCAAAAACCGGGTCAGTTTCATCGGCGGCCTCGGAGGTCCTGGCGTGCTTTCCACCGATCAAAGCGGCTATGAACCCCGATAGCAAGGTGAGCCCACCGTCGGCGGCTGGACGACCCTCTGCCACCGGCTTAGGAAAGCGGGATGACCGTCGAAACGGCCCACGCCCGTCCCCGCCTGAATGATGACACCTCCCTGATCGCGGAGCTGGACCGCAAGGTCCACTGGCTTGCGGCCTGGACGATCCACAACGCCAACCACCTTCGCGAGAGCCGCGACGGCCTCAAGGTCGGCGGGCACCAGGCGTCCTGCGCCTCCATCGCCACCATCATGTCGGCGCTCTATTTCTCGGTGTTGAGGCCGGATGACCGGGTGGCGGTCAAGCCCCACGCCAGCCCGGTGTTCCAC
>NZ_JANPJP010000123.1:0-2167 GCF_031425575.1 Phenylobacterium sp.
CCCGGCCTTCGCGGGGGTGGGATTCTGGTTCGCGCTCCGCCCCCAATTCCGTCCGCAGATTATGCGAATGCACCCACCCGCCCTCGGCGACATCGGCGGTCAGCACCCCGATCGACGAACCATATTTCACCACCCGCGCCCCCGCGCGCAAAGTCCCAAGCGCCACCTTATGCCCCGCCGGCACCTCCCCCAGCGCCTCGGTCGTAACCGCAACATTGTCATCGGGATGAACTCTGATCAGCATGACACCGCTTTACCCGGCTCTGTCCGCCGCCGCTACTGCTTGCGGATCGCCCCCGCCCGGCATAGTCGCACCTCCATGTCCGCTCCCCAACCCAAGCCCTGGATCAGCGCGATCCACCCCTACATCCCCGGCAAGGCCAGCGCCGACGATGGACGCCTAGTGGTCAAGCTCTCCGCCAACGAAAATCCGCTCGGCTGCAGCCCTCACGCCCGCGCCGCCTTCGCCGAGGGCAGCACCACCCTTGAGCGCTACCCCGATCCCACCGCCGCCGCACTCCGCAGCGTCCTCGCCGAGACCCACGGCCTCGACCCCGCGCGGATCATCTACGGCACCGGATCGGACGAGATCATCAGCGTCGCGGTCGGCGTCTATGCCGGTCCCGGCGACGAGATCCTGTTCCCGCGCTACAGCTTCGCCGCCTATCCGATCGCCACTCGCCGCGCCGGCGCGACTCCGGTCGAGGCCGCCGACAAGGACTACGGCACCGATGTCGATACGTTGCTTGCCGCGGTCAACGAGCGCACCCGCATCGTCTTCGTCGCCAATCCCAACAACCCCACCGGCACCTACATCGGCGCACCCGAGATCGCCCGCCTCCACGCCGGGCTGCCCGCCGACTGCCTGCTGATCGTCGATCAGGCCTATGCCGAATATCTCGAGGCGGACGAGGACGACGGCGCGCTCGAGATGGCGCGCACCCTCCCCAACGTCCTCATCATGCGCACCTTCTCCAAAATCCACGGCCTCGCCGCCGAGCGCATCGGCTGGGGCTATGGCCCCGCGGAGGTCGTGAACGCCCTCCACCGCATCCGGATGCCCTTCTGCCTGACCACGGCAGGCCAACGCGCCGCCATCGCCGCCGTTCGGGACACGGAGCATGTCGCCAGGAGCCGAGCGCATAACAATCGCCTGCGGACGTGGTTCGAAGGCGAGATCGCGAATCTCGGCAACTTCGGCCTCCGCGCTGTCCCCTCGAAGGCGAACTTCAGCCTCCTCCTGTTCGAAGGCGCGCTGACCGGAGAGGCCGCGTACAAGGGCCTGATGGAGCGCGGCTACGTCACCCGCTGGCTCCCCAATCAGGGCATGCCCAGCGCCGTGCGCATCACCATCGGGACGGACGAAGACATGACCGCGGTCGCGACGGCGCTGAGGGAATTGGCGGAAGCGGCGGGCTGAGCGGTCCCCCCTCCACACCCACACCGTCACCCCGGACTTGTTCCGGGGTCCACCGGGCGGCTAGCGTTGCCTTCGACAAGTGAGAACCGCGATCGCGGCTCAGTGGACCCCGGAACAAGTCCGGGGTGACGTTTCGTTTTTGGAGAGCCGCCGTGACCACCACCCTTCACCCCGTCCCCCCAGAATGGGCCACCACCGCCAAGGTCACCCGCGCCGACTACGACCGCCAGTACGCCCAGGCCCAAACCGACCCCACCACCTACTGGACCAACGAAGCCAAGCGCCTCGACTGGCTAACCCCCTTCACCCAGGTCCAGGACACCAGCTTCCACGAAGCCGACTTCCGCATCCGCTGGTTCGCCGATGGTGCGCTCAACGTCTCCGCCAACTGCCTCGACCGCCACCTCGAAACCCGCGGCGATAGCCCCGCGATCCTGTGGGAAGGCGACGACCCTACCGACCGCCGCACGATCACCTACCGCGAACTCCACGCCGACGTCTGCCGCTTCGCCAACGTCCTGAAGGACCAGGGCGTCCGCAAGGGCGACCGCGTCACCCTCTACCTGCCGATGGTGCCAGAGGCTGCGGTGGCGATGCTCGCCTGCACCCGGATCGGCGCGGTCCATTCGATCGTGTTCGGCGGCTTCTCCCCCGACAGCCTCGCCAATCGAATCCAGGATTGCGACACGACCGTCGTCATCACCGCCGACGAGGGCTGCCGAGGCGGCAAGCTCATCCCGTTGAAGG
>NZ_JANPJP010000124.1:0-7702 GCF_031425575.1 Phenylobacterium sp.
CCAGACCTTCCTGGCCTCCTCCAGGCTGTCGGTGGTGTCGATGATCACCACGCCCGATTTGCCCACCACCATGATCGCATTGGCGATGCCGTAGCCGACGGCGGAGAACACGCCGGGCGCGGGCTCATAGACCTTGGCCGGGGCGAACTCGGCGGTGTGGGCGGCGAGCGAGGGCGCGATGCGGGCGGCCGGTTCGTCGGCCAGGGCGGCGGTGGCCAGCAGGCCGAAAGCGGCGGCGGCGAGTGCGCGGATCATGGTGTTTCCCCAACCTGACGGCTCTTTGCGCCAAGAACGCCCCTGTCCCGACGGCGGTCAATACTTGTCAGGTGGCCAGCGCGGTTCGATGATGCGGGATAATTAAATCATAGGGAGAACGACCATGGGACTTCTTGATGGGAAGGTGGCGATTGTCACAGGCGCGGGCGGCGGTCTGGGGGAGGCCTACGCCAAGCTGTTCGCCGCGGAAGGCGCAAGCGTCGTCGTGAACGACCTGGGCGGCAGCCGTGACGGCTCCGGGAACGGGACCAGCGCCGCGGCGCAGAAGGTGGTCGATGAGATCATCGCGGCGGGCGGCAAGGCTGTGGCCAACGGCGACGACGTGTCGACCATGGAGGGCGGCGAGAACATCGCCAAGACCGCGCTCGATAACTACGGCCAGATCGACATCCTGGTCTGCAACGCCGGCATCCTGCGCGACAAGACCTTCGCCAACACCTCCGAACAGGACTGGGACCTGGTGGTGAAGGTCCACCTGAAGGGCACCTATTGCTGCACCATGCCGGTCTGGAAGTGGATGAAGGACAACGGCAAGCCCGGCGCCATCGTCATGACCAGCTCCACCTCGGGCCTCTACGGCAATTTCGGCCAGTCCAACTACGGGGCGGCCAAGGCCGGCATCTACGGCTTCATGCGCGTGCTCTCCATCGAGGGGCGCAAGTACGGCATCCGGGTCATGGGTCTGGCGCCGGGCGCCTTCACCCGCATGACCTCTGACCTGCCGGGCCGCCAGGGCAAGGAGCCGGACGCTATGAGCCTGCCGGAGAACATCGCGCCGGGCGTGCTCTACATGGTCTCCGACCTCGCCGCCGACCACAGCGGCAAGGTGCTCGGCGTCTCCTCGCGCGGGGTGCGCGAGATCAAGATGCTGCAGACCGACGGCTACAACCCGGGCCGCCCCTACACCGCCCAGGATGTCGCCGACCACGCCAAGGAGGTGTTCTTCCCGGCGGCCGAAGAGAAGACGGCGGCCAGCGCTTAGAAGGCTGGACTTTCCTCCCCCGTTCGCTTCGCGACAGGGGAGGAAAGGCTACCCGTAAGCCTCGAGCCGCTTATCCAGCCCATCCTGCACCGTGGACCACTCGTCCTTCAGCACCGAGAAGACGCAGGTGTCGCGCACCCGGCCGGTCCAGGTGACGCGGTCCTGGCGGAGGATTCCCTCCAGCTTGCCGCCCAGCTTCAGCACGGCGGCGCGGCTGCGGGCGTTGAGGGCGTCGACGCGGAACACCACGCGGCGCGCGCCGTCGCCGAAGGCCTGGCACATCATCAGCCGCTTGGCCGCCGGGTTCACGGGCCCCCCGCGATAGTCGGGGTGATAATAGGTGCCGCCGATCTCCAGGCTGGCGTTGGGCAGGTCGTAGGACGAGTAGCAGGTGAGGCCCACGCAGCGGCTGTCCACCACCACAGCCCAGTGGATCGAGACGCCCTTGGCCTGGTTGGTGGCCATCCGGCGCCACTGTGGGTCGAAGTGCTCGCCGGCCATGGAATAGGGATAGAGGTCGGTCCAGACCGAGGGGTCGGCGTCGCAGGCGGCCCGCAGGTCTTCCTTGTGGTCCTCGGTGAAGGGCTCCAGCCGCACGAAACGGTTCTCCATCACCCGGGTCGGATCGACTTTCATGGGCCCCTCGCAAACAGGACTGCGGCCTGGACGAGTTACACCGCCGCGACCCCGGTGAAAATCCAGCGCCGCCAGGCGCGGAAGCCCTGGTCGGTCAGCCTGTCGAGCATCCGCGCGCCGAGGGTCACCCCCAGGACGGCCAGGGCGCAGGCGCCCACCAGCAGCCAGGGCGGGGCGAAGCCGTGGCCGCCGGCCAGCAGGATCGCCCCGCCATAGAACAGCACCTTGGACAGGTGGCTGAACATCTGCAGGGCGGCCTTGGTGGAGAGCACCTGGTGGCGGGTGAGCGCGCTGCGCACCAGGAAGAGGTCGGCGAGCGGCCCCGATATGCCGGAGGTGAGCGCCATGGCGGTGGAGAGCACACCGGCCAGCACCGCGTGGCTGGGCCGGGCGGCGTCCAGCGGGCTGTAGCGCTCGGGCACCCAGATCAGGATCGGCAGCAGGCCCAGCGCCAGATAGACCACCGCCTTGCTGGGAATGTACGAGACTACCGTGAAGGCCGCCATCGTGGCCACCGCGCCGATGGCGTAGAAGCCCACCACATTCCAGACGATGTGCCTGACGTGCAGGACGATGCGCGAGGCGTTCGACGCCATCTGCACCAGGCCGTGGATGGCGAGCGCCGCCGGCACCGGCAGCAGGGCGGTCAGCACCCCCATCAGGATCAGGCCGCCGGCCATGCCGAACACGCCCGAGAGGGTGGCCGTCGCCAGGACCGCCGCCAGGATCAGGGCGGCCAGACCGCCGCTCATTGGCCGCTCAGAAAGAGCTGGCCGGCCTGGATCAGGTAGAGCATCCCCACCGCGGTGACGATCAGGCGGGTGTAGCGCTTGAAATTGATGTCGGTCATGCGGTCGAGGATCCGCCCCCCCGCCACCGTGCCCAGCATGGAGAGCGGAATGGCCGCCGCGAACAGCCACAGGGGCGGCATGCCGGCCCCGTCCTGGCTGCGCAGCATCAGCCCGCCATAGACCACCACCTTGGCCAGGTGGGCGAAGACCTGGGTGGCGGCCTTGGTGGCGACGATGACGTGGCGGGTGAGGGCGGTGCGGACGAAGAAGATGTCCAGCAGCGGCCCGGCCACCCCGGCCGTCAGGTTCACGCCGGTCACCATGATCCCCGACAGCAGGGCCTGGGCCGGCTTGGCGGCGTCCAGCCTGATCCAGTCCTGGGGCAGCCAGAGCAGGGCCGGCAGCAGGCCCATGAACAGGAAGAGGGCGGGCTTGGAGGGCGCAAGTGCTATGAGCGAGATCACCCCGCCGGCGATCAGCGAGCCCAGGGCGTAGAGGGCCACGATCGACCAGGCGACATGCTTGCGATGCAGGATCGCCCGCCAGCCGTTGGCCACCAGCTGCAGCAGGCCATGGGTGACGAAGGCCGCCGAGACGGGAAGGACCAGGGCCAGCCCCCCCATCAGGACCAGGCCGCCGGCCATGCCGAACACCCCCGACAGGGTGGCGGTCACAAACGACAGAACAAGAATGAAGAGGGCTGCGAGAGCGCTCATGGGTGGTCCTCCGGTTGCGTCCGCTTCGTCGAGAGGGACACAGGCCCTCTCCGATCGCGAACAGCTGCGCATCGTGCGCGGAATGTGCGGGTCCGCCCGCTCACCCTCCGGAGGAAGGCGCTGTGCTCGCAGACGTCCGCCGGTCGCGGCAAGGACGGAGCCTGGGGATCACGCGCTGGCGGATCGACCCTGGCTCGTTGGGAGCGGGGTTGGGTCTACACCCGAACAAGCGGAGCCGTCGAGAGGGGTCCAATTTCCCCCCCAGGTCGCAGGCCACTTCGAAGGAGGAATTAGAGCGTCGCCGCCTCGGCCTTGGCGGTCACCGCCACGCGGTCCAGCGGCGGCCGCAGGCGTTGGTCAGCCGCCAGCAGCTCCGCCAGCTCGACCATCGCCGGCTCGTCCGCCCGGCTGGAGATGTCGGCCAGCCTGTCGATGAGGTCGGTCTCTTCCATCCCGGCCTCGTCGGTGGCCAGGCCGTACCAGCCCCAGGGGAGGAGTTCGATGTTCTGCAGCGCGGCGAGGTCCTGAAAGATGTCGCCATAGACTTCCACCAGGCCCCACATCTCCGTGCCGGCGATGCCGAAACCCATGGGGTCGGCGCCCTGGCGGCAGGCGCGCCAGGCGTCGCCGCCCACCAGGAAGCGGTCGCGCGGCACATCGAGGGGATCGAGGGTCAGGTTGAACAGCTTGCGCTGCAGGTCGTCGACCTGGGCGTCCACCAGCACCCAGCGGGCCCCGCCCCAGTACTCACCCACCCAGTGGTCGAGGTGCTTGCCGGGCTGGAAGTAGTTGGCGAAGCCGCAGCGGACGCGGGCGGGAATCCCCTTCCGGCGCATGACGGCGGCGAACAGGGTGGCGAAGTGGCGGCAGACGCCGACGACGCGATGCTCGGGCGCGCGGGTCTCCGTGATCGGGCGGTCATGCAGGCGCATCGCCTGGCGCAGCATGGCGGCGGCCCCGTGCAGCTGCTTCTCGTCGCCGCGCCCGGGGGCCAGGGTGACGCCATAGGCGCCGGCCAGGCCCTCGTGGATCAGCAGGCCGTGGACGAAGGCCGCGACCGCGCCAGCCTCGGCGGGCAGGGCGTCGACCTCGGCTTCAAACCCCTCCAGGCCGGTGAAGACGCCGGGGACGCGGTAGCGCTCGAGGAAGGCCTTGTCGGTCATGGGGCGAGCATACCCCCTGCCCGATCCGAGGCCAGTTTTTCCCGGGCGGCCCAATGCGGAGGCAGGTCGGCGAAAAGGGACCCGTGACCCCGCTGACGGTTGGCGCTGGCGCCGCGCCGTCCCCTAGGCCTGGAGCCTGGAGTTCAGGGGGCCGCTTATGGAAGAGATCGGGAAGACGACACGACGGCAGCTGCTGTCGACCATCGGGATGCTGGGCGGATCGGCCCTGATGTACAACATGATGACCACCCTCGGTTACGCCGCCGAGAGCCAGTTCACGGGACCCCCCAAGCTGTCGGGCGCGCGCAAGGGCGCCTCGGTGATCGTGCTGGGAGCGGGGCTGGCCGGGATGCTGGCGGCCTATGAGCTGACCAAGGCGGGCTACAAGGTCACGGTGCTGGAGTACCAGAACCGCGCCGGGGGCCGGAACTGGTCGGTCCATGGCGGCGACACGATCACCGAGATGGGCGGGGCGACCCAGAAGGTGGGCTTCGCCGACGGCAACTACCTGAACCCCGGTCCCTGGCGCATCCCGCACAATCACCGGACTCTGCTGCACTACTGCAAGGCCTTCAATGTCGAGCTGCAGCCCTTCGTGCAGTTCAACCACAACGCCTATGTCCACAACACCGAGGCCTTCGGCGGCAAGCCGCAGCGGTTCAAGTCCCTGGCCGCCGACTTCGAGGGCAATGTCGCCGAGCTGCTCGGCAAGGCCATCGACCAGAAGGGCCTGGACGCCAGCGTCACGGCCCAGGACCGCGACCGCCTGAAGGAGGCCCTGCGCGAGTGGGGCATGCTGGATCGCGACATGAAGTACGCCAAGAACCTGCGCTCCTCGGAGCACCGCGGGTTCGCCCGGAACCCGGGCGGCGGGGTGGGCGGCGCGCCGTCGCCGTCGGAGGTCTTCGCCCTCAAGGACGTGCTGGATTCGAAGATCTGGCGGAACATGTCGTTCTTCATGAACGAGGAATTCCAGACCACCATGTTCCAGCCGGTGGGGGGCATGGGCATGATCGGCAAGGCCTTCGCCAGCCAAGTCCAGCCGCTGATCACCTACAACGCCAAGGTCACCAAGATCGACCAGGGCAAGAAGGGGGTGAGCGTCTCCTACAGCGACACCGGCACCGGCGTGGTCACCGAGGCCAAGGCCGACTGGTGCGTCTGCACCATCCCACTGACGGTGCTGAGCCAGATCGAGAACAACATGTCGGAGAAGATGAACGCCGCCATCGCCGCGGTGCCCTACTCCAACTCGGTGAAGATCGGCCTGGAGATGAAGCGCCGGTTCTGGGAGGAGGACTCGGCCATCTATGGCGGCCACTCCTTCACCAACCAGGAGATCGGCCTGGTCTCCTATCCCAACAACAACTTCCTGCAGGATGGCGCCGCCGTGCTGCTGGGCGCCTTCGCCAGCGGGATGAGCGGCTATCACCTGGCCGGGATGACGCCGGCCGAACGCATCGAGGCGGCCCTGGCCCAGGGGTCGGTCTTCCACCCGGAGAGCTATCGCAAGGAGTTCTCGAACGGCGCCTCGGTGGCCTGGAACCGTGTGCCCTGGATCCTGGGCTGCTGCGCCCGCTGGACCGAGGAGACTCGCGCCGCCCACTACCAGGACTTGGTAGCCCTTGACGGCCGGGTGGTGCTGGCCGGGGAGCACGCCTCTTACGTCGGCTGCTGGATGGAGGGCTCCCTGCTCTCCTCCCTCGACGCCATCACCCGTCTGCACAAGCGCGCGCTGGAGGCCTGAGCATGAAGATGATTTCCAAGCTTGGCCTGGTGCTGGCCTTTTCCCTCGCCGCGCCCGCCATGGCCGACGAACCGGGGCCCGGGGGCACCAAGCCGCCCGTGCCGAAGACCGGGGAGGAGGTCTACCGGATGGTCTGCCAGACCTGCCAAATGGCCGACGGCAAGGGAGCGGTGGGGGCCGGCGCCTTCCCGGCCCTGACCAGCAATCCGAAGATGAAGATGGCCGCCTATCCCATCGTGATGGTCACCAAGGGGCGCGGCGGCATGCCCGGGTTCACCGACCTGCTGAGCCCCGAACAGACCGCCGCGGTGATCACCTATGTGCGGACCAACTTCGGCAACGCCTATCCCGAGCCGGTGACGGCTGAGGACGTCAAGCGCCTGTCGCCGCCGCCGGCCACCGCCAGCCACTAACGAAAAGAGGCGGGGACTCTCGCCCCCGCCTCTCATTCGTCTCGATGTCGGAAGCCTAGTTCCGGAAGACGGCCGCCGTGGAGGCGTCGGCCGGCATCTCGCGGTACTGGCGCAGTTCGTTGCGGCCCACGACCATGTGGTGGACTTCATCGGGGCCGTCGGCGATCCGCAGGGTGCGGGTCGAGGTGTACATGCGGGCCAGCGGGGTGTGCTGCGACACGCCGAGCGCGCCGTGCATCTGGATGGCCTGATCGATGATCTCGCAGACCCGTTCCGGAACCAGGGCCTTGACCATGTGGATCCAGATGCGGGCTTCCTGATTGCCCAGGACGTCCATGGCCTTGGCGGCCTTGAGCACCATCAGGCGCATGGCCTCGATCTCAATGCGGGCGCGGCTGATCTTCTCGATGTTGCCGCCGAGCTGAACGAGCGGCTTGCCGAAGGCTTCGCGGCTGAGGCCACGGGTGACCATCAGGTCCAGGGCCTTCTCGGCCTGGCCGATGGCGCGCATGCAGTGGTGGATCCGGCCGGGGCCGAGGCGCAGCTGGCTGATCTCGAAGCCGCGGCCCTCGCCCAGCAGCATGTTCGACGCCGGCACGCGGACATTGTCGAAGATGATGTGCATGTGGCCGTGCGGCGCGTCGGGATCGCTGAAGACGTTCATGGGTCCGACGATCTTCACGCCGGGCGCGTCGGTGGGGACCAGGATCTGCGACTGGCGCAGGTTGGGCGGACCGTCCGGGCTGGTCTGGACCATGGTGATCATGATCTTGCAGCGCGGGTCGCCGGCGCCGGAGATGTAGTGCTTCTCACCGTTGATGACGTACTCGTCGCCCACCAGGGTGGCGCGGGTGTTGACGTTCTTGGCGTCCGACGAGGCGGCGTGGACCTCGGTCATGGCGAAGGCCGAGCGGATCTTGCCGGCCAGCAGGGGCTCCAGCCACTGCTTCTTCTGCTCAGGGGTGCCGACGCGCTCCA
>NZ_JANPJP010000125.1:0-2532 GCF_031425575.1 Phenylobacterium sp.
TGCATCGGCGGCGGCGAGGCCACGGCCATGGCGGTGGAGCTCATTTGAAACTCCGCTCATCCCGGCGAAGGCCGGGACCCAGGTCCTAGGTCACGACCTGAGCCATCTGTCCTGAATGCAGCGGATGTATCTGGGCCCCGGCCTTCGCCGGGGTGAGCGGATAGGGGTTAGCCCTTCCCCGGAACCGGCAGCTCCAGGATGTTGATCTTCATGCCGCCGGGCAGGGACATGTCGCCGGGCCTGTAGCCCTCGGGGCAGGCGCCCTGCCAGGCGGCCTCGACGGTGACCTTGTGCAGGCCGTTCATCTGCGGGGCGGCGGCGCCTTCCGTGGAGCTCTCGGCCTGGATGACGTACTTGGAATTGAAGTCGCCCGTGGCCGTGCCGCTGGTGGTGGTCTTGCCGCCCGAGCCCATGTCGCAGACCGAGCTGAACTGATAGCCGCCGGCCACGCGGGCCGAGAAGACGTTCTTCTCGCACATGTCCCGGGTGGCCTGGGAGCCCCAGAAGCTGATCTTCTCGTCGGTGGCGGCGTCCAGGCAGATGCGGCTGACCTGCACGAAATCGCCGGTGGAGACCCGCTGTTCCCACAGGCCCGGCTTGCGCTTGGGCGGGGTCTGCGACGGCGTGAAGGCGGGCGCGGCCGCCTCCGCCTCGGTCTTCTCGGCCGGCTTGCTGCAGGCGCTCAGCGCCAGCACCGTCGCCACGATCCAAAATTGCTTCATCTCGATCCCCCTCACGCAATCGCGAAGTTAAGCGGGATCGATCCTGGCGGCGAGGGGGTTATGATCAGACCATGACCGATCTGCGCGACACCGGCGACCGCTACGAGATAGACGAACAGGGCCAGACCTCCTGGGCCGACTATCGTCTGAGCGGAGAGCGCCTCTATCTCGACCATGTAGAAAGCCCGGCCGCCCTGCGGGGTACGGGCGCGGCGGGCAGGCTGATGGCCGCGCTCAGCGCCGATGTGCGGGCCAAGGGGCTGAAGATCACCCCGATCTGCGGCTATGCGGCGGCCTGGCTGCGGCGCAGCAAGGAATTTGGCGACCTGGTGGGTTAGCGGCTTTGGCCCTGCTGGCTCAGGCCCTGGCCGAAGGCCACGGGCTGCGAGGCGGCGACCATGGTGCCGGCCATGGCCACGACAGTCATGAGGGCGGCCGCGAAGGCGCTGATCAGGACGCGGTTAAAGGTATCGGACATCAAGCTTTATCCCAGGCCGGGCCGCCGTGAAGGGCGGCCTCTTTAGACAACCGGGGAGCTAACGCCGTGCTTTACAAATGGATGCAGCCGCGGCCGAAGCTTCACAATTCTTGACGTTTGACCGGGCCTAGCCGCGCTGGACGATGGCCATCAGCGCCTGGACCTTGGTGTCGGTCTCGCTGGCGAAGCGCCGGGCCAGTTCGCGCACCCCGGTGGGATAGACGTCCCCGCCGGCGCCGATCTCCTCCGACAGCCGCTCGACCTCGATCAGGGCCAGGCGCAGGGCGTCGACGTGATTGCGGGCCAGGCTCTTGGCCTCGCTCTGCAGGCGCCGGATCTGCTCGGCCAGGGTCTCGGTGGGGGGCGCGGGCGCCTCGGCCTGTTCCGGCGCGGGGGCCAGGGCCTGCAGGGCCACGACATTCACCTTGGGGGTCTCCGCCACGAGGCGGGGACGTGTACGCGCAACACGACTGACCATGGTTTCGCTCCAAACCGGGACGGTTGAAGCGCTGCCTTGCAGGCGCCGGGCCAAAGCCTAGAGGCGGGCGTTGATGGCCTCGATAGTGCCGATCTTCGACTCGCACTCCTCGGTGAGGCGCCGCGCGATGTCGCGGATGCCGGCCGGATAGGCCTCGCCGCCCTCGGCGATCTCGGCGGCCAGGGCCTCGGCCTCGTGCAGGGCGGCCACCAGGGCGGCGATGTGCTCGCGGGCCAGGCCCTTGGCCTCGGCCTGCAGGCGGCGCACGCGCATGGACAGGGCTTCGGAACGCGGGAGGGCGCCGACAACATTGTCGGACACGACGGAAAGCGACGGCGACATGGCTGCTATCCCCAGCAAGAGTTTCTGGAAGCGCCGTTCGTCGTCCGTTCCTGGACCGCCGGTTCGGCGCTCCCCCATGCTGACGTTTACGCCCGACCGCGGCCACGGTTCCGACCCCGGCGCCCAAGCTGGTGACCTGCGGTTTTTGGGTCACAGGGTCTTGGCGCGGCCGCTGCAACCGTTAGGTTCAAGCTCCAGCTTGGGAGGACGACCATGGGTGGACAGACATTTGTGGCGGCGGCGGCGGTGGCGATCCTGGGGCTCGGCGCCCCGGCCCAGGCCCAGCCGCAGTCGGGCCAGACGGTGATCGACATCCCCTACACCACCTGCGACGGCTCCCGCTGGACCGCCACCTGGGCCGGCCACGACTTCCACCACCAGCCGGAAAAGGGCGCGGGCCACACCGACCGCCGCATCGACTACCGCACCTGGGGCGGCGACTGCTGGTCGGCCACCTGGGACGCCGCCGGCCAGCGCTTCCACCACACGCCCAAGTCCGGCGGCGCGGGCCA
>NZ_JANPJP010000126.1:0-20668 GCF_031425575.1 Phenylobacterium sp.
CGCCTATCGCACCGAGCTGGAGCGGTTCGTCTACCGGTCGGGCCAGTTGATGCGGCCGATCTTCGAGGCCGCCCGCAAGGCCATGAAGAAGGTCGCCTATGCCGAGGGCGAGGACGACCGCGTTCTGCGCGCCGTTCAGACGGTGGTGGACGAGGGCCTGGCCCGGCCTGTCCTGGTGGGGCGCCGCGAAGTCATCCTGGCCCGCATCGCCACCCTGGGCCTGCGCATGAAGCTCGACACCCATATCGAGATCCTCGACCCCAACCAGGACGACGAGCTCCTGGCGCCGCTGATCAGCCGCTACCAGTCCCTGGTCAGCCGCCGGGGCGCGCCGCCCGCCGCCGCCGCCCGCCGGGTCGAGCGCCGGCCCTCGGTCACGGCGGCCATGCTGCTGGAGAGCGGCCAGGTTGACGCCGCCCTGGTGGGCGGGTCGGGCGACTGGTGGCAGCACATGACCTATGTCATGCCCATCATCCCACGCCGGCCGGGCATCGACCGCATCCACGCCCTGTCGGCTCTGATCACGCGGGAGGGGGTGCTGTTCATCTGCGACACGCACATGAACCCTGATCCCACCGCCGATCAGATCGCCGAGATGACCCGCCTGGCCGCCGACACGGTTCGCGGCTTCGGCATCGAGCCGAAGGCGGCGCTGCTTTCACACTCCAGCTTCGGGGCCTCCAATTCCCCCAGCGCGCGGAAGATGCGTCAGGCCCTGGCCCTGCTACGCGCCCAGGCGCCGGAACTGGAGGTGGACGGCGAGATGCACGCCGACGCCGCCCTGCTGGAGTACCAGCGCAATCGGCTGGTCAGCGATTCCCGCCTGAAGGGCGCGGCCAACCTGCTGGTCATGCCCAACCTGGACGCGGCCAATATCAGCCTGACCCTGCTCCAGGCCTCCACCAATGCGCTGCTGGTGGGGCCCATGCTGCTGGGCATGTCCAAGCCGGTCCACGTCCTGACCCCCAGCGTCACGGCCCGGGGGATCGTCAACCTGACGGCGCTGGCCGCCGTCGAGGCCAGCACCGGCGGCGCGCCGTAGCCAAGATTTCGATTGCCCCAGAGAACGGGGTGATCTGTACTGAGAGACGAGGCCACCGCCCCAAGGAGAGACCCATGCGCCGACCCTTCATGACCATCGAGACGGGATTGACCCTTCAAGAGGACATGGGGCGGAATGCGGACTTTAAACTTGGGAATCCTGGCGCATGTCGACGCCGGTAAGACGAGCCTGACAGAACGGCTGCTATACGCAGCCGGCGTCATCGACGAAATCGGCAGCGTCGACGGCGGAAACACCCAGACCGACTCCCTGGATCAGGAGCGGCGGCGCGGCATCACCATCAAGGCGGCTGTGGCGGCCTTCGTCGTGGGCGAGGTGGCGGTCAACCTGATCGACACCCCCGGCCACCCCGACTTCATCGCCGAGGTGGAGCGCGTGCTGAGCGTGCTGGACGGCGCGGTGCTGGTGGTCTCGGCGGTGGAGGGGGTGCAGGCCCAGACCCGGGTCCTGATGCGAACGCTGCAAAGGCTGCGCATCCCCACCCTGATCTTCATCAACAAGATCGACCGGCGCGGCGCCGATCCCGAGCGGGTGCTGCGGTCCATCACCGAGCGCCTGACCCCGGCCGTCGCGCCGATGGGCGTTGCCCGCGCCGCCGGCGAGCGGGACGCGGCCTTCGTTCCGTTCGGCGCCGGCGACGCCGAACGGCTCTCCGAGCGTCTAGCCGAGCAGGACGAGGCGCTCATGGCCGACTATGTGGGCGGCGCGCCGATCTCCCCTGGGCGTCTACGCAAGGCGTTGCGGCGGCAGACGCGGCAAGGGCGGTGCCACCCGGTCTTCCTGGGCTCGGCAATCACTGGGGCGGGGACCGAGGCGCTGATGGCGGGGATCACCACCCTGCTGCCGGCCGCCGAGGGCGACGGCGAGGCGCCGGTCTGCGGCACGGTCTTCAAGGTGGAGCGCGGGCCGGCCGGGGAGAAGATCGCCTATGCGCGGCTCTTCTCCGGCACGATCCATGTGCGCGATTGGCTGACCTTTGGCCAGGACCGGACAGCCAAGATCACGGCCCTCAGCGTCTTTGATCGCGGCCCGGCGGTCGCCACGGACAGCGCGGCGGCGGGACAGATCGTCAAGCTCTGGGGCCTCGCCGACATCCAGATCGGCGACAACCTCGGCGTCCCGCGAACGGGCGGCCCGACCCACCACTTCGCCCCGCCCACCCTGGAGACGGTGATCTATCCGCGCCATCCGGGGGAGGGGCGGGCGCTGCACGCGGCGCTCGTCCAACTGGCCGAGCAGGATCCCCTGATCAACCTGCGCCAGGATGACCTGCGCCAGGAACTTTTCGTCTCTCTCTATGGCGAGGTGCAGAAGGAGGTGATCGGCGAAACCCTAGCCAAGGACTACGGCGTCGAGGCGGAGTTCCGCGAGACCCGGGTGATCTGTATCGAGCGCCCGACGGGGGTAGGGACCGCCATGGAGCAGGCCCCCTATCCCTTCATCGCCACCATCGGCCTGCGAGTCGAGCCGGGCGTCGTGGACAGCGGCGTGGAGTTCCAGCTGGAGGTCGAGTTCGGGTCCCTGCCGCTGGCCTTCCACAAGGCGGTGGAGGAAAGCGTCCGCGAGACCCTGGGCCAGGGCCTGCACGGATGGCGGGTCACCGACTGCAAGGTGACCATGACCCACGGCATCCGCTATCGGGACTGGGCCACCAGCACCCCATCGGAACACCGCAACCTCACGCCCCTGGTGCTGATGGCCGCCCTGCAGCGGGCCGGCGTCCAGGTCTGCGAGCCGGTCCACCGCTTCGGCCTGGAGATTCCCGCCGATGTGCTGGGACCCATGCTTCCGGTGCTGGCCAAGCTGGGCGCCGCGCCGGGCGTTCCGGAGATGCGCGGCCCGGCCTGCTGGCTTGAGGGCGACATCCCCGCGGCCAGGGTCCATGACCTGCAGCAGCAACTACCGGGCCTGACACGCGGGGAGGGGGTGCTGGAGGCGGCCTTTGATCACTACCGGCCCGTCCGCGGCGAAACTCCCAGCCGCCCGCGCACCGATAACAACCCCCTCAACCGCAAGGACTACCTCACGCGGGTGGCGCGACGGGGATAGGGCGACACAAATCCTTCTCCCCTTGCGGGAGAAGGTGGCCCTGCGGAGCAGGGTCGGATGAGGGGTCGATAGACCTATCGGGTTCGGACGTTACCGTCCGCGCGGAGAGGGGAGCGCGACCCCTCATCCGTCGGGCCTTCGCCCGACACCTTCTCCCGCAAGGGGAGAAGGACGCGAGGTTGAGGATCTCATGGCCGCATGCTCAAGACAGCAGCGTCTTCGACGTCTCAGCGCTCCAAAACCAAAACCACTTGAGTGGTGTTATGATATAACATAGTGGAACTTCCGACCTGCTTCCTGGAGTTCTCCCATGCGCGCCAAAACACTCCTTCTCGCCGCCGTCGGCGTGTCTGCTCTCTGCGCCGGCCAGGCGATGGCCGAGGATGCGGGCGGCCCCACGGTCTCGGAGCTGGTGGTCACCGGCGCGCCCTATGCGGTGTCCCTGGACAGCGCCACCACCCACATCAACATCATCACCCAGGAGCAGTTGGCCACAGCGCCGCCGGTGGGGATCGGCGACCTGCTGAACGGCATGCCCGGGATTAGGTCCACCTCCTACAGCCCCGGCGCCAGCCGGCCGATCATCCGGGGCCTGTCGGGCCCGCGTGTCATGATCCTGCAGAACGGCGTCGGCCTGGTGGACGCCAGTTCGCTGTCTCCGGACCACGCCGTGGCCTCCGATCCCGGTGACGCCTCGCGCATCGAGATCCTGCGCGGCCCCTCGACCTTGGCCTATGGCGGCTCGGCCATCGGCGGGGTGGTTAACATCCTTGACGAGCGTGTGCCCTCGGCGGCGGCCCAGGGTGGCGCGGACGGCCATGTGTCCGCCTCCTACGGTTCGGGGGATGATTCCTATGCGGTGTCCGCGGGTCTCAAGGCGGGGCAGGGGCCCTGGGTCATGGCCCTGGACGCCGTCCGGCGCGAAAGCGGCGATTACGACACCCCGGTCAATCCGGTCTCCACCCGGTACGAAGCCGCCAACGGCGTCACCGCCCTGCCAGACCGCGCCGTCCGCAACACCTCGGTGGACCTCACGGCCTATGGGGCAGGGGTCTCCTATGTCGGCGACACCGGCTTTATCGGCGCCTCTATCAAGCGCACCGAAACCAACTATGGCGTCCCGTTCCCGCAGATCGTTCAGGTGGGCCCGCCGCCGGAAGAGGGTCCGGTCTTCATCGACCTGAAGCAGACCCGCTACGATGTGCGCGGCGAGACGATACTGGACCAGGGGCCCTTCGAGACGGTCCGCGTGTCCGTCGGCTATGCGGACTACGAACACCAGGAGATCGAGGTCGACACCGGCGCGATCGGAACCACCTTCCTGTCCAAGGGGGCCGAGGGCCGGGTCGAGCTGGTGCAGCGCGAACGCGACGGCTGGAAGGGGGCCTTCGGCCTCCAACTCCTGGGCCGTGACTTCCAGGCTCTCGGCGGCGAGGCCTTCATCCCAGCCGTTGAGATCGGCGAGCGGGGCGCCTTCATGCTGCAGCGCCTGGACCGCGACGCCTGGGGCGTGGAGGGCGGGCTGCGGATCGACACCCGCACCCTCGAGGCTGATCTCCGGGGCCGTCCCACCAGCGACGCCGCGGCGGGCTACGGGATCGACTGGACCACGGCGTCGGGCAAGCAGGACTTCACCAACGCCTCGGCCTCCGTCGCCGTCTTCTGGCGGCCGGCTTCCGCCTGGTTCCTGGGTCTCAGCGTGGCGCACAACGCCCGGGCTCCCACCGAGTTCGAGCTCTTCGCCGATGGACCGCACGGCGGCACAGGGTCCTATGAGATCGGCGACCCCACCCTCGACGCCGAGCAGGTCACCTCCCTGGAGGCGACGCTTCGCTGGACCGGCCAAAACGGCAAGGTCGAGGCTCACCTCTACCGAGCCGCCTACCAGGGCTTCATCGACGAGGCGCGCACCGGCGACATGGTGGACGACTCCGGGGCGCTTGATCCGGCCGGCGAGCTGCCGGTGGTGCGCTTCATCCAGTCCGACGCCACTTTCTACGGCGGCGAGCTGGAGGGGACCTACGACGTCTGGCGCCATGGTGACGGCGTCCTGGCCCTGCAGGGCGCCTATGACTACGTCCACGGCCAGACCGACAGCGGACCGCCCGCGCGAATCCCCCCCTATTCGGTGACGGGGCGCGTCCTGTGGACCGCGCCGCGCGTGGAGGGCCAGGTGGAGGTTCGCCATGTCGGCGAGCAGGATCGCATCAGCGCGTTCGAGCCGCCCACCGACGCCTACACCCTGCTGAGCGCCCGGGTCTCTTACCGGCCTCTGGCCGATCAGGACTTCAGGGTCTTCCTGGATGGCCGCAACCTGACCAACGAGGAGGCTCGCGAGCACGCCTCCTTCCTGAAGGACATCGCCCCGTTGCCGGGCCGCACACTTCGCGCCGGTATCACATACAGCTTCTAGGCTGAGGTTGGCCGCCCTCCTGGGCGGAGGTGTCGCGCGTGCAACGGACGCAGCCCCAGGCGGCGGCCTCGACTGTGGCCGGCGGGCCATGACGGTCGACTTCAGCCGACGACTCGTGCGGATGGGTCTTGACGCCTGAGCCCCAGACTCCCATTTCCCGAGCCGTACCGCGACCTGACCGAATTTCAGGCGTGAAGACCTCCGGGCTGTTCGGCGACCGTGTTATTTCAAGACCCATGTTCCGCCGAAAATGCTGCATTGCAGCGCAGAAATTCCCTCGCTAGTAGAAAAACGATCAGGATTACTTGTGGATCGCGTTGTGCGGTGCAGCAATACCGTATCGTCTATGGCGCCGGTATGGTTACGCTTGGCGGTAAGCCCCCTTGACGCTTGGAAAAGGGGTTGCCAAAGCACCCCTGCCGCACGTCTAACATAGCGGTAAGACTTCAACTTCCCCTCGGGGCAGGCGAGGTCGCTCCCGTCCACGGAACACGAGGTCGCCAAATGGCGGCGCGGGTTACGGGTCGGGCGCAGCGATTGCGGCTCCGTCGTTCCTCTCGTGGTTACGAGCGGGACTGCGGGCAATTTCAATTGGGGTGGACACGCTCTCGCGCGACGACCCTCGGTCCAAACGTGCTAGACCAATCAGGAACTGGCGACAGATGCTCGACAACAAACGAACGACTCCTTTCATCGCTCTCTTCGGCGCCCTGGTGCTGATGACGAGCGCGCCGGCGTTCGCGCAGGATGCCGCCGCACCGGCCGCCCCTGCTGCTGACGCCGCCGCTGCGGCTCCCGCCGCTGCTCCGGCTGACGCCGCCGCCGCCGCTACCGCTGCTCCGGCCGCTCCGGCCGAAGAAGCTGCTCCGCCCCAAATGGAAAGCGCTGGCAAGCTCAGCGTCATCCAGATGGCCATGGACGCTGGCCTGGTCGTTAAGGTGGTCATGATCGGCCTGGTGCTCTGCTCCATCTTCTCGTGGACACTGCTGGTCACCAAGCTGCTCGAGTATGGCGCTCTTAACCGCCAGACGGACCGCTTCCTTGAAGCCTTCCGCACCGCCAAGACCATCAACGACATGGGCCGTATCGGCATGTCAGACGAATTCGAAGGCAACCCGCTGGCCGATATGGCCGCCGCGGCCGCCCAAGAAGTCGAACTGTCGCGCCAAGCCGGTCTGGCCATCAACGGTACTCACCGTGACGCGGTCATCCACCGCGCCGAGAACGCTGTCGCCGCCGTCCAGGCGTCGCTCGGTGGTCGTCTCTCCAGCGGCATGCAGTTCCTGGCCTCGGTCGGTTCGTCCGGTCCGTTCATCGGTCTGTTCGGCACCGTCTACGGGATCATGACCTCGTTCATCGGGATCGCGAACACCAACACGACCAACCTGGCCGTCGTCGCCCCCGGTATCGCCGAGGCGCTGCTGGCCACCGGTATCGGCCTGTTCGCCGCCATCCCGTCGGTTATCTTCTACAACTACTTCCAGACCCGCATCTCCGCTTACGGTGCGCGTACGGAAGGGTTTGTGGCTGAGCTGATGAACGGCATCTCCCGGCAGCTCGACAAAGGGGCCTAAGCACCATGGGCGCCAAACTCTCAGGTTCTGGGGGTGGCAGGTACGCCGTGGAAGCGAACAGCGAGATCAATGTGACGCCCTTCGTGGACGTCATGCTGGTCCTCCTGATCATCTTCATGGTGGCGGCACCCATGGCCGCCGTAACGGTGAAGGTCGCACTTCCCAACGCGGTGGCCCCGCCGTCTACCAACCCTCCCAAGCCGGTCTACATATCCATCCAGGAATCCGGTCGTCTTTTCATTGGGGACATTCCCTCTGACATCGCGACCCTGGGTGATGACCTGCGGAAGAACATCGGCAACAAGCGCAATCCGGAGAAAGAGCGGATCTTCATCCGCGCCGACAAAGGGGTCCTCTACGGGGACTTCATGGGCGTGATGAACCAGCTCCAGGACAACGGGTTTTATAGCGTGGCGCTGATCGGCGAAGATAAGTAGGGGTGGAGCATGGCTGAAGACATCACCCACCCCGGGCACAACCCCTTTGATCCGCCGCGTAAGAAGCGCAACAACGGGGTGACTGCCGCCATCGTTGGCTCTGTCATCGTCCACGGTGTGGTCGGCGTTTATCTCTGGAAGGCTAAATTCCAGTCGGAGTTCAAGGAGTACTCGGACGAAGTTACGGACGTGGCGATCATCAAGCCCGCTCCGCCTCCGCCCCCGCCTCCGCCGCCTCCGCCGCCGAACACCCCGCCGCCGCCGCCACCCAAGCTGCAACCGCGGCCTCCGGTCAACGTGCCGGCTGATATGCCGACGATTCCCCCTCTGCCGGTTCCGCCGGTCGAGAAGCGGATCGAGGAACCGAAGCCCCCGGCTCCGGCTCCCGTGGCGCCTCCGCGCCCCTCGGTCATCAGCAACCCTGACTGGTCGCGTCGTCCCAACGCCGAAGAGTTGGCCCGGTACTTCCCGGACCGGGCTCAGCGGATGAACGTGGAGGGCCGCGCGACGATCAGCTGCACGGTCACCGCGCGGGGCTCGCTCGAGAACTGCTCGGTGGTGTCGGAAGATCCGCCGGACTACGGCTTCGGCGAATCCACCTTGAGGGCTTCCAAGCTCTTCAAGATGAAGCCGAAGACCCTGGACGGCGCCCCGATCGAAGGCGGTACGGTTCGTATCCCCCTTCGCTGGGTTCTACCGAAGGGCTGAGCCTAAGGGCTCCCCTGCAAGAACAGATTGGCCCCGGAGGTTCGCCTCCGGGGCTTTTCTTTGCGCTATGCTGGGCCGATGACGGCGCGGGGGCCGATCGACGGGAAGAGAGCTCGCGTCTGGTCAATCGCAGGGCCGTCGGTGAGGTGGAGACCAAATGCTGCGGGGATTGCGCCGTGCGCCTCACCTCGGGGCAGACCTTGCCCGGACGCTGGCGATTTAGGGCCGCGCTGCGGTCGCCCGCCGCTTGATCCCGGCGCCACGCCCGACTAGAACACGCCTTCGCGATGCGCCGCCTTAGCTCAGTTGGTTAGAGCGCCGGTTTGTGGAACCGGAGGTCCTCAGTTCAAGCCTGAGAGGCGGTACCATCGCGCTGCCGCCGTCCTGACGGCTTCCCCTCACGCGGCCAGCGGTGGCCAGGGGAGCCTGCTGAAAGGCTCTGGCGAGTTCCTGGTTCGGCCACCAGCGCCTTCTTTCCATATCGATCGACCCTGCCGCCGGTGATGGAGGCGCGAAGGATCGACACCGTGCTGGTGATCGGGACACTGACCAGCATCTGCCGCGATCCGCGGCCCGCGATGCCCTGCACGCTGGGACTGCGGGTGATCATGGTGGCCGATGGCGCCGCCGCCCGCCGGGACCAGAACCACAACGCGGCTCTCTGCAACGTCTACCGCAGCTTCGGTGGCGTTCGGCCCGCCCAGGAGGTCCCGGACCTGATCGGGGTCTGTGCAGCCGTTCGGGATTGAAGGCGACGAAGGGGGCGTGCGGCAGGTCGCTCCCAGGGGGCAGCCGCGACGCGCAGCAAAAAGGGGAGGCCTCTTGCGAGACCTCCCCTCCTTACACGTACTGGAGTTGTGGTGGGCGCTTAGCGGAAGAGGCTGAGCAGACCCGAAGACGAGCTGTTGGCGATCGAGAGCGCCTGCACGCCAAGCTGTTGCTTGGTCTGCAGCGAGGTCAGTCGCGCGCTTTCCTTGGCCAGGTCGGCGTCGACGAGGTTACCCACCCCGGCGTCGATCGAGTCCTGGAGCTTGCTGACGAAGGTCAGGTGAGCGCCGAGCGACTTGGAGCCCGTACCCATCTTCGACAGAGCGGTCGAGACCGTGGAGATCGCTGTACCGACGGTGGCGATCATGGCTGCGGCCGTCGTCTGGGTCGAAATCGAGCCCGTGCTCAGGCTGATGCCGGCCAGGGACAGGTCCTGGGCCTGGACCGTGATCTTCGAGCTGCCGTCGTCATTGGCCAGGGCGGCGATGGTGGTGCCGGTGGCGCTGATCATGTTCACGCCGTTGAACGTGGCGTTCGAAACCGACTTCCCGATCTGGTCGCGCAGAGCGTTGAAGTCGTCGTTCAGGGCGGTCCGCGACGCCGTATCCAGGCTGGAGTCGGAGGCCGCCAAGGCCTTTTCCTTCATCTGCAGAAGCAGATCGGAGACGGCTTCGCCACCGGCGATGGCCACGTCCACGGTCGACTGCGAGCGCTGAAGGGAGTCCTTGACCGCGTTCAGGGAGCCGGAGGTGGCGCGCTGGTTCTGGGCGATGGCCCAGATGGCGCCGTTGTCCTTCGCCGAGGCGATCTTCTTACCGGTGTTGATGCGGTTTTGGACCGTCATCAGCTCGGAGCTGGTCTGGTTCAAGTTCTGAAGGGCGACCATCGCCCCGACGTTGGTATTGACGCTATTCGGCATCTCAAAAAACCCCACTTTTAGGTTTCGTTCACCGTTTTGGTGACCGCAAGCATTTTTGCTCTGTCACCGTTGTAGTGGGGCAGGGTTTTTGAATCGTTACGCGAAGATGTCGGAGAAATGAATCTAGGGAATACTCTGGCTGTTCCTTAAGTTTGATTCACCAAAAGTCATAACGAACGGCGGCAAGAGTCTATGGGGGTGCGGGCGTCCGACCCATGACTCTCGTGCGATTCAGCGAGACTCCACCTCGGCGGGGCGTACGGCGTGTTAAGCATGTCGGGGAGGATACGCCTGATTTTTTTCTCGCCGGGGCGCGAGATTCTTTTCCGGCGCGGCTCAAAACGCCTGAAATTGCCCCTACGGCGCCCTCGCTCCGGCGTGGCGACGCCGCTAGGGTCGCCCGATGGCCCCGTCTGAGAAGGGCCCCGCAACCGAGGACGCGCAATCATGAAGGTCGAACGGCTTCCGCCTGTCGTCACCAGCCTGCTGCCCAGCAACCATCCCTATCTCAACGGGGCCTGGACACCGCTGCATGAGGAGGTCAACGCCACCGACCTGGAGGTGACCCACGGCGCCATCCCCGCCGACCTCGATGGCGTCTACCTGCGCAACACCGAGAACCAGGTGCAGCAGCCCCTGGGCCGCTTCCATCCCTTCGACGGCGACGGGATGATCCACCAGATCGAGTTCCGGGACGGGCAGGCCAGCTACCGCAACCGCTTCGTCCGCACCCGCGGCTTCGAGGCCGAGCAGGAGGCGGCCGGTTCGCTCTGGGGCGGCCTGGCCGACCCCGTCCAACTGGCCAAGCGTCCGGGCTGGGGCGCGCACGGCTTCCTGAAGGACTCGTCTTCCACCGATGTCGTGGTCCACGCCGGCAAGGTGCTGTCGACCTTCTATCAGTGCGGGGAGGGCTACCGCCTGGATCCTCTGACCCTGGAGCAGGAAGGCCTGGAGAGCTGGGTGCCGATCGACGGCGTCAGCGCCCATCCCAAGGTGGATGAGGCCACCGGCGAGCTGATGTTCTTCAACTACTCCAAGCACGCCCCCTACATGCACTATGGCGTGGTGGGCCCCGACAACCGGCTGAAGACCTACATGCCCATCCCGCTGCCGGGTCCGCGCCTGCCGCACGACATGGCCTTCACCACCCACTACTCGATCCTCAACGACCTGCCGGTGTTCTGGGACGCCAAGCTGCTGGAGCGGAACATCCACGCGGTGCGGCTGCACGAGGGTGTCCCCTCGCGCTTCGCCATCGTCCCGCGCCACGGCGGCGAGATCCGCTGGTTCGAGGCGGCCCCGACCTACGTCCTGCACTGGCTGAACGCCTATGAGGAGGGCGATGAGATCGTGCTGGACGGCTATTTCCAGGAAGACCCGACGCCGGAGCCGAACCGGGAGGCGCCCCCCGGCTTCGAGCACATGATGGCCTATCTCGACGAGCACCGGTTCAAGCCCAAGCTGCACCGCTGGCGCTTCAACCTCGCGACGGGCGAGACCACCGAGGGCCACCTGGACGACCGCATCCTGGAGTTCGGCATGATCAACGCCCGCTATGCCGGGCGGAAGTACCGCTACGCCTATTCCACGGTGGCCGAGGTCGGCTGGTTCCTGTTCCGCGGCTTCGTGAAGCACGACCTGGAGACCGGAGAGAGCAGCGAGTTCATGCTGCCCGAGGGTGTCTATGCCAGCGAGGCGCCCTTCTGCCCTCGCATTGGCGCGGTGGATGAGGACGACGGCTACCTCGTCAGCTTCCTCACCGACGAGAACGCCGGGACGTCGGAGTGCATCCTGCTGGACGCCAAGGACATCGCCGCCGGCCCGGTCTGCCGCATCAAGCTGCCGCACAAGCTGTGCAGCGGCACCCACGCGGTCTGGGCGCCGAGGGATATGCTGAGCGCCTAGCGTTGGCCTCTTTCCTCCCCTGCGCAGCGGGGGAGGGGGACCATGCGTAGCATGGTGGGGGGCGAGACTGAGGCTGCCCCTTCCACCACCCTTCAGGCGGTCCCCCTTCCCCGTAAACGGGCAGGAAAGATCGGACTGCGCTACCTCACCACCTTCTTCGGCGGCATCGGCACAAAGCCCGAGGTCCGCGCCACATAGGCCTCGTAGTCCGGGCGCTTGCGGCGCATGCGGCCCTCGACCGTTGGCACGCCGCTCCACTTGGTGAGCAGGAAGGTGATCAGCACCGGGCCGACGATGGAGGCGGCCCCCACCAGGCCCGTGTCGGCGGCGATCAGCCACAGGCCCCACCAGGCGCAGGCGTCGCCGAAATAGTTGGGGTGGCGGGTGTAGCGCCACAGGCCGGTGTCCAGCACCTTGCCGTTGTTGGCGGGGTCGGCCTTGAACCGGACGAGCTGCCAGTCGCCGACGCTCTCGAAGGCTATGCCCACGACGGCCAGCGCGACGCCGGCCCAGGCGAGGGCGCCCAGGTCGGTGGTGGTTTGGATCTGGCCCAGCTGGACGGGCAGGCAGACCACGAACTGCAACGGCATCTGCAGGGCGAAGACCAGCAGCAGGGAGGCCTTGGGATAGTCCCAGCCGCGCTCCAGCTTGGCCTTGCCCATCATGGTGGCGTAGCGGCGGTCAGCGCCATGCTTGCGCCAGCGCCAGAGCAGATAGACTCCGAGCCGCATGCCCCAGATGGCGCAGAGCCCGGTCAGCAGGGCCGCGTGCGGCCCGCGTCCGCCGGTGATCAGGTAGCTGGTCCAGGCCATCACCACCATGCCCAGCGGCCACCAGCTGTCGATGAAGCTCGGGTCCTGGATGCGGATCGAATAGAGCCACAGCGCGATGAACAGGGCGGCGGAGACCCCGGCGTTCAGCAGCAACAGTTGCGAGATTTCCATGTTAGATCCCCACCACAAGGCTGACCGTGGTGGTGGTGGAGCCTCCGATGTTCAGGGTCTGGACGGTTTTCGCGCCCTCCACCTGATAGTCGCCGGCCTTGCCGGTCACCTGTTTGTAGGCGTCCAGAGTCATGCGGACACCCGTGGCGCCCACCGGATGGCCGCCGCCGATCAGGCCGCCGGAGGGATTGATCGGCAGGCGGCCGCCGATCTCGATGGAGCCATCCTCCACCGCCTTCCAGGCCTCGCCCGGCGCGGTCAGGCCCAGGTGCTCAATGGCCATGTACTCGGTGGTGGTGAAGCAGTCGTGGGTCTCCACGGCGTGAACCTGGCTGAGGTCGTCGATGCCGGCCCGGGCGCGGGCCTCGTCGATGGCCCGCTTGACCTGCGGGAAGACATACGGCTCGCCCGCGCTGGCGCGCACCTTGCGGTCATAGCTGATGGGAGCTGACCGATGCCCCCAGCCCTTGATCTGCGGCAGGCTCTCCAGGGCCACGCCGCGCTTGTCGGCATAGTCCTTGGCGGCCTTCTCCGAAGCCAGGAAGACCACGGCCGAGCCATCGGTCACCTGGCCGCAGTCGTTCTTGCGGATCATGCCCTCGACGACCGGATTGGCCGCATCGTCGTCAGTGAAGCTCTTGTCGTTGAAGGCCCAGGCCCGCGTCTGGGCGTTGGGGTTCTTGCGGCCGTTGGCGAAGTTGATCTCGGCGATGCGCATCAGGTGCTCGTACTTCAGCCCCCAGCGGCGATCGTATTCCTCGCCCAGGTCGGAGAAGGCCTTGGGCCACAGATAGGTGGCGTCCTGGAACTCGTGCCCGGCCCAGGCAGCGGCGCCCAGGTTCTGGGCCGCCTGTTGGCCTGAGACGTTGCGCATCATCTCCAGCCCCACGACGCAGGCGGTGTCATAGCGGCCGGCCTCGATCTCGGCGGTGGCCGCCAGGATCGCCACGCTGCCCGAGGCGCAGGCCGCCTCATGGCGCGAGGTGGGCATGCCGTCGAAGCCGGGGTGAACCAGACCGAAGAACCCGCCCAGCAGGCCTTGCCCTGCGAACAGGTCGCCGACGAAGTTGCCGACGTGGCCTGTGTCGATGTCCTTGGGCTCCAGGTCCACGGCGGCCAGGCCCTCGCCCACCACCTCGGCGAAGGCGTCGGCGAAGTCCATCTGCTCGCGCGCCCAGTTCTTCGAGAAGTCGCTCTGCCAGCCGCCCAGGATGTAGACCATGACCTTCGTTTCCTCTTGGGGCGCTCTTGCCGTCGCCCTGTGGCGACGAGAGGCCTCCCCGGGGTGGGTGTCAACGCGAAGCCGGAAGGCTCCGTAGATAGTCGGCGACCAGCGCCACGCCGTCCTCGTCCACCAGGGAACGGCCTAGCTCCGGCATCATCACGCCCGGTTCGCGGGACTTCATGCGGTGCAGCAGGATGGAGGTTTCAGGACGGCCCGGATCGATATCGAATTCGAGGCCGCCGGACCCGCGCCCCGCCGCGACCGGCCGCCGGCGGACGCCCAGGTTGGCCGGGTCGGTCTCCTCCAGGTGAAGGAAGAGCCCGGAGTTGCTCGCCATGCCCTCGGGGTTGTGACAGTGGCCGCAATTGCCGTCGAGATAAGCCCGCGCCCGCTCGGCCAGGGGCTCGGCCGGGTCGTTCCAGACCGCCGTGCGGGGCGCCGTGCGTGGGGTGGGTGCTCCGGCCAGCAGGCCCGTCCTCGTCCAATGGGCCAGTTGGTTCTCGCGGCGCGACCCATAGGCAAGTTCGCCATTCAGGTTGCGCGCCTTGGGACCGATGGGCGCCAACACCCCGGAGAGGGAATGGCACTCCTTGCACTGGTTGGTGTTGGGGACCGCGTAGTCGATGGTCAGCGGCCTGCCGGCGCGATCGATCACCGAGACTGGCAGCCGCGCCCCGGCGCGCTTCAGCACCGCCTGGGTTTGCTCTGGGTTCCAGACATAGGTCAGGGCCACCCAGCCCTGGGGCTTGTGGATCAGCAGGCGGGTCTCGATGAACCGCACCTGGTCCCCCGGTTTCCGCAGGTCGGCGGGGTAGGCGAAGGTCTTCACCAGGGTCGCGCCCACCGGGAAGGCGAGGGCGCCCGTGGCGGCATAGGTCGCCTGGGTTCCCGGCGGCAGGAAAAGGAAGCGGGACTTTTCGGAGTGGTCGCTGAACAGTGGGGTGTTCAGGGCATAGGGCGTCAGGCCGGCGTTGGGAGCCCGCCCGCCTTGATCGGTGAACAGCCGGTAGGCGTCCAGGTTCTGCGCGGGCGCCTCGGCCAGCAGCGCGTCCAGCGCTACGGGCGCGGGCTTGGGCGCCGCCCCAAGCGACAGGACCGCCGCCAGCAGAGCGGCGAGACGGATCATGGGGCGGGCTTGTCCTGGCCGGCCGGCAGCACGACGGCCGCACGCTCCGGCAGGCCCGGCGAGCCCAGGGTGGCGGTGACCGTCGGCTTGGCGGCCTCGACATCACCGGCCTTGGGCAGGTTCAGGTTCAGCACCGGACCATCCTTCAGGTACAGGCGCGGGGCGGGGCCGTCGTAGCCGGCATAGGTGGCGACGCCGTCCCACAGGATAGGTGGCACAGCGCCGCCCATGGCCGCGGCCAGCATCTTGCCGCCGGGCAGGCCCGGCAGCCAGCCGTTGCGCCCCAGCCGGTTGTCCCGCACCACGATGTCCCGCGGCAGGGGATTGTAGCTCTTGTCGTCGAAGCTGCGGCTGAAGGCGATCAGCATCACGGCGCTGGTCTGGTTGCCAGAGATGTCGTTGTCGAACACGTGGACGTCGCGGTTGGCCATCAGCATGATCCCGACGCCGACCGGCACACTGGCCACGATATTGCCCTTCGGCGCGAAGTTGGCCGTGTCGTTGTCCACCACCTTGTTGCGGTAGATGCGGGTGGAGTGGCCGCCCATCACCGGCAGGCCGGGCAGGTCGAACACCAGGATGCCGCCGGTATTGTGGGTGGCGACATTGTCGAACACGTCGGCGTCGGTGGAGTTCTCGATCTCGATGCCGGCGACGTTGAACTCCGCCAGGCTGTTGCGGACGATGATGTTCTTCGACTGGCCGACATAGATGCCGGCGTCCGAAGCGCCGCGCACGGTGACCTTGTCGATCAGCACATTTGTGGAGGAGACTGGATAGACGCCGTAGGCGCCGTTGGTCTCCTTGGGGCCGCCGGTCCACTGCACCGTCAGGCTGACGAAGCTGATGCGGTCGGCGCCCTTGGATTTGACGCCATCGCCCTTGCTGTCCTGCAGGGTCAGGTCGCGCACCGTGACGCCGTCCGAGGTGATCAGCAGGCCCTCGCCCGCGCCCTTCTGGCCGGCGAAGGAGAGCACCGTCTTGTCCTGCCCCGCGCCGGTCACCGTGACGTTGTCGACGTCCAGGGAGAGGCCGTCGGTGAAGTCGAAGCGGCCGGCGGCGAGGGACACCACATCGCCGGGCTTGGCGTCGAGCAGGGCGGTCTGCAGCCGCTCCTGGGCGTCGGGTCCGGGGGCGACGGTCAGGGTCGCCGCCTGGGCCGTCGAGGCCAGCAGCACCGCGGCCAGGGTCGCGCCCCACACCGCCGGTTTTGAATAGGCCATGACTTTCCTCCACCCGGCGGCGCTCTCACGGGCGCCGCTCTCTGGGTACGGAGAATGGGCCAAGACGGACGCCTTGTCAGGGCTGACCCAAGGGAAGCGGGGCGAGGTTTTTCCCCGGCCGGCGCACCGGCCGGGGCAGGGCGCCTAGCGGCCGTCGGCGACACACCAGTTGTAGACGCAGCGGTCCAGGCCGATGGCGATCTCCAGCACCAGGACGGCGACCTCGCGCACCTCACCGCCCTTGGTGGGGAAGCGGGCGGCCTGCGGGAAATCGGTGCGCCGGGAGATGGAGCAGACCTCCATCCACTTGTCGCCGTTGTCGACCTCCACATCCCTGGTCACCTGGGAATAGGCGGGCAGGCGATCCGACGGCACGATCCGGGTGGGCAGACGCACCATGGCCTCGATCATGCGGCGCACCGGCTCCAGGCTGGCGGCGTGATAGTCGTTGGCGGTGTCGGCGGTGTAGGCGCACTGGAACTCCATCTGCCAGAATTCCTTGAGCCGCATGTGCTTGCTCACCTGGTCCTGCTCGCGGCGGAACGACTTGCCGGACTGCCAGATACACAAGGGCATGCGCACCTTGGCGTGGCTGTTGAGCAGATGGGCCATGTAGGCGTAGGTCGAGGGCGTGGTCTCCGGCCGCAGGACCAGCTGGGCCTCATGCTCGCCCACACGGTCGATGAAGAAGATGTCCTCCGGCCCGTAGGCGTCCGACACCAGCTCGCGCGGCGTCAGCTGCGGCGCCTCCACCCGGCGGATGTCCCAGGCGGGATTGGCGCCCGTCAGAAAGGCCGAAACCTCGGCGGCGAAGTGGGCCTGCATCATGTCGCGCAGGCGGATCTCACGGTCGGTCCAGTGGACCAACCCATTGGATTGATAGAGGGAAAGCACGGCGGCTCCTCCGAATAGATTTGGGAATGTCAGGCGGTGGTTTCACGTCCCCGGAGCGCCCGGGAACGGCTCAAGCCTGATCCCGCGGTCTATCCGAAGACGCGCAGACCTCGGCCGCCGCGGGCGTTCAGCACGCTCCGCAGGTCGGTCATTGCAACAGTGGCGGTCGAGGTGGCCATGGCGGCGCTTTAGGCGTCGGGCAGACCCAGGATCCGCTTGGAGATGATGTTGTTCTGGATCTCATAGGATCCGCCCGCGATCGTCCCGGACTTCACCCGAAGGAAGGCCCGCGCGGCCGCCAGTTCCTCGGCGCTGAACTCGTCGCCCGCCCAGGCCAGGCCGTTATAGCCCATGGCCTCCACCACCATCTCGGCGTGGTTCACATTGATGCTCGAGGAGGCGTTCTTCATGATCGAGGTGGCCGCGCTGGGGCCGTTCTGGTTGCGGGCCTCCAGGGCCACCCGGGCGTTGGTGAGCTGATAGGCCCGGGCGTTCATATCCTGCTCGATCAGCCGGGTTCGGAAGTCGCGGTCGGCCAGCCGGCCGGTGGCGTCGACGCCGATATATTGCTTGGCGATCTCGCGCAGCGCCGCCGGATTGTTCCGCGCCGGCGCCCCGCCGCCACCCGACAGGCCATTGCGCTCGTGCTGCAGCAGCCGCTTGCCCACCGTCCAGCCGCCGTTCAGCGGCCCCACCAGGTTCTCCTTGGGCACCTTCACATCGGTGAAGAAGGTCTCGCAGAACGGCGATGACCCCGAGATCAGCAGGATCGGCCGCGGCTCGACGCCGGGGGTCTTCATGTCGATCAGCAGGAAGCTGATCCCCTCATGCTTCTTGGAGGGATCGGTGCGGGTCAGGCAGAAGCACCAGTCGGCGTACTGAGCGCCAGAAGTCCATATTTTTGAACCATTTACGAGGAAATGATCACCCTTATCCTGAGCTTTGGTCTGCAGGCTGGCGAGGTCAGATCCCGAGCCCGGCTCGGAATAGCCCTGGCACCAGCGCAGCTCGCCGCGGACGATCGGCGGGATGTGGCGCTGCTTCTGTTCCTCGGTGCCGTACTCCAGCAGGGTGGGGCCGAACATCATCACCCCCATGCCGCCGATGGGGTTCCAGGCGCCGACCGCGGCCATCTCCTCGCGCAGCACCCGGGCCTCGGCGCTGTTCAGGCCGCCGCCGCCATATTCCGACGGCCAGGTGGGAACGCCCCAGCCCTTGGCGCCCATGCGCTCCTTCCAGAGCTTGTAGTCGCCCTCGACGGCCACCGGCGCCTCGGCGGCGGCGATGTCGCTGCGGTTCCTCAGGGACGGGGGGAAGTTCTCCGCCAGCCAGGTCTTGGCCTGGGCGCGGAAGGCGTCGAGATCGGCGCCGCCAAAATCAGCCATGGTCGTTTCCCTAAATGTCTTTGCGCCGACGTGGTCGAGCCCGCCCGCTTATCGCGACATGAGACTGCCGCAGCGGCAGGCTGTCAACGGCGAGTCAGGGCCGGGTGACCTCGTCGACGGCCTCCAGCCAGTGCCGGACAGGGGCGGTGGAGTCGGGGGCCAGGTGCATCCAACAGCCGATATTGGCGGTGTAGATGGCCGCCGGCTGGTGGGCGTTGAGGTTGGCCAGCTTGGCGTCTTTGAGCTTTCCCGACATCTCCGGCTGCAGCAGCGAATAGGCGCCGGCCGAGCCGCAGCAGATGTGGGCGTCGGCCACAGGCTGGGGGTCGTAGTCCAGGCTGCGCAACAGGGTCCCGATGGCGCCGGTCAGGCGCAGGCCGTGCTGCAGGGTGCAGGGCTCGTGGACGGCGATGCGGGGCTCGGCCGGCTTACGACGGGCCGCCAGGTCGGCCACCGACAGCAGCTGGACCGGATCGCGCACCAGGGAGGCCACGACCCGGGCCTTCTCGGCATAGGCTGGGTCGTCGCGCAGGACGTCGGGATAGTCCTTGATGAAGGCCGCGCAGCCGCTGGAATTGACCACCACCGCCTCGGCGCCCGCCGCGATGTCGGGCCACCAGGCGTCAATATTGGCGCGCGCGGCCGCTGCGCCCTCGTGCGGCGCGTCCAGATGGAAGCTGACGGCCCCGCAGCACCCGGCGCGGGGGGCTTCGACCAGGCTGACCCCCAGGCGGTCGAAGACGCGGGCGGTGACGGCGTTGAAGTGCGGGGCCGCCGCGGACTGGGCGCAGCCGGTGAGCATCAGCATCCGGCGGACGTGATGCGGGGCGGGGCGCGGGCCAGCTGGGATGCGCGGGGTGATCTTCGCCTGAAGTGTCTGGGGCAGGATCGGGCGGAGGAGACGGCCCACGGTCAGCGCCGCGCCCAGCAGGGCCGCCGAGCGGGTCACCCTGCGGATCACCGTCCGCGCCAGCCGCTCGGTCCAGGGCCGGCTGACCTCACCTGCCACCGCCTCGCGACCGATATCGTAGAGACGGTGGTACTGGACGCCGGAGGGGCAGGTGGTTTCGCAGGCCCGGCAGCTGAGGCAGCGGTCGAGATGCTTCAGCGTCGTCTGGCTGACCGGCTGGCCCTCAAGCGCCTGTTTCAGCAGGTAGATGCGGCCGCGCGGCCCGTCGAGCTCGTCGCCGGTGATCTGGTAGGTGGGGCAGGTGGCGTTGCACATGCCGCAGTGGACGCAGGCGCGCAGGGCCTGGGCCGCGATCTCGCCGCCGGTGGTGCCGGCCAGGGGGGCCTGGATGACGGTCTTCATCTAGAGGCCCTCGTACATGGCGCCAGGATTGAAGATCCCCGACGGGTCAAGCGCCGCCTTCACGCGCCGGTGCAGGTGGAGGACGCCTGGGGCAAGCGGTTGGAAAGCCTCGCCATTCGGCGCCTGACCTCGGAACAGAGTGGCGTGGCCGCCGAGCCTGGCGGCTCGCTCCCAGACGGCCGGATCGACGGCCGGCGCGGTGAGCCAGCGCTGACCGCCGGCCCAGTCCCAGGCCGTGGTCTCGAACCCCTCCGCCGAACCCGTGGGAGGCAGGGAGACGCGCCACAGGACGGCGTCCTCGAACACCGGGTGGGTCATGTGGCGGAGGTTGTCCCAGGTGTCCAGCGGCTCTTCCTCGCCCCCCAGCTCGGCCCGCGTCGTCGTGACACCCGCCTCGCCGCCGGAGAGCCGCAGGTGCAGGCGGCGCCCGTCATGGAACGCGCCCGACAGGGGAAGGGGGCGGCCCATCAGTCCGGTCACCCAGGTCCGCGCCGCCTCGCCCGCCATCTCGAAGACCAGGGCCAGTTCCGCGCGCGGTCGGGGCGTCACGCGCAGGGAGACGTCCAGGATCGGGCCGAAACAGCCGAGGGAGCCGGCCATCAGCCGAAAGGCGTCAAAGCCAGCCACGTTCTTGAACACCGTGCCGCCGAACCGCAGGACCTCACCCTGAGCGTTCATCAGCCGGGCGCCCAGCACATAGTCGCGCAGCGGACCCACGAAGGG
>NZ_JANPJP010000127.1:0-16557 GCF_031425575.1 Phenylobacterium sp.
TCCTTGTAGGTCTCGTCCGGGAAGGGCGCGTCATAGGCGGCGATCTCGGCCAGGGTCAGCTCCCGGCCGGTTCCCATGTTGACGATCATGCCGATGGGCATTTCCGGGACGGTCTGGCTGAACTCCAGCCAGGCCTTGAAGCCGTCGCTCATGCCCGAACCCGTCGGCAGGCCGGTATTGGCGATGACCAGGCCTGCGAACCGGTCGGGGAAAGCGGCCACCAGGCGCAGGCCGATCAGCCCGCCCCAGTCCTGGCAGAACAGCGTGACGTCCTTCAGATCCATCGCCCCGAACCACTGGCTCATCCAGTCCACGTGTCGGGCATAGGTGTAGTCGGTGCGCAGGGTCGGTTTGTCCGAACGCCCGAAACCGATCAGGTCCGGCGCGATCACCCGATGACCCTTGGCCGCCAGGGCGGCGATGATCTTGCGATACAGATAGGCCCAGGACGGCTCGCCGTGCATCAGCAGCACGACCGCCCCGTCACGCGGGCCCTCGTCCACATAGGCCAGGCGCAGGGCGGTCCCGTCGCCATCCGTCACCTGCGCGTAGTGGGGCGCGAAGGGCCAGTCGGCCAGGCCGGCGAATCGGTCGTCCGGAGTCCTCAAAATCTGCATGCCAGTCCCTCTCGCCACTTCTCTCTGGCCCTCGGCCAAAACTAGTGACAATATGAGTGCCAATACATTCCCGGGTCAAGCCGGGCGGGAGGACGAAGATGTCGAAGCGGTGGAGAGCAGCCCTGGTTCTGATCGCGCTGGTCGCGGTGGCCCTGGCCGGCGCCTGGCTGATGCGGGGCCAGATCGGCACGGCGGCCATGGAGAGGATCTACCTGGAGGTCATGGCCCGCGACCCCTACGCCGATCTGCCGGACGGCCTGCATGTGGGTCTCTGCGGCTCGGGTTCGCCCATGCCCGACCCCACCCGCGCCGGGCCCTGCACCGTGGTGCTGGCGGGCCAGAAACTATTCGTCGTGGACGCCGGGGCCGGGAGCACCAAGAACCTCTCCCTGATGAACCTGCCGCCGGCCCGCGTGAACGCGGTCTTCCTCACCCACTTCCACTCCGATCACATCGACGGCCTGGGCGAGCTGATGCTGCAGCGCTGGGCCAGCGGGCCCAACACCAGCCCGCTGCCGGTCTACGGTCCCACGGGGGTCGATCAGGTGGTGGCGGGCTTCCAGTCGGCCTACGTGCTTGACCGCGGCTACCGGGTCGCCCACCACGGCCCGGCCGTGACGCCCCCCAGCGGCTTCGGCGGCGCGGCGCGATCCTTCGAGGCGCGACCCAACCTGCCGGACGTCACCCTGATCAACGAGCCGGACCTGAAGGTCATCGCCTTCCCCGTGCACCACAACCCGGTGGAGCCGGCGGTGGGCTACCTCTTCATCTACAAGGGCCGGCGCGTGGTGATCAGCGGCGACACCGCGGCCTCGCCGCGCCTGGAGGCCGCCGCCAAGGGCGCCGACCTGCTGGTGCACGAGGGGCTCTCGCCGGAGCTGGTGGGCCTTCAGCGCAAGGCGGCCGTCACCAACCAGCGCGCCAACCTGGCGGCCATTTTCCACGACATCCTCAGCTACCACACCACCCCTGAGCAGGCCGCCGCCATCGCCCAGCGGGCGGGCGTGAAGTCCCTGCTCTTCACCCACGTCATCCCGCCCCTGCCGAGCCGCGCCCTGGAAGGCCCGTTCCTGGGCAAGTCGCGGCAGATCTTCAAAGGTCCCATCCGGGTCGGCCATGACGGCGACCTGATGAGCTTGCCCGCGGGCTCTACCGAGATAACCTATTCCAAGCGACTCCAGACCTTCCGCTGAGGAGATCGGCATGTCCGACCCCATCGCCCTGTCCGGCGCCCCCGGCTCGCCCTACACCCGCAAGATGCTGGCGGTCCTGCGCTACCGGCGGATCGCCTACCGGTTCCTGCCGCCCAGCGGTCCAGCCCTGGCGGGCCTGCCCCAGCCGAAGGTCGCCCTACTGCCCACCTTCTACCTGCCCGACGAGGCCGGAGAGCTGCAGGCGGTGACCGACTCCACCCCGATCATCCTGCGGTTGGAGCGCGAGCACGAAAGCCGCAGCCTGATCCCGGCCGACCCGGCCCTGGCCTTCCTGAACGAGCTGATCGAGGACTATGCCGACGAGTGGCTGACCAAGGCCATGTTCCACTACCGCTGGGCCTACGAGGCCGACATCGCCAAGGCCGCCGCCATCCTGCCCTGCTGGCGGGGATTCTGCGTGCCCGACCAGGAGTTGGCGGCCCGCGGGGCGATGTTCGCCGAGCGCCAGATCGGGCGGCTGCGCTACGTCGGCTCCAACGCCGTGACCGGCCCGGTGATCGAGGCGGCCTATGTCCGCTTCCTGAAGGCCTTCGATGCGCACCTGACCCGCCAGCCCTATCTCCTGGGTCATCGGCCCTCCGCCTGCGACTTCGCGGTGTTCGGCCAGCTGACCCAGCTCGCCGAGTTCGACCCGACGCCCATGGCCCTGACCCTGAAGACCGCGCCGCGCGTCACCGCCTGGGTCGGGATGATGGAGGACCAGTCGGGGGTCGAGCCCGCGCAGGACGGTTGGAACGACATCGCAGCCCTGCCGGAAACCCTCATCGCCCTGCTGACCGAGATCGGCAGGGTCTATCCGCCGGTCATGCTGGCCAATGCGCGGGCGGTGATGGCGGGCGCTGCAGAGGTCGAGGCGGTGGTGGACGGCCAGGCCTGGAGCCAGCAGCCCTTCCCCTACCAGGCCAAGTGCCTGCAGCGGCTGCGATCATCGCGGGCCGATCTGGAGGCCGGCGCCCGGGCGACGGTCGATTCCATCCTCGCGCCCACCGGATGCATGGCCCTGTTCGCCTGAAGACTGGCGCGAGACGGCGAGCGGGCCTAATCACCGGTTGTGGGCTGGGTGAGTGACATCGCGTGACGGAACGGGCTGAGGTGAATGTGGCGGAGCCGGCAGGCTCCTCCGACGGCCGACGGCGGCGCGGCGAGGACAATCGCGCCCGCATCGTGGCCGCCATGCTCGAGATCGTGCAGTCGGGGGAGATCGCCCCCAGCGCCGAACAGGTGGCGGTCCGGGCCGATGTCGGCCTGCGCACCGTCTTCCGGCACTTCAGCGACATGGACAGCCTCTATCGCGAGATGTCCGAGGCGATCGAGGCTGAGGTCCAGGCGGTGGCCGGCCAGCCCTTCCAGGCCGCCGACTGGCCGGGCCGGGTTGTGGAGCTGGTGGGCCGCCGCGGCGTGGCGTTCGAGAAGATCGGCCCGTTCCGCAGGGCGTCCGACGCCTTCCGCCACCGGTCGCGGTTCCTCGGAGATGACGCAAACCGGCTCTCCCGGCGGTTGCGGGAAATCCTGGAACGGGTCGTGGGCGACGCAGTCGACACCCAGACTCTCGAGGCCCTCGACCTGCTGCTGAGCTTCGAGGCCTGGTCGCGGCTGCGCGAGGAACAGGGCCTCTCAGTGGAGCAGACCCGCGCGGTGCTGGAATCCGCCGCCCGGCGCCTGATCGCCTAGCGCTCGACGGCGTGACACCGGTTTCTGGCGACCGCGGCGTTGCCGAGGCCTTGGCCAGACCCTAGCGTCGCGGCATGCACATGCTCTCGCGCGTCCTCGCCTTCGTCGTCCTGATCGCCCTCGCCACGCCGGCTGCGGCCGATGACCGAGCGCGATGGGAGAAGCAGGCCGCCGCCGTCAGCATCGTCCGCGACGACTGGGGCATCGCCCATGTCCACGGCAAGACCGACGCCGACGCCGTCTTCGGCATGGTCTACGCCCAGGCCGAGGACGACTTCAACCGGGTGGAGACCAACTACATCAACGCCATGGGCCGCCTGGCCGAGGCCGAGGGCGAGAAGGCCATCTGGCAGGACCTGCGGATGAAGCTGTTCATCGATCCCGCCGAGCTCCAGACCCAGTACGCCCAAAGCCCGGCCTGGCTGCGGACCCTGATGGCCGCCTGGGCCGATGGTCTGAACTACTACCTGGCCACCCACCCGACCGTGACGCCCCGGGTGATCAAGCGCTTCGAACCCTGGATGGCGCTCTCCTTCACCGAGGGCAGCATCGGCGGCGATATCGAGAGCATTTCCCTGTCCCAGCTCGAGGCCTTCTACGGCGGCCGCCAGACCTCGATGGGTGAGGAACAGGTCGCCCTGGCCCGGTTCAAGGAGCCCTCGGGCTCCAACGGCTTCGCCATCGCACCTGGCATCACCACGGCGGGTCACGCCCTCTTGTTGATCAACACGCACACCAGCTTCTTCTTCCGCTCCGAGCAGCAGGTGACCAGCGACGAGGGGTTGAACGTCTACGGCGCGGCGACCTGGGGGCAGTTCTTCATCTACCAGGGCTTCAACGCCAAGGCCGGCTGGATGCACACCTCCAGCGGCGTCGACGTGATCGACGAATTCGCCGAGACTCTCAGCGCCGACAAGCTGACCTATCGCTATGGCGCCGAGAGCCGCCCGGTCACCACCAAGCTCATCACCGTGCCCTACCGCGCCGCCGACGGCGCAATGAAGGCCAGAACCTTCAGGACCTACCGCACCCATCACGGTCCCATCGTCCGCGAGGCCGAGGGCAAGGCGATCAGCGTGGCCCTGATGCACCGGCCGATCGCGGCGCTGAGCCAGTCGTTCCTGCGCACCAAGGCTGTCGACTTCGCCAGCTACATGAAGGTCATGGCCCTGCAGGCCAACTCCTCCAACAACACCCTGTTCGCCGACGCCAACGGCGCGGTCGCCTATCTGCACCCGCAGTTCATTCCCCGGCGCGACGACCGGTTCGACTATCGCGCGCCGGTGGATGGCTCCGACCCGGCGACGGACTGGAACGGCCTGCACGCGCTCGACGACGCCCCGCGCGTCCTGAGCCCGCCCAACGGCTGGATCACCAACACCAACAACTGGCCCTACTCAGCGGCCGGCGCCCACAGTCCCAGGCAGGCCGACTTCCCGCGCTACATGGACTCCGCCGGGGAGAACCCGCGCGGGATCCACGCCATCGCGGTGCTGAAGGACCGCAAGGACTTCACCCTGCAGGCGCTCCTCGCGGCGGCCTACGACCCGCATCTCACCGCCTTCGACCAGCTGATCCCGCCGCTGCTGGCGGCCTATGACACGACCCCGGCCGCCAGTCCGCTGAAGGCCAGGCTCGCCGACCAGATCGCCCTGTTGCGGAGCTGGGACCGCCGGTCGTCGGCGACCTCGGAAGCCACCTCGCTCGCGGTGTTCTGGGCCGAGCAGCTGTGGGGCGAGGTGGCGGTCGCCGCCCGGGCCGCGCGCCGGCCGGTCTATGACGACATGGTCAGCCAGACCACCTCCGAGCAGAAGCTGACGGCCCTGGCGACCGCCTCGGATCGGCTGGCGGCCGACTTCGGGACCTGGCGCACGCCCTGGGGCGAGATCAACCGGTTCCAGCGACTGACCGGGGACCTGGTCCAGCCCTTCAGCGACGCGGCGCCCAGCCTCCCCGTGCCCTTCGCCTCGGCCCAGTGGGGGTCACTGGCGTCCTTCGGCGCGGGGCGCAAGCCAGGGACCAAGAGGTACTACGGGACCAGCGGCAACAGCTTCGTGGCCGTCGTCGAGTTCGGCGACAAGGTGCGCGCCCGGGCGATTTCGGCCGGCGGGGAGAGCGGCGATCCGGCCTCCAAGCACTTCAACGACCAGGCGGGCCGCTACGCCGCAGGCGACCTGCGGGAGGTCTATTTCTATCCCGAGCAGCTGAGCGGCCACACGGAGCGGACCTATCGGCCGGGGCGTTGAGATTTGGGCGCCGCCTGAAGTGGTTCTGAAGGTTGCAGGATCATTGACACCGGTGTCATAAACGTTTGTCGAGAGGTCGTCATGCCCCACTCCCTGCCTGTCCAGCTCCGCGCCACAGTGCGTTTCCTGGGGCGTATCCTGGGCGACGTGATCCGCTCGGAGGATGGGCAGGCGGTTTATGACGAGATCGAGCAGATCCGCCAGGCGTCCGTAGCCCTGCACAGGAATGGCCCGGGACTGGGCGACAAGGCCGTGGAAAGCCGGCTGAGCGCCCTGTCGCTGCCCGATGCGGTGCGTTTCGCCCACTCTTTCGCCTGCTTCCTGCAGATCACCAATATCGCCGAGGACCAGATCCAGCGCCGCCGCGGCCGCGAGGCCGAGGGCCGCGCCGACACCCTGGCCGGGGCGATGCGCAGCCTGGCCGAGGCCGGGGTCGACGCGGGTCAGGTGGCCGCCCTGCTGGCCGACGCGGTGATCGCCCCGGTGATCACCGCCCACCCCAGCGAGGTGCGCCGCAAGAGCCTGCTGGACCGCGCCGGTGCCATCATGCAGGCGCTGGAGGCCCACGACACCCCCGACCTGCAGGCTCGCGCGGCCCATGAGCGCGAGCTGGTCCGGCAGATCGCCATCATCTGGCGCACCCGGCTGCTGCGCGGCGTGAAGCTGGGGGTCGCCGACGAGATCGAGAACGCGGTCTCCTATTTCGAGCGCAGCTTCCTGACCGAACTGCCCAGGCTCTACGCCCACTGGCGCGACCTGACGCCCGGCGCGGACCTGCCCAGCTTCCTGCGGGTCGGATCCTGGGTGGGGGGCGACCGCGATGGCAATCCCTTCGTCACCGCCGAGATCATGCGGCACGCCTTCGCGCGTCAGGCCCGCGCGGCCCTCGACAGCCACCTGGCGCGGATCAACGCCCTAGGCGCCGAGCTCTCCATCTCCGCGAGCCTGGCCAGGATCACGCCGGAGCTTCAGGCCCTGGCCGACCGCTCGCCCGACACCTCCCTGAGCCGCGCCGAGGAGCCCTACCGCCGAGCGCTCACCGGCATCTATGCTCGGCTGGCGGCGGCCTATCCCGCCCTGACCGGCGGCTCGCCGCACCCCTCCCCCTTCCGCACCCCGCCCTACACCAGCCCCGAAGAGTTGAAGGCCGACCTGCAGGTGCTGCAGGACAGCCTGATCGCCCAGCATGGAGAGGTGTTCGCCGAGGGCGCCCTGCCCGACCTGATCCGCGCCGTCGATTGTTTCGGCTTCCACCTGGCGACCCTGGACATGCGCCAGAACTCCGCCGTCCACGCCCGGGTGACCGCCGAACTGCTGAAGGTGGCCGGGGTCTGCCCCGACTACGAGGCGCTTTCCGAGGACGCGCGCTGCGACCTGCTGGTCAGGGAGCTGTCCCACGGGCGGCTGCTGCACTCGCCCTATGCCGCCTACAGCGAGGAGACGGGCAAGGAGCACGCGGTCCTGCAGGCCGCCGCCGAGGCGGTGCGCCTCTACGGCCCCGAGGCCATCAAGGCCTATATCGTCTCCAACACCACCTCGGTCTCCGACCTGCTGGAGGTCTACCTGCTGCTCAAGGAGGTGGGGCTCTTGAAGCCTGACGACCCGGCGGGCGCCCGGATCTTCGCCGAGCCGCTGTTCGAGACCATCGCCGACCTGCGCGACGCGCCGGCCACCATGACCCGCTATCTGGCCCTGCCCCTGGTCCGGCGGCTGCTGTCGGCCACCGGCCGGCAGGAGGTGATGATCGGCTATTCCGACAGCAACAAGGATGGCAGCTACCTCACCTCCACCTGGACCCTGCACCAGACCTCGACCGCCCTGGTGGAGGCGACGAAGGCCGCGGGCCTGTCCCTGCAGCTGTTCCACGGACGCGGCGGCACGGTGGGCCGGGGCGGCGGGTCCAGCTTCGACGCCCTGCTGGCCCAGCCGGCCGGCACCGTGAACGGACATATCCGCATCACCGAGCAGGGCGAGGTGGTGGCCAACAAGTACGCCGACCCGCAACTGGCCCGGCAAAGCCTGGAGACCCTGACCGCCGGGGTGGTGCTGGCCTCCCTGCGCAGGCGCGACGTGAGCGCGCGCGCGGCCCACGCCCAGATCATGGACCGGCTCTCCGACGCCAGCTTCCGCGCCTATCGGGCCCTGGTCTACGAGACCAAAGGGTTCGCCGACTACTTCTTCGCCGCCACCCCGATCGCCGAGATCGCCGACCTGAACATCGGCAGCCGGCCGACCTCGCGCCAGGCCACCCGGACCGTCGAGGGCCTGCGCGCCATTCCCTGGGTGTTCTCCTGGTCGCAGGCCCGCGTCATGCTGCCCGGCTGGTACGGCTTTGGCTCAGCCGTGGAGGCCGCGGGCCTGGCGCCCGAGCAACTCCAGGACCTGCACCAGACCTGGCCGTTCTTCTCCACCACGCTCGCCAACATGGAGATGGTGCTGGCCAAGGCCGACATCGCCATCGCCGAGCGCTATGCCGGACTGGTGGAGGACCGCGCCCTGGCAGACACCATCTTCGGCCAGATCCGGGCGGAGATGGAGCGCACCACCACGGCCCTGCTGTCCATCACCGGCCAGTCGTCCCTGCTCGAGAACAACCCGGACCTGGCGGCCATCATCCGTTCGCGCCTGCCCTATATCGACCCGCTCAACCACCTGCAGATCGAACTGATCCGCCGGCGGCGCTCAGGCGACGACACGCCGGAGGTGCGGGAAGGCATACACCTGGCGATCAATGGCGTGGCGGCGGGGTTGCGGAACTCGGGCTAGAGCGTTTTTTCCGATAGGTGTGAAACGGTTCTCGGATCGAAAATGCTCTAACTCTTCAGCGTCAGAGACAGACGGCGTCGATCTCGTCGGATCGCCCGAGGACGCGGCGCAGGCCTTCGATCTGCCGGGGGTTGGCCGACCAGGCGAGGTCGCCGGATGTCCTGTCCCGCTCCGACACGGCGTCGTCCAGGATCCAGGAACGGATGCCCCAGTCACGCTCCAGCGCCTGGGCGAGCTCCACCGCGCCGCGCCGGCCGGTGGGGGGATTGGCGATGACCGCCAAGGTAGGCTGGCCATTGGTGGCGACCGCGATGGCCATTCGAGCACTGTCGACCGGTCCGACAGCATTCACGCCATTTTGAAACAGACTGTCGAGAAGATGATCCGCAATCTTCGCGTCACTGCAAACAACCAACACGGTTTCCGAGGTCATGTCATGCATCATGGTCCCAACGATCTCTCCTGAAAGCGCCAGGAATATACCGGCCGAGGGGAACAATGGGCGCCCTCTACAGCTTGACAATCGCGTGATGCTCGAAGGACGCGACGCCTCTTACATCTAGAACGGGAAGAACACCGGGATAGCCGCAGCCCCGACCGCCCAGGTCAGCAGGTTGAGCGGCACGCCGATCTTGACGAAGTCCATGTAGGAATATCGGCCCAGCTGGAAGACCAGGACATTGGTCTGGTAGCCGAAGGGGGTCGCGAAGGCCGCGCTGGCCGCCATCATGATCCCTACGAGAAAGGGCCTCGGGCTGACCCCGAGACTTTCGGCCAGGGCAACGGCCACCGGGGTCAGCAGCACGGCGACGGCGGCGTTTGAGAGGATTTCGGTGAGCAACAGGGTCGCGCCGTAGAGAAGCACCAGCGCCAGGCCCGGACCCAGAACCTCGACCCATCCCACCAGAGCATCGGTGGCCAGGGAGGCAAGGCCAGTCACCTCCAGGGACAGACCCACCACCACCATGCCGGCGATCAGCAACAGGATTTCTGGCCGCAGCCCCTTGTAGGCGTCGTCGATGCTGATCACCCGCATCAGGACGAGAAGCACAGCGCCCGAGAAGGCCGAAGCCGCGATGGGCGCGACCCCGAAAGCCGCCACCACCACCACGGCCACGAAGACAACGAGGGAGGCGATGGCCTCGAAGGGCCGGAAGACCGGGGCGGTCGGCACGAGGTCCGGGTCGTCCCCCGCGGCCTGCGCCGCCTTGGCGGGAAGCGCCTCGGACGCCTCGGAACTGCTGGCGCCGCTGAGCAGGCGGCCGCCGAACAGGAACAGATAGACCCCGCCCACCAGAGCCACCACCAGGGCCACGGGGGTCACCTCGAACATGCCGAATCCCGGCTGGCCCGCGTTTCGCGCCATGTCGTTGACCAACAGGTTCGTCGAGGTGCCGATCAGGGTGCAGGCGCCGCCGAGGATGGTGACGTAGGACAACGGAATGAGGAATCGCTTGGGCGACAGGTCGAGCGATCGGGCCACATCGCGCACCACCGGCGCCGACAGCACCACGATGGGGGTGTTGTTGAGGAAGGCCGAGGCGGCGCCGCAGACCGCGATGACCAGCCAGATGCCGAGCGCCCCGAGTCGGGCGCACAGGCGGGTGGCATAGCGGATGGCCAGGCCGAGCAGACCTGACAGTTCCATGGCGTAGGCGATGACGAAGAGGCTGGCCAAGGCGATGATCGCCGGGCTCGCGAAGGCGCCCTGCACCTCGACCGGACGGATCGTCCGCGTACCGAGCAAGACGGCGGCTCCGGCCAGGGCTACTACGTCAGAGCGGAGCTTACCCCAGATCAGGGCGACGACCACTGAGACCAGGACGGCGAGCGCGACCAGTTGATGTGGGGTCATCGCGCCGCGGAAGCAGGCCGTAACAGTGAAGCTTGCCCCTCGTTCCTGAGCCCCGCGCCCAGAAATCTCTGAGGAACTGTCAAAATGCCGCCGCCATCTGCTAAGGTTCGTCGATGTCGGATGATAGACCGGCGACGCCTCGTCGCAAACTCTCACTGATCGCGCCGCTCAGCATCGCCGCCGTCGGCGGCGCGATTCTTCTGTTCGCCGTCTTGAGCCGGCCCGACACGCCTGAGCCCGCCGCGCCGGCGCCAGCGCCGCCACCGCCGGCCCCCATCGCCGCCGCCGCGCCGCCCCCCGCCCTGACCCGGGCCGACCTGGTGGACGCCGCCGAACGCGCCACGACCGCCTTCGCCACGGGGACCAAGGCCGGCGGCGATCGCTCGCCGCTGATCGGACGGAGCTTCCGCCTGGACATCGCCTTCGGCTGCGATGGTCCCAGGACCGGTGCGGACGGCGGCCAGGCCTTCGCCGAATATGATATCGACAAGGGCGTGCTGCGCCTGGTGGCGCGGCCCGTGAACCTGACGGCTCTGCCGCTGGTGAAGGACCTCGACGAGACCGCCGAGATCGAGGCCGTCGAGGGATTCTGGATCCCGCGCCCGTGGGCCGCGACGGAAACCTGCCCGCCGAAGCGCGCCGTTGAGATTCAGGCCACGCCAACGCCGCCGGCCGCCCAGACCCTGGCGCTGGCCCAGGTATTCGAGACATCGGGCTCGCGGGTGTCGCGGCGAGGCGGCCGGCCCTACGAGTTCGTCCGCAAGGTGGACAAGGCCGACACCTCGGTGCTGTCGCACACCTATCGCCTACGCCTCGAAGGCCGCCTGGTGGGCTTCAAGGACGGCCAGCCCCACCATTGCTGGAGCGAGTCGCCCGACCATCGGCCGATCTGCCTCTATGCGGTGGCCTATGACCGGGTCGCCTTCCTCGATGGCGACACTGGCGAGACCCTGAGCGAGTGGCGCGACTAGGCGCGGCAGGAGGAGGGGCGCCCATGGCGACGCCGGTCGGCGCCGAAGAGGTCAACGACGTTGATCCCCCTCCGGCTCGCCGCTGCGCGAAGACCCACCTCCCCCACATCGCCGCGAAGCGCCTGGGGGAGGATCTAAGCCGCGTGCCTCTCCCGCGAGTCCTTACTTGTAGACGAAGGCCTTGTCGTTGAGGTCGATGAGGGGGAAGGCTTCCTTCTCGGCCAGGTAGTCCTGGCTGTGGCGCCATTCGGGCTTGTCGCCGCTCTTGGGCAGCAGGTGCATGCCGCGCATCAGGTAGCCGGGGTTGAAGTTTTCCGGGTCGATCCAGGGCAGCAGCGTCATGTCCTTGTCCTGGTCGCGCAGGGCGACCTCGACCTTCTTGGCGCCCGTTTCTTCCATGTGCTTGAGCAGGCGCAGGACGAACTCGGCGACCATGTCGGCGCGCAGGGTCCAGGAGGCGCGGAAATAGCCGAACACCCAGACCATGTTGGGAACACCGGTGAACATCATGCCGCGGTAGGTGACGGTGTCGCCGAAGTCCAAGGTCTTGCCGTCGATGCTGAACTCGATGTCGCCCAGGACCGCCAGGTCGAAGCCGGTGGCGGTGACGATGATGTCGGCCTCCAGGGTTTCGCCGGACTTCAACGCGATGCCCTTTTCGGTGAAGCGGTCGATCTCGTCGGTGACCACCGAGGCCTTGCCTGAGCGGATGCCCATGAACAGGTCGCCGCCGGGGATGAAGGCGATGCGTTGGCGCCATGGGCGATAGCGCGGGGTGAAGTGCTTCTGCACGTCGAAATCCTCGCCGAGGAAGGCGCGGACGCCCGCCAGCAGCTCGGCGGTGACGGCCTCCGGCTCGTCCTGGGCGCGCTTGGCGAAGGCCGCGCCATCATGGACGATCTTGCGACGGACGATCTCGTGGATCCAGGTCTCGTCGATCTTCAGCTCGCGCAGGGTGTCGGCCAGCTCATTGGCGTTGCGGCCGGGGATGAAATAGGTCGGCGAGCGCTGCAGCAGGGTCACGTGGGCGCAGTCCCCGGCGATGGCCGGGACCAGGGTCGCGGCGGTCGCGCCCGAGCCGATGACCACGACCTTCTTGCCCTTGTAGTCGAGGGTCTCGGGCCAGGTCTGGGGGTGGATGATCTGGCCCTTGAAGTCGGCCATGCCCGGCCATTCCGGGGTGTAGCCCTGGGAGTGGCGGAAATAGCCCTGGCACATCCACAGGAAGTTGGTGGTGAAGCGCAGGGGCTCGCCGGTGTCGGTGAGCTCGGCCTCCAGGGTCCAGAGGTTGTCCTGGCTGGACCAGGAGGCCTGGGTGATCTTGTGCTTGTAGCGGATGTGGCGGGCCAGATCGTTGTCGTCGATCACCTCGCCCATGTAGCGCAGGATCTCGTCGGCGGTGGCGATGGGGGCGCCCACCCAGGGCTTGAACTTGTAGCCGAAGGTGTAGAGGTCGCTGTCGGAGCGGATGCCCGGATACTTGTGGGTCGCCCAGGTGCCGCCGAAGGTGTCCTGCACGTCAAGCACCACGAAGCTGGCCCCCGGCCGCTCCTTGGCCAGATGATAGGCGCCGCCGACGCCGGCGATCCCCGCGCCCACGATCAGGACATCGAAATGCTCAGTCTTCTGGGCGGTGCGGGTCAGGGTGGCGGCTTGGGACATGAATCTGATCTCTGGGCGCCGGAGCGCGGTTTCCTCATCGCCAAGGTTCAGGTCCGCAGGCGGGCCGGCCTTGATCTTGGTCAAGATAACTTATCAACGATCACAAATGAAAGCCCGATAGGGTGGGCGGATTCACTTCATCGATGCGCTCTATGATGTGGATAGATTAATTCGATTAGGTCTATGTCGGAAAGCGCTCATAGTGGCGATTGAGCAAGGCTGGGCCTCGACGCCCGGACACCCTTCGACTCATAGGGAGATGACCAGATGACGCTCGCCACCAGCAAGACCCTGCAGAACCTGAAGGACGCCTTCGCCGGCGAGAGCCAGGCCAACCGCCGCTATCTCTACTTCGCCCAGAAGGCCGACATCGAAGGCTATAACGACGTGGCCGCGGTGTTCCGCTCCACCGCCGAGGGCGAGACCGGCCACGCCCACGGCCACCTCGAGTTCATGGAAGGCGTGGGCGACCCCGCCACCGGCCTGCCCATCGGCGGCACCGAGCTGAACCTCAAGGCCTCCATCGCCGGCGAAACCCACGAATATACCGACATGTATCCCGGCATGGCGCGCACCGCCCGCGACGAGGGCTTCGACGAGATCGCCGACTGGTTCGAGACCCTGGCCAAGGCTGAGAAGTCCCACGCCGGCCGCTTCCAGCGGGCCCTTGAGACGCTGGGTTAGGCGAACTGCTCGCCGCCTTTCCTCCCCTGCGCAGCGGGGGAGGGGGACCGCGCGTAGCGTGGTGGAGGGGGCGAGACCGGGCGCCGAGCTTGAGGCCGCCCCCTCCACCGCCTATCGGCGGTCCCCCTCCCCCGTAAACGGGGGAGGAAAAGGGCGGCGTATCTGAACGCGTGAGCTGGAGGTCCCAGGTGGACGAGAGCCCGAAAACCACCGCGCGGGAGGGCAGCCTCGACGCGCCGTTCCGCCATCCCATCGCCTGGCGCGACGAGGCCTATTACGACCTGGCCGCCGTCGAGAAGGAGATGGAGCGGCAGTTCGACGTCTGTCACACCTGCCGGCGCTGCTTCAATCTGTGCGACAGCTTCCCGCGCCTGTTCGACATGATCGACGAAGCGCCCACCGGCGAGCTCGATAGCGTCCCCAAGGCGGAGTACGCCAAGGTCGATGAGGCCTGCACGCTCTGCGACATGTGCTTCCTGACCAAGTGCCCCTATGTGCCGCCGCACGAGTTCGACATCGATATCCCGCACCTGATCCTGCGCTACCGGGCGGCCAAGCGCCGCGCGGGGCAGAAGGACTTCATCCGCGACCAGCTGGGCCAGACCGACCGCAACGGCAAGCTCGCCAAGCCGCTGGCGGGCCTCGCCAACTGGGCCACGGCGCGAAAGAACACGCCGCTGAGGGGGCTGCTGGACGCCATCGCGCAGATCGACGCCGAGGCCGAGCTGCCGAAGTACCACGCCAAGACCGCCACCGACCGGCTCAAGGCCCCCGTGCCCGCCAACCCCCAGGGCCCGGCCTTTGGCCTGCGCAAGGCGGTGATCTACGCCACCTGCTTCGTGGACTACAACCAGCCCGACACCGCGGTGGCCGCGGCCCGCGTGCTGGCGCTGCAGGGGGTGGAAACGCAGGCGATCTATCCCGAATGCTGCGGCATGCCGCAGCTGGAGGCCGGCGACGTGTCCGACGTGGCCGAACGCGCCCAGCGGATCGCCCAGGCCTTCGCCCCCTGGATCGCAGAGGGCTACGACGTCGTGGCCCTGACCGCCTCCTGCGGCCTGATGATGAAGTTCGAATGGCCGTTGATGCATCCCGGCGACCACGCGGTGGGGCGGCTGGCGGCGGCCACGCGGGACATCAGCGAATACCTCCTCGACATCGCCCGCACCGAGGGGCTGGCGCCGGGGCTCTCGACCGTCGAAGGCGGGATCACCGTGCACCACGCCTGCCACGCTCGGGCGCAGAACATGGGCCAGAAGTCGGCCGACCTGCTGCGCCTGATCCCCGGCGCCAAGGTCGACGTGGTGGAGCGCTGCTCGGGCCACGGCGGCACCTTCGGGATCATGAAGGCGACGCGGCCCGCGGCCCTGAAGGTGGGCAAGCCCACCACCCGCCAGGTGGCGCAGAAGGCCAACGCCGAGTTCTGTTCCGACTGCCCGCTGGCCTGCAAGCACATCGGCCAGATGCTGGTCGCCGAGACCGGCGACGCCGCCCAGCCGCGCCAGTCACACCCCATCGAAATCTTCGCCCGCGCTTACGGGCTTTAGGAAACCGCCATGCCGCTGAGTGAGCGCCGGATCGTCAAGGCCGACCTGCTTCCCGACGCCGAGTTCGCCAAGGTGCGGGGGGAGCGGCGTAAGGCGCTGCTGCCCACCAAGCGCCTGCGCCGCATCGATCTGGGGCCCATCTGCTCGTTCTATTTCGAGAGCTTCGAGACCATGCTGTTCCAGGTCCAGGAGATGCTGCTGATCGAGAAGGGCGGCGACGCCCAGCTGGCCGACGAGCTGGCGGCCTATAACCCGCTGATCCCGCAGGGCTCGGAACTGGTGGCCACGGTGATGTTCGAGATCGAGGACGAGGTGCGCCGCGCCGCGACCTTGGCGAGGCTGGGCGGGGTGGAGGATCACTTCTTTGTCCAGATTGGCGAGGACCGCATGGGCGGCGTCCCCGAGGGCGATGTCGAGCGCACGCGGGAGGACGGCAAGACCTCCTCGGTGCACTTCCTGCGGTTCCCCCTGAAGCCGGAACACCTGGCCCAATTCCGCGACCCGGCAGTGAGCGTGGCCATCGGGTGCGGTCACGAGAGCTATGGCCACCTGGCCTTGCTGAGCCCCGCGACGCGCGCGGAGCTGGCCCGCGACTTTAGCTGAAGATCAACATGGCCAGGACCCAGCCCAGCACCACGGCGGTCTCGGCGACGATCAGCAGGATGGGCTTCCAGCCGACATAGGTCAGCTCCTTGAGGGAGGTCTTGGCGCCCAGGGCGGCGATGGCGGTGACCAGGCACCAGCGTGACGCCTCGCCGGTCTGGTCCATGAGGCCGGCGGGGGCGACGCCCGAGGAATTGACCGCCACCAGGCCCACGAAGCCCAGCAGGAACATCGGGACTAGCGGCGGGCGCTTGCCCGAGGGGCCTGCGGCCATCTTGGAGCGGAACATCAGGGCCACCACCACGATGACCGGCAGCAGCAGGGCGACGCGGAACAGCTTGACGATGGTGGCGGTGTCGCCGGCCTCCTTGGAGACGCCGTAGCCGGCGCCCACCACCTGGGCCACGTCGTGGATGGTCGCCCCCAGGAAGACCCCAGACTGCGTGTGGGTCAGGCCGACGGCCGCGGCGATCATCGGATAGAGCACCATGGCCACCGTGGAGAGCGTGGTGACCCCCACCACGGTCAGGGTGGTGTCCCGCTCCCGGGTCGGCGAGGGCGGCAGGACCGAGGACAGGGCCAGAGCCGCCGAGGCGCCGCAGATGGCGACCGCCCCGCCGGTGAGGATGCCGAAGTCTGGCTTGAGCTTGAAGACCCGCGAGAGACCCCAGCCGGCCAGGATGGTGAGCACCACCCCGCCCGCGGCGATCACCAGCACCTC
>NZ_JANPJP010000128.1:0-3263 GCF_031425575.1 Phenylobacterium sp.
CTGCGCGGGCCAGGATATCCACGACGCGCGCACCGCCGCCGAGGGCCTGGGCATTCCGCACTACGTCCTCGACTACGAGAGTCGGTTCAAGCAGCAGGTGATCGAGGACTTCGCCGACAGCTACCTGCGTGGCGAGACGCCGATACCTTGCATTCGCTGCAATCAAACGGTGAAGTTCCGCGACCTGCTGGACGTGGCCCGCGATCTGGGCGCCGAGGCGATGGCCACGGGGCACTATGTGCGCCGCGACGTTGGCCTCAAGGGGCCGGAGCTGCACCGCGCGTTTGATGCGGCGCGCGACCAATCCTACTTCCTGTTCGCCACGACAGCGGAGCAGCTGGCCTATCTGCGCTTTCCCCTGGGCGGGCTACCCAAGCCGGCGGTGCGGGCGGCGGCGACGGCCATGGGGCTGCGCGTGGCCGACAAGCCGGACAGCCAGGACATCTGTTTCGTGCCCGAGGGCCGCTACACCACGGTCATCGACCGCCTGCGTCCGCACGGAGCCGAGCCGGGCGACATCGTGCATCTGGACGGCCGCGTCCTGGGTCGCCACGATGGCGTCACCCGCTATACCATCGGCCAGCGCCGGGGGCTGAATGTGGCGGTGGGCGACCCACTGTTCGTGGTCAAGATCGATGCCGACAGCCGCCGCGTGATCGTCGGGCCGCGCGAGGCGCTGCTGACCCGAGCGCTCAGCCTGAAGGAGACCAACTGGATCGGCGATGGACCCTCAATCGAGAAGGCGTGCGCCGAGGCGCGACTGGTGCTGGCCCGCGTGCGGTCTACCCGCGAGCCTGTGCTGGGGCGGTTGGCCATCGTGAGCGGTGGCCCTGGCGTGGTGTTCGGCGTGCCGGAGGAGGGCGTGGCGCCCGGTCAGGCCTGCGTGCTCTATGCGCCCGAGGAGCCTTCGCGCGTGCTGGGCGGCGGCTTCATCGCCGGCACGGTCGGCAACCTCTGACAGGGCGGCCATGGACGCGAAGCAACTTGTGGACATCGCCTGCGACGAAGACCCGCGCGCGCCCTGCCTGTGGCTGCCGTCCGATCTGTGGCCCGAGTTCTGCATCGCCATCCGCCAGCAGCCCAACCTGATCGGCGCTGTCATCTATCGCAACAAGACCATCCGTGACGGTGGCGCCTACTGCGACGTCACAACACGGCTACCTTGAGGACCTCATGACCCAGACCTCCGACCCCGTCGTCATCGCCAGCTATTCCCGCACGCCCATGGGCGGGTTCCAGGGGGCGTTGTCGGCCGCAAAGGCCACCGACCTGGGGGCGGCCGCCGTCCGCGCCGCGGTGGCGCGCGCGGGGGTCGATCCGGCCTCCGTGGAGCCGTTGATCAGGGGCTGCGGGCGGCCGGCAGGGCTGGGCCAGGCGCCGGCGCGGCAGGCGGCTTTGGGGGCCGGGCTGCCTATCTCGGTGGAGGCCACCACGGTCAACAAGATGTGCGGGTCCGGGATGCAGGCCGCCATCCTGGCGCACGACGCCCTGGCCGCCGGGTCCGCCGACATCATCGTGGCGGGCGGCATGGAGAGCATGACCAACGCCCCCTATCTGATGACCAAGCATCGGGGCGGCGCGCGCATCGGCCACGACACGATGTTCGATCACATGTACCTGGACGGTCTGGAGGACGCCTATGAGCCCGGTCGGCTGATGGGGTCGTTCGCCGAGGAAACCGCCTGTCAGTACCAGCTCACCCGTGAGGCGCAGGACGCCTACGCCATCGGCTCGCTGACCCGGGCGCGGGCCGCCATCGAAAGCGGCGCGTTTGATCGCGAAATCACGCCCGTCGAGGTCACGGATCGCAAGGGCGCCGTCACGATCAGCCAGGACGAGCAGCCGCTGAGAGCCGACCCGGCCCGGATCCCGACCCTTAGGCCGGCTTTCGCCCGGGACGGCACGATCACCGCGGCCAATGCGTCGTCCATCTCGGATGGCGCCGCCGCCCTGGTGCTAACCCGCGAGAGCGTGGCGCGACGCCTGGGCCTGACCATCGTGGCCCGGATCGCCGGCCATGCAGGGCACGCCCATGAGCCCGGCCAGTTCGCCACTGCCCCCGTGCCTGCGATCCGCAAGGTGCTGGGCCGGGCGGGCTGGACCGTCGCCGACGTCGACCTGTTCGAGGTCAACGAGGCTTTCGCCGTGGTGGCCATGGTCGCCGAGCGCGACCTGGGCCTCGACCGGGACCGGCTGAACGTCAACGGCGGGGCCTGCGCGCTGGGTCATCCCATCGGAGCGTCGGGCGCGCGCATCCTGGCCACCCTGCTGTCGGCGCTGGAAGCGCGCGGCGGCAAGCGCGGCGTGGCCAGCCTCTGTATTGGCGGCGGCGAGGCCACGGCCATGGCGGTGGAGCTGGCCTAGGGGCGACCTACTTCCCTGCGATTGCGCCGATATTCATGGTCATGCCGTTGGGCAGGGTCATGTCGCCGGGCTTCATACTGGCCGGGCAGGCGCCCTCCCAGGTTCCGGTCATTTCCATCTCGTGGGTTCCGTTGGCCTGCGCCATCGTAGAGCCGGTGGTCACCGAGGTGGCCTTGATCACATATTTCGAATTGAAGTCGCCGGTGGCCTTGCCGGTGGTGGCGACTTTTCCGGCCTGGCCCATGTCGCACTCGCTGACAAACGTCCAGCCGCCGGGCGCGGGCGTCACGGTGTTCTTGGCGCAGATGTCCTTGCCGGCCTGCTGACCCCAGACCGTCATCTTGGCCTCCGTGGCCTCGTCCAGGCACAGCTTCATGGTCTGGGTCATGCCGTTTGTGGAAATCGTCTGGGCCCAGAGGCCGGGTTTGCGCTTGGGCGGGCTGACCGCCGAGACCGTGGCGGATGCGGCGGGCGCCTCGCCGACGGCGGCGGTGGCTTCCACCTTTTTCTGACAGGCGGCCAGGGCCAGCAGGGCGACCCCCATCACAAGCACGCGACGCATCTTGATCACTCCTTCGGCGTTCCCCAGGTTGGCAACCTACGACGGACGAGGAGTTTCCGAAATGGCCGACCTGCGAGATACCGGCGCGCGGTTCGAAATCGACGAGCAGGGCGAGACGTCCTACGCGGACTATCACCTCGAGGGTGACCGCCTCTACGTCGACTACGTCTTCAGCCCGCCGGCCCTGCGCGGCTCCGGCGCCTCAGGCCGGCTGATGACCGCCCTCAGCCAGGACGCCCGGACCAAGGGCCGGACCATCACGCCCATCTGCGGCTATGCGGCGGCCTGGCTGAAGCGTAGCGCGGAGTTTGGGGATTTGGTGGCGTAAGCCCCTCAC
>NZ_JANPJP010000129.1:0-6651 GCF_031425575.1 Phenylobacterium sp.
CGCGGCCTCCTCGGGCGTCAGGTCGCGTTGGGGCATGGCCAGCATCTCGTAGCCGACCATGAACTTGCGCACCGAGGCCGACCGCAGCAACGGCGGATAGAAGTGGGCGTGCAGGGTGACGTGCGGGTGCGCCCCGCCGTCGGTGGGCCGCTGGTGGAACCCCATGGTGTAGGGGAAGGACACCTCGAACAGCCGGTCATAGGCCCGGGTCAGGCGCGAGAGAATGTCGGCCAGACCGGCGCGCTCACCGGGGGTCAGTTCATCCAGGCCGGTGACCGGCCGGCGCGGCAGGACCAGAGCCTCGAAGGGCCAGGCCGCCCAGAACGGGACCAGGGCGACAAAGGTCTCGTTGGCGCAGATAATCCGCTCGGCGGCCGCCAGCTCGCGCCTGAGATAGGACGCCAGCAGGGTTTCCCCGTGCGCGGCGAACCACTCTCGTTGGCGGTCGCCCTCGCGGACCTGTTCATTGGGGACGTGCTGCTGGGCCCAGATCTGGCCGTGGGGGTGCGGGTTGCTGGCCCCCATCATCTCGCCGCGGTTCTCGAAAATGGTCACCGCCCCGACGTCGGCCCGCGTGGCCAGTTCGGTGAACTGGGCCGTCCAGGTTTCGATCACAGGTTCGATCTGGTTCGGGCTCATGCCGGCCATGGTGAGGCTGTGGTCAGGGGTGTAGCAGATGACCCGGCACAGCCCGGCCTCCGGCTCGCGTACCAGGAGGGGGTCGTCGGACCCGCCCTCCACCCGGCCCGGCAGCAGGGCCGGATAGTCGTTGTCGAAGACGTAGACCCCCTGATAGTCCGGATTGCGAAGGCCGCCGGCCCTCATGACCCCGGCGCAGAGATAACAGGCCGGGTCGTGGACCACGCGCTCGGGGATTGCGGCCTCGCTGGCCGCGCCTTGCCAGGGTCGGCTGACCCGCTGGGGCGAGACCAGGACCCAGTCTCCGGTCAGCAGGTTGAGACGGCGTTCGGGACGGCTCATGTGAACACCTCCGACGCACCGGCGACCGCGCGGCAGGCGAAGGCGTCGGGTATCGCGCTGATCAACGCGCCATAGGCCGCGACGATGCCGGCTTGAACGGCCTCGGCCGCCGCGCTGTCCACCAGGGCGATGACGCAGCCCCCGAAGCCGCCGCCCATCAGCCGCGCGCCATGCACGCCGGGGGTGGCCTGGGCGATGGCGGCCAGCTGGTCGACCACCGGCAGGCTGACCTCCATGTCGTCGCGCAACGAGGCGTGAGACTGGTTCATCAGCGCGCCCAGGGCGGCCAGGTCGCCGGCGGTCATGGCGCTCACGGCCCGACCGACGCGGGCGTTTTCGGTCACCACGTGGCGGCAGCGCTTGGCGGGGGCGCCGCTGAGTCTCCGCAGGGCGGCGGGCAGGTCGGCCTCGGCCACATCCCGCAGGGCCGGAACGCCCAGGGTGCGGGCGGCCGCCTCGCAATCCTCGCGCCGCCGCCGATACTCGCCGCCCACCAGCTGGTGATCGACCATGGAGTTCACCAGCAGGAAACTCGCTCCGTGCGGCAGGGGAACGGGCGTGGCCTGCAGGGAGCGGCAGTCCACCATCAGGGCCCCGCCCTCGACGCCGTTGGCGCTGGCGAAGCTGTCCATGATCCCGCAGGGCATGCCCACGAACCGGTTCTCCGAGGCCCGGGCCCAAGTGGCCACCTGGGCGCCGTCCGCCTGGAGCCCGGAGAGCGCCAGCAGGGCGCGGGTGACCGCCACCTGCAGGGCCGCCGACGAGCTGACGCCGGCGCCGACTGGGACGTCCGAGGCGATCATCAGGTCCGCCCCCACGATCGGCAGGCCCGCCTCCCGCAGGATCTGGGCGGGGCCGGCCACATAGTCGGTCCAGTCGCCGGCGGGTGTCAGACCGTCGAGCACGGCCTCCATCTCCCGGCCCAGGGTCTGCGAGACTACGCGCAGCCGCCCGAGGTCGTTGGGCGCGGCCGCCACCACGCACCAGCGGTCGATGGCGGCGGGCAGGACGAAGCCCTCGGAATAGTCGGTGTGCTCGCCGATGATGTTGATGCGGCCGGGCGCACGGAACAGGCGGGGCTCGGACCCGAAGCGGACGCGGAAATCGGCGGCGAGGGCGGCGAGGGTCACGGCGCGACCCGCGTCAGGCGGAAGACCGCGATCTCTCCAGCGCGCATCACCGGGAGGGGTATGCCCGTTCGCGCCAGCATGTCGCCGCTGGCGACGAGGGTGTCACCCTTCACCAGCGGAATGCGCCGCTTCATCACGGCGAAGGGCCGCTCGGGCGGGTTGACCATGACGATCTCATATTCAGTCTGGGGCTCCAGGCCTACCACGCGGAGGGGCGCCAGGGCCGCGGCCCTGGAGGTCTGCACCTGGGCGGCGGACACCAGGACACTCCCTGCCCCTAGATTGGCGAAAGCAAGGCAGTCGGGATGCTCCAGGCGCAGGGTGCGGCCGGCGTGCAGGTCGTCGCGCAGGGTCTTGTGCAGGGCGATGGCCGCAGCCAGCTGGTCGCGCTCAACCTGGCTGAAGGCCCGCAGGTCGGCCTCGATCCCCATGTGACCACCCAGCGCTGTCATGGCGCGCAGGTCCAGGCTGGCGGTGCGGGCCGTGGTGTGGCTGGCGGCGGCGCCCACGTGGGACCCCATGACCTCGGGGGGGAAGAAGATCGAGAAACCACGTTGGATCGCCTGGCGCTCGATGGGATCGTTGCAGTCGGAGGTCCAGATGCGGTCGGTGCGCCGCAGGATCTCATAGTCGGCCCGGCCGCCCCCCGATGAGCAGCTCTCGATCTCGACGGTCGGATGGGCGGCGCGCAGGCGGTCCATCAGGGCGTAGACCGCCAGGGTCTGGTTGTGGACCGCCGCCCGGCCGCCGCTGAGCGCGTGGGTTAGGTCGCGGTTCATGTCCCACTTCAGATAGCCGATGGCGTTCTGACTCAGCAGGGCGTCGAGCTGCCGGTAGATGTTGTCGGCCACCTCGGCGCGGGTGAGGTCGAGTACGTACTGGCCTCGCCCCAGGGGCTGGGGGCGGCCCGGGTCGCCAAGGATCCAGTCGGGGTGGGCGCGCAGCAGGTCGGAGTCGGCGTTGGCCATTTCCGGCTCGACCCAGAGACCGAACTCCATCCCCAGACCCCGGACGTGGTCGATGAGCGGCGTCAGGCCGTCGGGGTACTTGGCGGGATCGACGGTCCAGTCGCCCAGGCCCGAGCGGTCGTCGGGGCGGCCCTTGAACCAGCCGTCGTCCAGGACATAGCGTTCGACCCCGGCCTCCGCGGCCAGGTCGGCCAGGCCCTTCAGGGTGGCCAGGTCGTGGTCGAAATAGATGGCCTCCCAGCCGTTGTAGTGCACCGGTCTTGTCTTGCCCCGGAGGCGGCCGCCGAGGATCACATCGCGGACGAAGGGATGCAGGCGGTCGGAGATTCCGTTCAGGCCGCTCTCCGAGCGGGCCATATAGAGGGCCGGACTCTGGTAGGTTTCCCCCTGCCCCAGGATCACCTCGCCGGGGTGCAGCAGTTCGCCGGCCTGGACCTGGACACGGCCGTCCCGCAGACGCTCGGCGAAGATGCGGTGGTCGCCGCTCCAGGCCAGGTGCAGGGCGAAGGCCTCGCCACGGGTCTCGCTGAAGTTGGTCTCCCCCACCACGGCGAAGGGCGGGGCGTAGTGGGAGGTGCGGCCGGTGCGGTTCTCCTTGGCGATCAGGCCGGTGGAGAGGAGCTGACGGACCGCCGCGAACTCGCGGGTCCAGCGGCCGTCGAACAGCAGCAGGTCGTTGTGGGGACTGTCGAAGGCGCCCGCCGCCAGCCAGTCGAGGGTCAGGGGCTCGAGGCCGGTGTTGCGCAGGGTGGTGCGGCTGGTGAGCACGCCGGTGGGGGCGTCCAGGCGCAGGCTCAGGGTCAGCTCGATCCCGGCGGCCGTGTCCTCCAGGACCAGGGTCGCGGCGCCGGAGGTGAGATCGGCGCTGCGCAGGGTCATCTGGCTGACCACCTCGGCGCCGCCCCTGTGCGCCAGCAGGCCGGGGTGAGCCGTAAACCCCTGCCCCGCCTCCGGCAGCCAGCTCAGCCGCTCGCCACCGTCCAGCATGCCGTGCGGGATGGCGCGGATGGCGAGCCGGGCGAGCGCCGGGATGGGATCGGCGGGGCCAAGATCGGGCCCCCAATAGACCAGGCGCGGCGCCCCGGCCTCGGTGGTGAGGAAGACCAGACTCTCAGCCCCGCCGTCCAGCCGGAACCCCTGGGTCATCAGACGGCCGCCTTGGGCGTCATGACCAGCCAGGGGGTTGGGCGGACGCGCCATTCCCACACCGCGATCAGGTGATCGAGGTGACCCTGGGCGGCCAGCCAGTCCGGCAGGGTCACGCTCTTGCCCTGCTGGTCCAGGCGCTGGATGTCGTGGGTGGCGGAAAAGCGCGCCTGGATCCGCTGCAGGACGCCGGGCCTGTAGACGTCATGGGTCTCGACGATGAGGCTCATCTTGGCCAGGGCGGGCGACAAGTCGGGGCGCAGCAGGCCGTCCTCGGCGCCTTCCACGTCCATCATCACCAGGGTCCTGCGGTCGGCGAACTCCTCGAAACCCTCGGGCGCGAAGGTCTCGCGGACCACCACCCGCTCGGCGACGCCGTTCTTGGCCGCCAGGTCGGCGCAGGCGCGCCGGGCCTTCTCGACGATGTCGTAGGCGTAGACGGTGACCCCCGGCATCAGGCGGGCCAGGCCCACGGCGTAGTAGCCCTCCGCGCAGCCCACATCGACGATGCAGTCGAACCCCTCGCCGGCGAACCGGGCGATGGCCGGGTGCAGTTCCGACTCGTAGGAGCCGAGCAGGCGGGGGGCGAGCGCCCCCTCGGTGGCCTCGCCCACATAGTCCATGCCCGCGAAGGGGCCGCCCAGGATCTTGGCCCCATGATTGCGCAGCAGGACATTGGCGATGGCGCGCGAACGCCAGATCGCCAGGACCCGCAGCAGGGTGTTCAGCTCTGGCTCCGCCGCCAGGGGCGGATCGCGCTGCAGCCGCGCCCGGATCCAGGCGACGACGCTTTCCATATTGTTCATGGACCCAGCATAGCCGCCCGGCCGGGGGACAGGCCAGACGCTCAATTCATGTTGCGCGGCGGAGGCCCTCCCCCGCCGCGAACCCTTATCGCATCAGAACTTGGCGCGGACGCCCAGGGTCGCGGCGCGGCCCAGGGTTCCGTAGTTCCGCACCGTCTCGTAGCTGTCGTCCAGGACGTTATCGACCCGGCCATAGACCTCGAAGGTCTCGCTCACCGGATAGGACGCCCGCAGGTCCAGCAGGGTGTGGCTCTGCAGGACGTAGCTGTTTGCGGCGTTGTCGAAGCTGGCGCCGACGTGGCGTATGTCGGCCGTCGTGGAGAGACCAGACGGCCATCTGTAGGTCGCCGCCAGGTTGGCCTGGTGCTCGGGCCGGCGGGCCAGTTCCTTGCCCCGGTTGGCGCCCGCCGAGCGGTTCTCGGTGTGGGTCCAGCTGTAGTTGGCGTCGAGGCTGAAGGGGCCGGCGGTGACCGCCCCCACCAGCTCAACCCCATGCGCCGTGGTCTTTGCGGTGTTGTCGTAGTAGCCGAACCGGGCCACGCCGCCGGGGTTGCAGATAGGCGCCAGGGACCCGAACGCGCAGGAGACGAAGTCGATCTGGTTCTCGGTCTCCCGCCCGAACCCGGTGGCCGTCACCACCAGCCAACCGTCGCCGACCGAGTGCTCGACTCCGAGGTCCCAGCCGTCGGCCTGCTCGGCCTTCAGCCCCAGGTTCCCGTACTCGCTATAGAGCTGATAGAGGGTCGGGGCCTTGAATCCTTGGCCGAAACTGGCGCGCAAGAGGGTCTCCTCGCCAATAGACCAGGCGGCCGACACCTGCCCCAGGCTGTGGTCGCCGAAGGTGTCGTGGCTGTCGCGGCGCAGGCCGACACTGACCGACAAGTGACCGCTGAGGTCCCCACGAACCTGGGCATAGAGGCTGTCGATGGCCACCTCCGCCGTGGCCGCCACGGGCGAGGGCGCAAAGGCCGAGGGCGCGCGGCTGCGGAAGCTGGCCTCCTCCCGCTCGGCCCCGAAGGTGGCGGTCCAGGCGCGCGTGATCTCCAGGCTCCCCTGGTATTCCCAGCGCCTGTTGCGACCGGTGGAGTCGAAGGTCAGCGGTGTCACCGCCTGGGCCGGGTTGAAGTTCAGGCTGTCGGAATTGGTGTAGCCGAAGGCCAGGCGGTTCTTCAGCCGGCCGTCCAGCAACGCGATGTTCAGGCCGGCATAGCCCACCAGCTCCTCGATCTCCGCGTACTGGCCGGTGTCGGCGAAGGAAAAGGCCGGCGCCGGGAAGCCGTCGAACTCGTTGCGGTTCTTGGTGTAGACCGCCCGCAGGTCCAGGGAGAGGTCATCGGAGACGATCACCCGGGCCCGCCCGCTGACCGAGGCCTGGCGATAGCCGTCGTCCTCCGCCCCCCGGGCAAAGGCCGAGACGCCGCCGGTCTCATAGTGGCCGGCCGACAGCCGCCAGACCAGGTGGTCGCTGCGCCCCGCCACCGCGCCGCGCAGATAGGTGGTGTCCTGCGTGCCGGCTTCCGCCTGCAGCCCGCCCTCGAAGGCCTGCGCCGGCTCGGCGGTGACGATGTTGATCACACCCCCGATGGCCTGGCCGCCCCACAGGGTCGACTGGGCGCCGCG
>NZ_JANPJP010000130.1:0-10845 GCF_031425575.1 Phenylobacterium sp.
CCCCGCCCCCCCCCCCCCGCGACGGGGCGCCCTGGATGGGGCTCGCCCCCTCCACCACGCCTGCGGCGCGGTCCCCCTCCCCCTTACGCTTCGCTAAAGGGGAGGAAAGGGAGCGCCTACCGCTTGATCAGGCCGACCTTCTCGAAGGCGGCCCTCAGCTTGTCGGCGATCACCACGCCGGGCGGGGTGTTGGGGCCTTCCATGGCCGCGGCGTAGACCAGTTCGTCGTGGGTCTCGATCGGACCGGCCGCCCAGCCCACCGTCCGCCCGCCGTCCGGCGAGCTGGGGCAGCTGATGTTCACCGGCTGGCGGCTCTTGGCCGTCAGGTTCAACAGGTCTTCCAGGGTCCGGGTCGCGCCGTTGCAGGCCGGCAGGGCGCGCGCGCAGGTGACGTTGGAGCCGAAGCGGTGGACGACTTCCCCCGAACGGGTCTCACCGATCAGAACGCAGGTGCCCGGGTCCCCGACCTTGTCGTTGATCGCCGCATCCAGGGCCGCGATGTCCACGCCCTTCAGGACCGCCGGCGAGCATGCCGACAGGCTCAGAGCCAGGGCCGCCGCCAGGGTCAGGCGCGGGCTCACGCGGCCTGCTTCATCTCGTTGGCGTCGTTCAACAGCACGACGGTCGGCGAATAGTTGCGGGCTTCCTCGGCCGGCAGCATGCCGTAGGTCACGATGATGACCCTGTCGCCCTTCTGGACCAGGCGGGCGGCGGCGCCGTTGACCCCGATCACCTTGGAGCCACGCGGCGCCTCGATGGCGTAGGTGGTGAAGCGGGCGCCGGTGGTGATGTTCAGAACGTCCACCTGCTCGTGCGGCAGGATGCCCGAGGCGTCCAGCAGTTCGCGGTCGATGGCGATGGAGCCTTCATAGTCCATGTCGGCCTGGGTCACCGTCGCGCGGTGGAGTTTGGCCTTCATCAGGGTCACCAGCATCGGCCGTCCTTACGCACAAGGGCGCGGTCAGCAATCTGCCCCGCGACAGGGACTTTCATATAGCCAGTAAGGCGCGCCCGTTCAATTGCCGCGACGCAACATGTTGACCTTGCGTCAACCTGAATTCTCGCCTCGGCTCAATCACCCGGCGAATTACTCGGCGTTTTCGGCGCGAGACCGCCAAATTCACACGCCTGCTGCAACCCCGGGTTAACAGCGAAGCTCAAATGCGCGAGACTTTGACATTGACGTGATGGCGGGGGGCCAATGCGAAACTCAAGAATCCGAGGCGTGATCATCACGGGCGTGGCGCTGGCCGCGGTGACCGCCAACGCCCAGGTGGCGCCCACGCCATCGCCCCGCCCCGGGGCGACCCGTCCTCCGGTCACGCGCCCTCCCGCCCCCGGAGGCGTCGACTGGGCCGGCGCGGTGGGTGGCCTGCGCCAGAGCGGCGGCGGAAACGCCCCCGTCGGACGCGGCCTGGATCAGGCCGCGGTGGACAAGACCCGGCTGCCGATCCTGCTGCCCGCCGACCCTGACCTGATGGGCGGCGCGCGGATCTATTCCTTTGGCGACTATTACTCGATCACCGCCAACCTTTCCGGCGCGCGGGTCTCTCTGACCGGCACGGCGGCGACCACCCCCCTGCCGGCGGGCTCCAAGCTGAACCTGCCCAATATCGGACCCGAGCAGCTGGTGGTGCAGCGCACGGTGGACGGCCAGCTGGCCAGCTTTGTCCGCTACGGCGTGCTCTACACCGCCGAACTGCGCTGCGACGCGCCTTCGGACCCCCGCTGCCGGAACGAGACCTATGTGCGGTCCCTGGTGGCCAGGAGCACCGTCGTCGTCATGGGCAAGGCGGCCCGCCAGGCCGCCGGACTTGGGGTCTAGGAGATGCGCGCGCCTCTGATCCTCCTCATCCTCATCATTCTCGCGGTCCTGGCCCTGGTGGGATACAATTCCGGCTGGTTTGGAACGCCGTCCTCCGCCCCGCCGCCCACCACGGCCGGCGACATCCTGCCGGGAGGCCCCCTGCCCGGCGGCGCCCCGGCCGAGCCCGATGAACCGGTCGGCGACGGCGGCGCCGAGCAACTCCCCGACGAGCCCCAGGCCGAGGCCCCCGCCGATCCGGTCAAGACCCCCGACGCCCCGGCCGCCGGCAGCTTCGGCCACTTCCCGGCCGGCGACTTGCTGCCGAAGTCGGGCTCCGGCTATCTCGACCGCACCACCTGGTCGCCCCAGCTCTGCTTCCCCTTCGCCGACGACGCCTTCGCCAACTCCCAGGTCTATGGGGCGGGCGGCGGCATGGGCCCGAAGGACAAGCCCAGCCAGTGCGACGCCGGCAACTACAGCCTGCCGTGGCGCGACAACTTCTGCGAAAGCCGCGGCCATGCGAGCCCCCTCTGCGCCAACGGCAAGGGCCACCAGGGCCAGGACATTCGCCCGGCCACCTGCAAGAAGGACAAGCACTGGGTGGTGGCCGCCGAGGACGGGATCATCACCGACATGGGAACCTACACCGTCACCTTGACCGGGTCCGCGCCGCCGCACCGCGTCTATCGCTACCTGCACATGCGGATGAACCAGCTGGCGGTGACGGAAGGCGCCGTGGTCAAGGCCGGGGACAACCTGGGCAAGGCCTCCAACGACTTCGGCGGCACCCCCACCACCATCCACATGCACTTCGAGATCCGCTCCGGCGTCGCCGGGACCTCGACGGACGGCAAGCCGGTGAAGCTGCACACCTTCCTGCCCCCCTATCAAAGCCTGGTGGCCGCCTACGACCGCAAGCGGGCGGGTCAGGCTTGTCCGTGAGGGGCTAGGGGCGGAACTCCATGCGCGCTCTGACGCTGACCACGAGGCGCGCCAAGACTCTGCGCCGGTCGATGACGGAGCCGGAGGTGATGCTTTAGTCCCGGCTTCGTCGTCGTCTGACAAATGTGCCGGCCTTTCGACGGCAGCATCCCCTCGGTCCGTACATCCTGGACTTCTTCTGTCCCAGCGCCCGACTCGTCGTGGAGATTGACGGTCATGGTCACGGGGAGGCCGAGCAGATCGCTCACGACCAAAGACGCGACCGATTCCTGGAAGCGCGCGGCCTCATCGTGCACCGGATCCCGGCGGCGTCCGTCTATCAGAACGCCGACGAGGTCGCCGATGGCCTGCGCGTCCTCGCCGCCTCGATGACAGGCCTGCGCCCGTAGGACGGCCTCTTTCCTCCCTTGCGAACGGGTTGAGGTGGGCGTTTTCCTCCCCTGTGCAGCGGAGCGGAACGGGGGAGGAAAGAGGGCGGCGGTTCAGGTGAGCATTTTCCTCCCCTCCCCCGTTCCGCTCCGCTGCACAGGGGAGGAAGATGTCCTAAAGCCCGAACGCGTCCCGGATCAGCACCGCGTTCTGCGCCGGCGTCGTCGCCGCCGTGTCGATCTCCAGGTCGTAGACCCGGCCCGCATGCACGCGGTCGTATTGCCACCTCGCCAGCCCGATCTCCCGATCGCCCCGCGCCAGCTCTCGCGCCTCCAGCGCCTCCAGCGGCGCCAACAGCCCCACGAAGCGGACCTCGAACCCCGACAGCAGGTTGCGGTAGTCGGCCTCGTCGGCGGGATTGAGGATCACGTCATCGACGATCAGGTGGTTTCCCTGGCCCGCCATCGCCGCGATGGCCTGGCGCATGCCGCGCATGGCGGCGTCCATCACCGGCCCGGTGCGGATCGCCACCGAGCGCTTGCCGCCCTCCTCCAGCGTCTCGAAAATCATGCCGTCGGCGTGGCCGAACATCGCCTTGGGCAGCATGTCGAGGAAGGCGTCCATGGCGACATGCAGGAACGGTCGGGCGCAGATCTCCTGCAGCGCCCGGGCCGTCGAGCTCTTCCCGGCGCTGCCGCAGCCGTTGAGGATCACGATCTGCACGGGCTGCGACATGGCGCCGACCGTGGCCGAAACAGCCGAGCCCATCAACCGACCCGATACGGAAACGCGCGAATGTCCGGGCCCATCCAGCCGCGCCGCGCCTCCACTGAGAACAGGCGCGGCCGGGTCCAGTAGTCCATCAGCCAGCCGGGGTTCCCCAGCGGCGAAACCATCAGGTCGTCCACCACCTCGTGCAGCGGCTGATGCTCGGGATAGCGTCCCAGGAACTCGGCCGCCGCACCGATGGAGGCCAGGGTGATGGTGTGGTGATAGCCCGCCGTGTCGGTGTTCTCGACACCGGTGGTCTCGTTGTAGGCGCGTATCAGCCGGGGCAGGTCCGCCACGACCCTGGTTGCGGGCCGGTCTCTCAGCAGCCAGAGGCAGGCGGCGAAATGGGCCGCGTGGGTCCACTCCGCCTTGGGCAGAGTGCGTTCGATCATGCCGCGGGCGACGTGGCCGACCGCGTCTTCGGACGGGTAGAATTTGGTCATCAGGGTCTCCTTGAAGGGAAAGCCCGGCGGGCAAAGAAAAACCCCGCCGGCCGGGCGGGGTTGGGGGCTCATTCGATAGGTTCGAAAGCTATCCCGAACAGATCGCGCGCACCCGCACCGCCAAAGGACGGTGTTGCGGTTGTTGAGCGTGGGTCGGGGCGCAAGCCATGGTCACGCTTTGGCGGCCCTGGGCGAAGCTGTCAACCGCGCGCCTACTTGGCGGCGCCGTCCAGGAAGGCGGTCATGTCGGCCAGGATCGGGGCCCTGTTGCGGAAGGGCCGAGACAGCGCCAGCACCGACCCGGCGTGATCGACCCCGGCATAGTGCTTCTCCTCCACCTGTCCGCCCGCCGCCCGGATGGCGGCGGCGAGCTGCTTGGTGTTGCGGGGATAGACCGTGCGGTCGGCGTCCCCGGTGGCCAGGAAAGCGGCCGGACCGGATCGGCTGGCGTACTGCGACGGCTGAGTGGCGGCGAGGTCGGCCGCGCCGCCGAAGGTGCGGCGCGTGACCGGTCCATCGATGGGGATGAAGTCATAGGGGCCCGACAGACCCGCCACCGCCCGGATGGCCTTGGGGTCAACGCCCTGAGCCTGCAGATAGCGCGTGTCGAACCCCAGCATCACCGCGTTGTACGCGCCGGCCGAATGGCCCACCAGAACGATGCGGCGGGGGTCGCCGCCTAGGTCCTTGGCGTGGTCGGCCGCCCAGCGGACCGCGGCTGCGCCATCCTCCAGGAAGCTGGGATAGGTCACCTCGGGAAAGATCCGGTAGTCCGGAACGATGGTCAGATAGCCCTGGGCCGCCAGGGCCTGGCCCACCCAGCGGTAGTCCTGTCGCCGCCCGGAATCCCAAGACCCGCCATAGAAGAAGACGGCCACCGGCGCGAGCGCTGTGGACTTGCGCGGCGCATAGACGTCCAGCTTCTGGCGCGAGAGCGGGCCGTAGGCGACCCCGGTATCGGCCCGGGTCGCCGGGTCCTTCGGCGTCAGGGTGGAGAACATGGTGAGCGGCGAGCAGGCCGCGGTGAGGGCGGCTGTCGCGGCCGCCAGGCCGAGCCGGAGAGGATGGGTCATGGGCGGTCCGGTCGGCTGCAGGTTCCAGACGTTTACGCGCAGGGGCCCCAATCGGACGCAAGAGCCCTCGCCTTTTGCTTGACGGCGCCTGCGTCACCCGGCGCAATCAGCCGGTGAACGCGCGGCGACGAAGTCCGCGCCAACAGGGTGGAAATCAGTATGGACGGCGATCAATCCTTGGGCGGCTTCAACACGGCGGGCCTGGCCCAGATCGCCCCCAGCCTGCAGGGCGTGGTGGACGCGGGCGACCTGTCGGGTTTTGTCACCCTGCTGTGGCGCAAGGGCGAGGTCGCCCAGGTCAACACCATCGGCCTGCGCGACATCGCGTCCGGCAAGCCCATGACCCGCGACACCCTGTTCCGCATCGCCTCCATGACCAAGCCCATCACCTCGGTGGCCCTGCTGATGCTGATGGAGGAGGGCAAGGTGAAGCTCGACGACCCCATCACCAAGTGGGCGCCCGAGTTCTCCGACATGAAGGTTCTGATGGATCCGACCGGGCCGGTCGATCAGGTCTATGACGCGCCGCGCGAGATCACCATCGACGACCTGATGACCCACCGCTCGGGCCTGGCCTATGGCTTCACCTCGGTGGGGCCCTTCGCCCACGCCTATGAAAAGGCGCTGGGCGCGCCGCTCTCCAACCCCAACACGCCCGACCAGTGGATGGCCAAGCTGGCCACCCTGCCGCTGTCCTTCCCGCCAGGCGAGCGCTTCCACTACAGCCACGCCACCGACGTCCTGGGCTTCCTGGTGGGCCGCATCGCCGGGATGGGCTTCCGCGAGTTTCTGATGGAGCGGATTTTCCAGCCCCTCGGCATGACCGACACCGACTTCTGGTGCCCGCCGGAGAAGCGCGACCGGATGGCCCATCTCTACCGGATCAATCCCGAGACCGACAAACTGCAGGACGTCTCCTTCCCGCACGAAGAAGCCGCGCCGGCCTTCTGCGGCGGCGGCGGCGGCCTGATCTCGACGGCCGACGATTACCTCACCTTCGCGCGCCTGATGCTGAACAAGGGCGAGCTGAATGGCGTGAGGCTCATCAGCCCCGCCACTTTCGATCTGATGACCACCAACCAGCTCACCGACGCCCAGCGCGAGATCCCCTTCATGGGCATCCCCTTCTGGATGGGCCAGGGCTTCGGCCTCGGCGTCTCGGTGATCGTCGATCCCGAGAAGCAGGCCTGGATGGGCGCGGGCTCCAAGGGCGCCTTCGGCTGGCCCGGCGCCTTCGGAACCTGGTGGCAGGCCGACCCTGCGGAAGACATGGTGATGCTCTACCTGATCCAGAACTCCATGCCGCTGGGCCCAGAGGCCGCCAGCCAGCTGGCCACCGGCCAGCGCATGGGCGGCCGGGTGGCCCTGCCGGTGTTCCAGAAGCTGGTCTACGGCGCGCTCGGCAAGTAGCCCGCGCTCTAGAAGCTGCTGCCCGGGTCCCGGGCGGCGACGCACATCCCCCGGCCTTCATAGAGGTCGCCGATCAGGCTGCCGTCGCGGGACGCGGCCTTGCGCGCCTTCTCGTAGGCGATGTTCTCGGCCGGCGCCCGCTCGCCCGGACCGCAGACCGGGGCGCTGACCTTGACGCCCTCGTTGCACAGGCAGAAGTCCTCGCGCTTATCCAGGCGGCTGGAGGGGACCTTGCACACCGCCGGCAGGCTCTGACCGCCCACATCGATGCAAATTGTTCGTTCGGTCGGCGGGTTACTCATCGGGCCTGCCAGGGCCACGCCGGCCGACGCCGCGAGCACCAGTCCTGCGATCATCGAATTACGCATCATCGAAATTTCCTCCAGGATTCCGGCAGCATAACACACGACAAAGGTGGCAGGTATTCGGCGGATAGATAATCAACCAATTCGTTGACTCTCAATCATTGTATTGATTATTATCCGCCCATGACCTCGGCCCCGATACCTCTGCAAGCGGCGCCCGAAGATGCCCTCGACGCAGTCTTCTTCGCCCTGTCGGACCCTGTCCGGCGCGCCATCCTGGTGCGTCTGGATGAGGGCGCCCTGCTGGTCTCGGAACTGGCGGCCCCCTTCGACATCTCGCTCCAGGCCGTCTCCCGCCACATCCAGGTCCTGGTCCGCGCGGGCCTCGTCCATCAGGCCCGCAGCGGCCGCATCAGCCGCTGCACCCTGGACGCCGCGCCCCTGCACGACGCCGCGGTCTGGATGAACCGCTACGCCAAGTACTGGCAGGCCGGCTTCGACACCCTCGCCCAACACCTCCTGCGCCTCGACGACGAGCGCGCCCAATCCAAGAAGGATGACCGGTGATGAACTACGCCCAAGCCAAGGACACCCTGATCGGCCACCGCGCACAGATCGCCGCCCTGCGCCAGAAGATGCGCGAGGTGCAGGAGTCCGTCGAACCGCAACCGGTCGAGGACTACGTCTTCCAGACCCTGGAAGGGCCCGTCGCGCTGTCGCAGCTGTTTGGCGACAAGACCGACCTCTTCGTGATCCACAACATGGGGACCGGTTGCACCAGCTGCACCATGTGGGCCGACGGCTTCAATGGGGTCTATGAGCACCTGGCCAGCCGCGCGGCCTTCGTGCTCTCCACCCCCAACACTCCGGTCGTCCAGCGTGACTTCGCCGCCGGCCGAGGCTGGCGCTTCCCGATGGTCAGTCATGAAGGCTCCAGCTTCGCGGCCGACATGGGCTATCGCGGCGCGAGCGGCGGCTGGCATCCCGGCGTCTCGGTGTTCCAGAAGCGCGGCGACCAGATCGTGCGGGTCTCCGACGCCGAACTCGGCCCTGGCGACGACTTCTGCATCACCTATCACCTGTTCGACATGATCCCAGAGGGCGTCACCGCCTGGAGCCCGAAATACGCCTACGCCTGAGCCGTTCACCATCTTCGCTGGCGAAGCCTTTACCGCGGGGGTTCAGGGTCAGGTTCACGGAGGGCCTGACCATGAACCCCATCGCCACGGCGCAGTACGGCCTGTTCGCCGCCAGCCAACGCTTCGAAGCCTCCGCCCAGCGGACGGTCCGCATGGGCGATCCGGCCTTCAGCGTGGACTACGCCCACGAGGCCGTCGAGCAGATCACCGCCAAGCACGAGTTCAGCGCCAACCTGGCGGTGATCGGGACGGCGGGCGAGATGACCGACAGCCTGCTGGACATCCTGGCCTAGGGCCATTAGCGCGGACGCATGCCAACGCGTCCGCTCTTCGTCACCCAGGTCTACGAAGCCTCCCTCGCCGCCGAGAAGGGGTTCGAGGGCTTCAACGCCGAACTCGAAGACGCCTGCCGCATGCTGGCCGACGAAGACATGGCCGGCCAGGCCTGGTGCAGAACCAACGCCTATGGCGGCTACACCTCCTACGCCTCCCTCGACGACCTGCCGCAGCGGGCCAGCGTGTTCGGCGAGCTCAAGACCAAGCTCGATCGCCACGCCAAGGCCTTCGCCGCCGACCTGCGCCTGGACCTGCGCGGCGGCCGCCTGAAGCTGGACAGTCTGTGGGTCAATATCCTGCGGCCCGGCGCGGCCCACTCCGGCCACATCCACCCCCACAGCGTGCTGTCGGGCACGGTCTATGTCGCCACCCCCAAGGGGGCGAGCGCGCTCAAGCTCGAGGACCCGCGCCTGCCGCTGATGATGGCCGCCCCGCCGCGACTGGCTGACGCCGAGGAGAGCGCCAGGACCTTCGTCTATCTGCAGCCCGAGCCCGGCAGCCTGATCCTGTGGGAAAGCTGGCTGCGCCACGAGGTACCCGCCAACGCCGCCAAGCGGGAACGCATCTCCATCAGTTTCAACTACGGATGGCGCTAGGCGCTCTTGGATTTCTTCTGCGGGCGGGCGGTGTTGAGCGACACGGCCGCGAGAACAAGCGCCTTCAACCCCGCTTCATCGATCTGCGCACCCTCATGAATGTCGATGGCGCGCCGGGTGTTACCCTCAAGGCTGGAGTTGAAGAGGCCACAGGGGTCTTCCAGCGCGGCGCCCTTGGCGAAGGTCAGCTTCACCACGGCCTTATAGGTCTCCCCCGTGCAGATGATCCCGGCGTGCGACCAGACCGGCACCCCGCGCCACTTCCATTCCTCGACCACCTCTGGGTCGGCTTCCTTGATCAGCCGCCGCACGCGCGCCAGGGTCTCACCCCGCCAATCACTCAGGTCCCGGATCCGCTCATCGATCAGCTGGGACGGGGACGCGCCGTCGTTGGTTGAGCTCTCCGTTGTCATGTTCGCCTTCTTCATCTGTTGTCCTTCGCACAGGTCACATGCGTTCGCCGGGGAGCTGGCTGGCCTGCCTGATCCAGTCCGCCAGCTGCGCTTCGTCGAGCGTGTCGCGCTCCCGGATGTCGAGGTAGCGGGTGTCCTGGTCATCGAGCCTATCGGCCAGTGCGTCGCCACTTGGCGGCGTAGGGCAGGACAAACAGGTAGAGGCCGCTGAGCATGAGCAGGATGAGCGGCGCCAAGGCCAGCAAGCCGATCCAGGTCGCCTGCGCCTTCTGCACCAGGGCGACGATGTTGATGATGACCGCCACCGTGAAGGCGACGGACAGCGCGCGGTGAGCCTGGCGGATCCAGCTGTTCATGGGTGTCTCCTTGAAAGACCAACCAAGCGGGCCGTCAGTCGGCCCGCGCTACAACCTGCTCCAGGCTGGAGAAGAACCTGGGCCATCCGGCGATGGCGCCGCGATAGGCCATCTGCTGGTCGGGCCGGAAGCCGACCTGCTCCATGCGCAGCTGAGTGCCGGTGCTCGTGGGGGTCAGGGTCCAGGTCACGACGCTCTCCAGTCCCAGACCGTTCCAGGTGTAGGACAGCGTCCGGTTCGGCTCGATCGCCAGAACCTGACAGTCCAGCACGCCCCAGTCCGCGCTGAGGTTGAAGCTGTGGCCCAGCAGCGGCTGGAAATCGTTCTTCATCAGCCATGCCTCGATCAGGTGCGGCTGGGTCAGGGCGCGCCAGATCTTTTCGGGCGGAAAGGCGATCTCGCGCTCGACGACGACGGAGAGGGTTTCGGCGGCGGCGCTGCTCATTGATCCATCCTTCTCAGCAGGTCTTCGAGGCTGTCGAACCGGCTCTGCCAGAACCCGGCCATCTGGCTGGTCCAATCCGTCAGCGGGGCCAGGGCGGCGAGGTGCGCGCTGTAATGGGTGTTGCGGCCCTCATGCCGGTCACGCACCAAGCCGGCCTGCTTCAACACGCTCAAATGCTTGGAGACCGCCGGTTGGGAGACGCCCGCCTGGGCGGTCAGGGCGCCGACCGTCTGCTCGCCCTCACGGCACAGGCGTTCAAACAGAGCCCGGCGGGTGGGATCTGCAAGCGTTCTGAAAAGCGTGTCGTGCGCGTCTGGCATCGAAATCCATAACCTATTGGCTATGAATTTACCCATAACCACGCGGATATGGGTTGGTCAATGAGAATGCTGGGCGACCCGTCAGGCGGGCCCGCCTCAGGTCGCCGTCGGCCCGCGTCG
>NZ_JANPJP010000131.1:0-56448 GCF_031425575.1 Phenylobacterium sp.
CCCTGGCCGCCGCCAACCTGCAGCTGGAACTGGCGGTCCACTCAGGGCCGCCGCCGGCGCCGGCCACGAGTTCGGGCCGGCTGGTGGACCAGTCGGCATGAGCAAGGACCTCCGCCTGGCCGTCGCCCTGAAGTATGACGCCCCTGGCGCCCCCCGGGTGGTGGCCGCCGGCCGCGGCCTGGTGGGAGAGCGAATCATCGCCGCCGCGGAGGCCCACGGCGTGCCCCTGGAGCACAATCCCCTGCTGGCCGAGGCGCTCTCCAAGGTCGAGGTCGACAGCGAGATTCCCGAGCGGCTGTTCGTGGCCGTCGCCGAAATCCTCGCCTTCCTGATGCGCAAGGGCCCTGAAGCGAAGACTCTTTGACGAAACAGCGTTTTGTCTCCGCCTCGGTAACCTTATCGCTACATCATTACCCGCCTCATGGAGACGAGACTCTGGGGGCGACGGACAAGACATGATCGAGCTATCAGAAGCCGCGCGGCTGTGCGCCCTCGACGACTATCAAGTCCTTGATAGCGCTCCGGAGGCGGCCTTTGATCGACTGACGGCGCTCGCCGCAGATCTGTTCCACGCTCCGATCGCTCTGGTGTCCCTGGTCGACGCCGAGCGGCAATGGTTCAAGTCCCGCCACGGCCTGGACGCGGTGGAAACGCCACGCTCCCAAGCCTTCTGCGCCCACGCCCTGCCCCTGGCGCCCGGCGCGACCCTGGTGGTGGAGGACGCGACCCGCGACCCTCGCTTCCGGTCCAACCCCCTTGTGACTGGCGATCTGGGAATCCGCTTCTATGCCGGCGCGGTCCTGACCGGCAGGGACGGCCACAACCTTGGGACGCTCTGTGTCATCGACACCAAGCCCCGTCCGACGCCAGGTCCTGAAGATCTCGACCGCCTGCGGAATCTGGCCCGTGTCGTCGTTGACACGTTGGAACTGCGCCGCGCCAAGCCAGAGGCCGAAGAGAGGCGACGCCTTGTGGAGATGACCGAGCGCATCTCAGGGGTCGGAAATTGGCGCTATCAGTCTAACCGCGGTCACCTGACCTGGTCCGATGAGGTCTATCGGATCCACGGCGTTACGCCTGAGAGCTTCGATCCCGCCTACGCCGGCGCGGTCAACTTCTACATCGATGGGGACAGCCAGCGGGTTGATCAGGCCGTCACGGAAGCTTTGCGCACCGGCGAGGGGTTCAAGCTCGAGGCCCGCATCCGCCGTCCCGATGGTGAGGTGCGGGACGTGCTCTGCAAGGCAGACTGCATCCGAGGCGCTCTGGGCGAGGTGATTGGCCTGCATGGCGTCTTCCAGGACGTCACCGAACAGAAACAGGCCGTGCACCACCTGGAGTCCCTGGTCCGCCGTGCGGAGGCCGCCGAGTCGGTGGCCCACCTCGGCAACTGGCGGCTCGATGCGCGCACCCGCGAGCTGACCTGGTCACCGCAGATGTATGAGATCTACGGCCTGTCACCCGATTCGCCCCTGAACCCCACCGCGGTTCTCGCCGTATACCACCCTGACGATGTCGCAGTCGCCGAAGCGCGGGTCGCGCGCCAACTCACCACCGGCGAGGCTGTCGAAGGCGCCATCACCCGCATCCTCCGCGACGGGGAGGTTCGTTATCTCTCCTACAATTCCCGCGGCGAGCGCGGGCCCGACGGTGAGCTGGTGGCCTTGGTCGGCACCGCCGTCGACATCACGCGCCAGCACAGGGCCGAGCTCGCCGTGGCCGAGAGCGAGGCCAAGTATCGTGCGCTGGCCGAAAACTCGACGGATATCCTGGTGCGCTTCGGGCGCGATGGCCTGATCCGCTACATGTCGCCCGCCTGTCGCAGACTGGGCCTCGATCCAGACGAGGAGGTGGGGCGTCCTATCGCCCGACTGATCGCGCCTGACCACCTGAACCACTCCGCCGCGATCATAGCCGCCCTGTTCAGCGGCGCTGAGATCGACACCACGGTGCGTCGGCAACACAAGATCGTCGGTGAAGCTGGCCGCGAGGTGTGGTTGGAGGGCAGCCCCAACCTTGTCCGGGACGCAAGCGGCGAGGTGGTGGAGGTCGTCACCGTCCTGCGCGATGTCACCGCCCGGCATGAGATCGAGGCGGCCCTGGCCCAGAGCGAGCACCGCTTCCGCACCCTGACCACCAAAGCCCCAGACATGATCAGCGAGATGCGGCTGGACGGCACGCTGACCTATGTCTCGCCGGCCAGCCAGGCGATCCTTGGCTTTACGCCCGAGGAGATGATCGGCCGTACGCCATTCTCGTTCATGCACCCGGATGACGCGGCTCGCGTGCTGGAGATGTGCAAGACGGTCTTCGAGTCCGAGGGGCAGGTCGAGCCCTGGTCGGTGGAGTACCGCGCCTATGACAAGGCGGGCCAGGAACTGTGGATGGAGTCCAAGCCCACCTTCGTCACCGATCCGGTGAGCGGCCGCTTCGTGGGGCTCACTGACGTCATGCGTGACATCACCTCCCGCAAGGCGCTCGAAGCCAAGTTGCGTCTGGCGCAGGCCGAGGCCGAGGCCGCCGCCGCGGTGAAGACCGAGTTCCTGGCCAATATGAGCCACGAGCTTCGCACGCCGCTCACCAGCATCATCGGCTTCACCTCCCTGGCCGGCGAACAGCCCGACCTCGCGCCCCTGACGCGGGCCTATGTCGAGCGAGTGGGCGACGCCAGCCGCGCCTTGCTCTGCACGGTCAACGACATCCTTGATTTCTCCAAGTTGGAGGCTGGCCAGGTCACCTTCCAGGTCCAGCCCGTAGCCCTGGCCAAACTGTCCCGGGCGACACTCGATCTCTTCACCCCACAGGCAGGCGCCAAGGACCTCCGCCTCACCCTGGACGGCGAGGATGGCGACTTGATCCTGTCCATCGATCCGGACCGCATCCGCCAAATCCTGCTGAACCTGGTGGGCAATGCGGTGAAGTTCACGCAAGGGGGCGGCGTCACCCTGCGCACCCGCTATGACGCGCCTGCCCGGACCTTGAAGGTCGAGGTCGTCGACACGGGAGCGGGCATTCCCGCCGACAAGCAGGACCGTCTGTTCCAGCGCTTCTCCCAGGTGGATGGCGCCCTGACCCGCGCCCACGGCGGCACCGGCCTCGGCCTGGCCATCTGCAAGGGGTTGGTCGAGGCGATGGGCGGCCAGATCGGGGTCGAGAGCGAGATTGGCCGGGGCAGCCGATTCTGGTTCACGGTCCCCGCCCCTCTGGCCCAGGCGCCGGAAGTCGGCGAGGACGGCTCGCCGGTGACGCGGCCGACCTTCGTCGGCGTTCGGGTCCTGGTGGTGGATGATCATCCCGCCAACCGCGAACTCGCCCGGCTCTTCCTGGCCGGTGTGGGGGCCGAAGTGACTGAGGCCTGCGATGGCGAGGAGGCCGTGCGACTGGCCGCCGAGCTACCCTTCGACGTCATCCTTATGGACATCCGCATGCCGCGGCTCGACGGCCCCGGCGCCCTGCACGCCATCCGCGCCGCGCCGGGACCCAATGACGCCACCCCGATCCTGGCCTTCACCGCCGACGCCGCAAGCGACAACCGGCTGCTGGCTCTGGGCTTCCAGGATATCGTGGCCAAGCCGCTGCAGCCTGGAGCCCTGATCACCGCCGTGGCCCGCGCGTCGGACTTCACCTCCCAACCCTGGAGCGCCGTCCATGCAGGCTAGGCCCCGCATTCTGGTCGCGGAGGATGACGCCGGCATCCGCGACGTGGTCCGAACCCGCTTGGAAATGGCCGGTTACGAGACCCACACCGCCCGCACGGGCGTCGAGGCCTTGAAGCGGGTCCAGGAGCTGAAGCCCCAGGGCCTGGTGCTCGACATCAACATGCCCGAACTGGACGGCTTTGGGGTCCTCATCGCCCTGAAGGCGCGGCCCGAGCTCCGATACCTGCCCACCCTAATGCTTACCGCGCGCCACACCCCCGACGACATTCGTCGCGCCGTCGGACTGGGCGCCAAGGACTATCTGACAAAGCCCTTCAGCGAGAATCAGCTACTGGCTCGTGTCGCCCGCCTGCTGCGGTCGCCGATTCCGCCGGCTCCCCCGAAGCCGTCAGACGACAGCGTCATGATATAGGCCCTCCAGCAACGTCGGCCGCTCCCGCGCGTTGGGGCGCGCGGAGGATTCCATGCGACTCTCGATCCAGGCCGACCTGACCTACAGCTTCGAGCGCCCCTGCGAGGTCCTGCTGCTGCTGGAGGCCGCCCGCGCGCCGGACCAGGCGATCCATTCCGAGCGCCTCACCATCACCCCCGCCACCGAGATCGCCCGCCTGGACGACTCGGTCACCGGTGAGCGCCGGGCGGTCTTCACCGCCCACGGGGAGGTGACCATCGCCTACACCGCCAGTGTCGAGCTGCTAGCCCGCGCGTCGGACCTGAAAGGCTGCGCCGCCACCGCCATCCGCGACCTGCCCGGCGAGGCGCTGCGCTACCTGCGCGCCAGCCGCTACTGCCCCTCCGACCGCTTCGAGGCCTTCGTCGCTGAGGAGTTCGGCAAGCTCGACGGCGGCGACAAGGTCGCCGCCATTGTCGACTGGATCGGCGGACACCTCGCCTATGAGCCCGGTGTCAGCGACGCCATGACCACCGCCATGGACACCTTCGTCGACCGGGCGGGTGTCTGCCGCGACTTCGCCCACCTGGCCATCAGCCTGTGCCGCGCCGCCGACATCCCGGCCCGCGCCGTCAGCGCCTATGCCTGGAAGCTGGAGCCGCCGGACCTGCATGCGGTGGCCGAGGTCTATCTCGGGGGCCGCTGGCGGCTCATCGACGCGACGGGCCTGGCCCCCATCGATGGCCTGGTGCGGGTCGCCACCGGCCTGGACGCCGCCGACATCGCCTTCATGACCATCTTCGGGAGGGCCAACCTGATCTCCCAGAGCTTCACTGTCGGGAAGATCAAGGGATGACCCTGGACGCGATCGTCATCGGCGCGGGGCCTGCGGGCCTGGCGGCCGCCATCTACCTGGCCCGCTTCCGCCGGAATGTCCTGGTGCTGCACGACGGCGACAGCCGGGCGGCCTGGATCCCCCGCAGTCACAACCATCCGGGGTTTCCGGGCGGGATCGTCGGGGTGGATCTGCTCGACCGGACGCGCCGCCAGGCCGAGGAATTCGGAGCGCGGATCGAGGAGGCCCAGGTTACCGGGCTCTGCGTGGACGGCGACGGCTTCACGCTCACCACGGCAGACCAGTCGCTGTCGGCCAGGTCCGTCATCCTGGCCACCGGTGTCGTCGATCGCCTGCCCGATCTGCCGGGCGTGGAGGCCGCGGTGCGTCGATCCCTGGTCCGCATCTGTCCGATCTGCGACGGCTTTGAGGTGACCGGCCAGGCCGTGGCGGTGATCGGTGACGGCCCCCTGGGCGCGGGCGAAGCCCTCTTCCTGCAGACCTATTCCGACGACATCACGCTGATCCATACCGGCGCCGCCGAGGACCTGCCGGACGGCGAGCGCCAGAGTCTGGCCAAGGCGGGCGTCCGCCTGATCGAGGCGCCGATCCAGGAGGTGACCCTTGACCACGAGAGGCTGACCGCCCTGGCCTTCACCGAGCAGGGCAAGCTGGAATTCGACGCAGTCTACACCGCGCTCGGTATTGATCCGCGCACGGACCTCGCCGTCCAGGCCGGGGCGCGACGCTGCGACGACGGACGCCTGATCGTCGATGATCACCAGGAGACCACCGTGCCGGGCCTCTATGCCGCCGGCGACATGGTGCGCGGCCTCAACCAGATCAGCACCGCCCAGGGCGAGGCCGCGATCGCCGCCACCGCGGTGCACAATCGACTGCGGGAGCTGGAGTCAAAATAGGCCTGGTTCGGCGAACCAGACTCTTTGCTGCATCGCAGCAACGATCCATGCTGCACCTGCGTTGTTTTCATGTCAGCCTCCTGTGGCTGACGTGAAAGGCCTGACATGCGTCCTCTGTCCGACACCCTGATGCGGATGACCGCGTTCCGCGAGGCTAGCGCTGGGATCGGCTCCCGCGCCGGCTCCGACCGGCTGACCGAGCTCACCGGCTTCGGCGGCAATCCTGGCGCCCTGACCGCCCTGGCCTATGTGCCCCCCGGCCTGCCCAGGGGCGCGCCCCTGGTGGTGGCCCTGCATGGCTGCACCCAGAGCGCGGCGGAGTACGATCTCGGCTCAGGTTGGTCGGCCATGGCTGACGCGGCGGATTTCGCTGTCCTGTTCCCCGAGCAGGCCCGCGCCAACAATTTCAACCTCTGCTTCAACTGGTTCGAGCCCGGCGACACCCGCCGTGGCAAGGGCGAGGCGGCCTCTATTCGCCAGATGATCGAGGCGATGATCAGCCAACACGGTCTCGACCGAAGCCGCGTCTACGTCACAGGCCTCTCCGCGGGCGGGGCCATGACCAGCGCGATGCTGGCCACCTATCCGGAGGTGTTCGCCGGCGGCGCGGTGATCGCGGGCCTGCCCTACGGGGTCGCCGCCTCCGTCCCCGAGGCCTTTGACGCCATGCGCGGCCACGGCGGTCCTGGCGAGGCCGCCCTGCCGGGCAAGGTGCGCAAGGCCAGCCCGCACAAGGGGCCCTGGCCGAGCATCTCGGTCTGGCATGGCTCGGCCGATCACACGGTCAGCCCGTCCAACGGGGAGGCGGTGCTCAGCCAGTGGCGCGGCGTCCACGACCTGGACCTCGATCCCAGCCACACCGAGGTCGAGGCTGGCCACACCCGCCGCATCTGGCGCGACGCCGAGGGCCGCGCCTTGGTGGAACACAACCTGGTGGCCGGCATGGGCCACGGCGTGCCGCTGAAGCCCGACGGGTCCGCCGGCGGCGGGGTGAGCGGCGCCTACATGCTCGACGTCGGCGTGGCCTCCACCCGCGACATCGCCGCCAGCTGGGGCTTGATCCACGAGGCGGAGGCTGTCCCGGCGCCGCGTCCGGCCGAACCCCTCCGCACGGTGAGGCCGCCGTCGCGCAAGCCGGCCGTGGCCGCGCCCGTCCTCCCGAATGTGTCGGCCATCGGCTCCGTCATCGAGGACGCCTTGCGCAAGGCCGGTCTGATGAAATAGCGCCTCAATCGTTTCGCCAGGTAGTCCATAATATGGACCATAGAGACGCGGGCGGGTCGGACTAGGTTTACCTCTTCATACGGCGCCCAAACCTTGAGTCGCCGACGGAGGGGCTGATGCTGATCCTTTTGGGGGTGGCGGTGGTGGTGGCGGGCTTCGCCGCCGGCTTCAATCCGCTGCTGGTGGTGATGGTCTCGGCCGTCCTCACCGGCATGGCCGCGGGGTTGTCTCCGCTGGAGGTCCTGGCCGCCTTCGGGAAAGCCTTCAACGAGAACCGATATGTCAGCGCCGCCCTGCTGGTCCTGCCGGTCATCGGGGTGCTGGAGCGGGCGGGCCTGCAGGAGCGGGCGCGCGCCCTGATCGCCGGCTTCAAGAGCGTGACCCTTGGCCGCCTGCTGATCGGTTACCTGCTGTTCCGCCAGGTCACCTCGGCGCTCGGCCTGACCTCCATCGCCGGCCACGCCCAGACCATCCGGCCCATCGTCGCCCCCATGGCCGAGGCCGCCGCGGAGAGCGAGACGGCCGAGCTTCCTGATGAGGCCCGCCAGAAGGTTCGCGCCATGACCGCGGCCACCGACAATATCGGCCTCTTCTTCGGCGAGGACATCTTCCTGGCCATCGGCTCGATCCTGCTGATGGTGGGCTTCCTCGCTCAGAGCGGCATCGTGGTCGAGCCCCTGCAGTTGTCGATCTGGGCCATCCCGACCGCCATCGTCGCCTTCGCCATCCATGCGCTGCGGCTGGCGCTCTTCGAGCGCAGGTTGAAGGGGCGTGGAGCATGATCAAACTCGGCGTCGTCTACCTTCTCGCGGGCCTGGTCTTCGCCGCCTTCGCGGTGCTCAGCGCCCGGGACGCCACCAATCCCAAGCGCTGGATGAACACCGGCTTCTGGGGTCTGTTCGCGGTGAGCTTCCTGGCGGGCGACGGGCTGGGAGACCTGGGAAACGGGGTGCTGGTGCTCTGCATGGCCCTGATCTCCGGCCTCGGCGGCCTGGGGCGCGGGGAGCCCGATGGCTCGTCGGAAGCCCGCAAGCTGTCGGCGGAGCGCTGGGGGAACAGGCTGTTCATCCCGGCCCTGGTCATTCCCGCCACCGTCCTGATCGGGACGCTTGGCCTGCAGCACGTCACCATCGGCGAACTGCCACTGTTCCAGCCCAAGCAGGGGACCCTGATCTCCCTGGCGCTCGGCGCCGTGCTGGCGGTGGTCACCGCGCTCATCCTGCTGCGCCAGCCGGTCATCAGCCCCCTGCAGGAAGGCCGGCGGCTGATGGACACCGTGGGCTGGGCCGCGCTGCTGCCGCAGATGCTGGCGGCGCTCGGCGCGGTCTTCGCCCTAGCTGGCGTCGGCAAGGTGGTGGGCGACCTGGTGACCGCCGCGATCCCCATGGACGGACACCTGGCGGCCGTGGCCGTCTACTGCCTGGGCATGGCCCTGTTCACCATCATCATGGGCAACGCCTTCGCGGCCTTCCCGGTGATGACCGCCGGGGTCGGCCTACCCTTCCTGATCGTCAAGTTCGGCGGCGACCCGGCCGTCGTCTGCGCCATCGGCATGCTGTCCGGTTTTTGCGGGACCCTGATGACGCCGCTCGCCGCCAACTTCAATATCGTGCCCGCAGCCCTCTTGGAACTGAAGGACCGCCACGCGGTGATCCGCGCCCAGATCCCCACGGCCGCCCCCCTGCTGCTCGCCAACATGGTGCTGATGTATGTCCTCGCCTTCCGCTGAGCTCACCGCCGCGGTCGCGTCGCGCTTCGCCCGCATCGCCCTGGGCCACGTCGCCCGCGAGTATCCCAACAAGATGGACCACGTCCTCGATGGGCCCGGCGACGCCGTGGGACCCCGGGCGCTGCACCCCATCTTCTTCGGCAGCTTCGACTGGCACTCCTGCGTGCACGGCTACTGGACGCTCGCCACCCTACGCCGCCTGCACCCCGAGATCCCCGAGGCCGCCGCCATCGACGACCTGTTCGCGGGCGCCTTCACCGCCGACAAGGTCGAGGCCGAGCGGGTCTATCTGGACCGGCCCTCCAGCCGGGGCTTCGAACGCCCCTACGGCTGGGCCTGGCTGCTGATGCTGCAGGCCGAGTTGATCCGCCACGACGATCGGGTCTGGGCGCGCCGCCTGGCCCCGCTGGCGGAAGCCTTCGCCGAGCGGTTCCGCACCTACCTGCCCAAGGCCACCTATCCGGTACGCACCGGCGTCCACAATTCCACGGCCTTCGCCCTGGCGCTGGCGGCCGACTACGCCAAGGCCGTGCAGGACACCGCCTTCGAAGCCCTGCTGCGGGACACCGCGCGCGCCTGGTAAGGCGGCGATCGCAACGCCGCGGCCTGGGAACCCTCCGGCGACGACTTCCTGTCGCCGACCCTGATGGAAGCCGAGGCCATGCGGCGGCTGCTGCCCGTCGCGGAATTCCGCACCTGGTTCGCGGGCTTCCTGCCGGACGCCGCCAAGGGGCTGCCCGCCAGCCTCTTCACCCCCGCCACGGTCAGCGACCGCAGCGATGGCAAGATCGCCCATCTGGATGGTCTGAACCTCAGCCGCGCCTGGTGCTGGCGGGCGATCTCAGGGAGCCTCGCCCCCGATGACCCTCTTCGCGCCGTGGCCCATGCGGCCGCCGACCGCCACTTGGCGGCCAGCCTGCCCCATGTGGCGGGCGACTATATGGGCGAGCACTGGCTGGCCAGCTTCGCCCTGCTGGCCCTGACCGCCTAGGCGCGGCGAAGAACCACGTCGCCGGTCGCCGCCTGGATGAACAGCTCCACCTGCGGCTCGCCCTCGCGGGGCGGTTCACTGGCGTCGAGAGCGGACTTCACGTCGCCGGTGGCGGTGGTGACGTCGAGATAGGCCGAGGAGCCCTGGGCGACGCCCACCACGATATCGCCTGACGCGGTCTTGGCCCGCACCCGGCCATGGTCCACCCGCTTGACCGCAAGGTCGCCGGAGCCGGCCGTGGCGTCGACCGCGTCGCCGGCCTGACGTAGGGTGACGTCCCCTGACCCGGTCGAGGCCCGGAACTCGCCCGTGATCTCCCCGGCCTTGATGTCACCCGATACGCTGGTGAGGTCGGCGTGCCTCGCGCGGCTGACTTCGATGTCCCCCGACGCGGTCTTGGCCTTCAGGGACCCGGTGATCTCCCCGACATCGATGTCGCCTGAGCCGGTGATCAATTCGGCGTCGCCGCCGATCCGCTTGACGCTGATGTCGGCCGAGCCGCCCCGGGCGTCGCAGTCGGTGTCGACGGTCCCGATCTCGATATCGCCGGAACCGGTCTGCACCTCGGCGCGGGCCACATGCTCCAGCTCGACATCGCCGGACCCGCCGTGGGCGGAGACCCGGCCGAGCCGGCCCTTGGTCTCCAGGTCGGCCGAGCCGGTGTGGATCAGGGCGTCGCTGGCGGTGGGAACCTTGATCACCGCCCGCACCCCGCCGCGGATTTGGAAAAGACGGCGCCGCGGTCAGGGCAGCAGGACGACGATCTCGTCGCCCCGCTGCTCCACCGTCGCCTGATCGATGAGCTCCTGGGCGTGGGAGTCGCCCGGGAGCGCGGTCAGCTCGACCGTCGCGGCGCCAGTTTCGGAGGCCAGGACGGTGACCGGTCCCTGCCAGAGTTCAACCCGCAGGTTGACGGGGTCGGGGGTCTGGAAGCTGTGCATGGAGGTTTCCCGGCTCATCGCGCCCATCCCTGGATGCGCTTGGACGAACGATTGCGGCCCGGGGCTCCGGGACCGATGGGGGCTGATCCGCCGGCCGCCGCGCGGGCGGCGTTGACCAGCCAGGTGTTCAGCGACTGGCCGCGCTGGGCGGCCAATTCCTCAGCCCGGACCTTCAGGGTCTCAGGCAGGCGCAAGGTGATGCGGGTGACGGCGTCGTCCCCCTCTTCCTCGCCGGTCTCGGCGATGGGGGCGGCAAGGGCGCCGCCGGTGACCACGAAGACCGGCTCGCGGCCCTGCAGGCGGACGTCCACCACCGGGCCGCCAAGGTCGCGGGTGATCTCGGCGGCGGCCGCGCTGAAGGCCTCCATCAGGGCCAACCGCACGGCGGGCTCCAGGGCCATGGTCAGGCGCTCGGCGGCGGCGCGCGCCGGCTCGCCGCCGGCCTCGGCGGCGTTCATCAGATCCTGGCGCAGAGCGTCGACGAAGGGCTTGATGTCCATGGACGTCATTTAGACACCATTATGGTGTCACGTCAACGCCATCATCACGCAGGCATGCAAGGCGGCAGGGCCCGGACACTGGAACCTGACGGCTAAGCTCCACAGCCGACAGACAAAACGAGATCACGACACAGAGTCATATGAGGCGTACAGCTTGGCGGTTGGCCTGCTTTCGCGGTCGAACGCAAAGAATCCTGGCGTCCGGGATCGGACCTGTTTTCGCTCATGCCGACCTCCCTTCAGGGAATCGAAGACGCGCAGACGCTCGCCCAGGCGATCGTGGACACGATTCACGAACCGCTGCTGGTGCTGGACGCCGAGTTCCGGGTCCTGGCCGCCAGCCGGTCCTTCTACGCCATCTTCCAGGTCGATCCCGAGCACACCATAGGCCGGCCGCTCTACTGGCTTGGCGATGGTCAGTGGAACATCCCGGCCCTGCGTGTGCTGCTGGAGACCATCATTCCCGAGCGAGTGGCCATGGACGGGTTCGAGGTCGAGCATGACTTCCCAGGCCTGGGCCCGCGCACCATGCTGCTCAATGCTCGCAAGGTGATCTATGAGCGTAGCGCCAACACCACGATCCTGCTGGCCTTCACCGACATCACCGCGCGCCGAGCGATCGAGCGCGAGAAGGAGGAGCTTCTGGAGCGCACCGAGGACCTGCTTGCCCAGCAGCAGACCCTGTTGCAGGAGATGCAGCATCGGGTCGCCAACAGCCTGCAGATCATCGCCAGCATCCTGATGATCAAGGCCCGCGCCGTGACGTCCGAAGAGACCCGCCAGCACCTGAGCGACGCCCACCAGAGGGTGATGTCGGTGGCCGAAGTTCAGGCCCATCTCCACGCCTCGGGCGGCGTCGAACGCATCGAGGTGGGGGGCTATCTCACCAAGCTGTGCGCCAGCCTGGCCAAGTCGATGATCGGCGAGGACCGGCCGATCATCCTGACGGTCGTCGCCGACGACGGTGAGATCGGCTCCGACAAGGCCGTCAGCATCGGCCTGATCGTCACCGAACTGCTGATCAATGCGGTGAAGTACGCCTTCCCGGCCGGCAAGCCCGACGCCCAGGTGATGGTGACCTACACGAGCGCCGGCGACGGCTGGACCCTCACCGTCGTCGACAATGGCGTGGGAAAGACGCCGGACGCCGCGCCTGGCAAGCACGGTGGTCTCGGCACGGTGATCGTGGACGCCCTAGTCAAACAGCTTGGAGCTAAGATGAAGGTTCAGTCCGTCGGCGGGGTGAGCGTCTCCATCACCCACGCCGCCTCCGTCTTGCTTCCTCAGGCGGCGTGAAGCCTATCTTGTGCGCCTCGTAGGCCTCGAGGCTGCCGACATCTTACGACCAAAGCTTCGGCGGCCCAGCTCGCCGCAAGGCGCCGCCCGCATGACACGGGCGGCGCTGCAGTGTTCCGTGGCGGCTACTTCTTCTTGGCGGCCTGGACCTCGATCTCCGAGAGCATGCCCGGCGCCACCAGGGCCGCCACCTGCATGGTGACCCGGGCCGGCTTGTTGGGCTGCTCGGCGGTCCCGAAGAACTGCCTGTAGGCCTCCATCATGCCGGCGAAGTCCATGCCGCCGCCCTTGGCGGGATCGCCCACCAGGTAGACACGCATCATCACCACGTCGCCCATGGTGTAGCCCTGACCCTTCAGGACGTCCTCGATGCGCTTCAGGACTCCGATGGTCTGGGTCTTGGTGTCGCCGAACTGCACCGGGGTCCCGGCGGGCGCGCCGGGGTTCAGCGGCGGGGGGGTCATGCCGCTGACATAGATGGTGTCGTAGCCGGCCGGCACCACGGCGGCCTGCAGGATGGCGCTGGTGGGGGCGCCCACCCGCACGATGCCATCAGCGGCGGCGGCGGCGGCGGGGGCGGCGGCGGCCAGCACAGGCAGGAGGGCGGCCAGGATCAGTCTGCGCATTTTGGAGGTCTTCCTTCATGTGGGCGCCGGCGGGCGGCGAGGCGTAGCCACCTTGGGTCAGGCGGGCGGTGATGTTCAAGCCATGCCCTTGGCCCCGCGGCGCGTGCTGATCCTTTGGCATCGCCCCAATCGCTCGCAAAACGTCCTGTCTGATTAAACGCCAAGCACGCGTCGCCCAGTTGCTTGGCAGTTATCGTGACCCTCCTCACGGACGCTCCAGGTCTTCACCCAGTCCCTGATCGGAAAATTGGCGCGCCCCGCCGATTCCGTGCCCGAATATCGCGCACCCTCTGCGTCGAACACCCAAAATATGACGTCATCGCGACTCTCCGGTCGCATCTCGTTGACTGCAAAAAGGATTCGTGTGGACCTCTTACTGTCAGATGAATTTTCCGGAAGACGTCGTTGGGAAAATTTTTCGACACAATAGAAAATAAGAACACCATGAGGAAACGTTTCACGCGGGCGATCTCAATCTACGCGTGAGTTCATCGGTATGAGTGTCTGAAAATTGGATTATGACTCTGATGCGGCCGTTGCGGCCGGGCTTCTCGCGGCATTCTGCGCGGATATTGAGTAAAATCATACCGACAATTCTGAACGAATACTGGAGGTCAAGGGTCTCAGCCCATCTCCGGAGCGTCTTTAAACATCCCGGCGCCTGAGCACACAGGCGTGCGGGGGAACCTTGCGGCCGACTTCAGCCGCAACTGAACGAGGGGGCCGACCAATATGAAATCCACAACCCGCAACGCATGGCTGGCGAGCGTCTCGCTGGTTTCCGTCCTGATCGCTGGGGCCGCGTCCGCCCAGACCCTGGCCGCCGGGGCGGCCGAGGTCGACGAGGTCATCGTCACCGGCACCCGCCAGACCGGCCTGAAGGTCGAAGACAGCGCCGCGCCCATCCAGGTGGTGGACACCGCCGCCCTGACCCGCACGGGCCAGACCGACCTGCGCGTGGGCCTCGCCAACCTGGTGCCGTCCTTCAACGCCCAGGCCTTCGGCGGCGACACCGCCAACCTGACCCTCTCGGCGCGTCTTCGCGGCCTGTCGCCCAACCACGCCCTGGTGCTGGTCAACGGCAAGCGCCGGCACACCACCGCCAATTTCGCGGTGCTCGGCGGCGCCTTCCAGGGCGCGGCGGCCACCGACCTGAGCTTCATCCCGATGGCCTCCATTGGCCGCATCGAGGTGCTGACCGACGGCGCGGCGGCCCAGTACGGCACCGACGCCATCGCCGGCGTCGTCAACATCATCCTGAAAAAGTCTGATGCCGGCGGATCGATCTCCGCCACCGGCGGCGAGTACCTGGACGGGGGCGGCAAGACCGCGGCGATCTCGCTCAACATCGGCGCCGCGCCGACCGAGAACAGCTACCTGAACCTTACTGCCGACACCAAGTATCACGGCTTCTCGAACCGCGGCCAGCCCGACCAGCGCGTGTTCAATCCGGCCAGCCCCGGCTATTCGGCGGCGAATTTCGCTGTGGAGAGCCTGATCCCCGGCTTCCCCAACCTGAACCTGATCTCCGGCGACGCCGAGTACCGGCTGAGCAACCTGGGCTATAACGCCGGGGTCTCTGTCGGCGACGATCTCGAGGTCTATTCCTTCGGTTCCTATGGCCACAAGGATGCGTCCAACTACCAGAACTACCGCCGCTACAACCGGGTCCAGGGCCTGCAGGGCGCTGCCGACCGGCCCTTCCCGCGGGGCTTCAGCCCGCGTGAGCGCATCATCGAAGACGACTATGCCGTCACCCTGGGCGTGTCCGGCGTGATCAGCGGCTGGAACTTCGATCTCAGCTCGACCTACGGGATCGACGACATCGAGGTTCGCGTCGAAGACTCCGCCAACGCCAGCCTCTACAGGGACACCTCGACCCTGACCACCAAGGGCTTCACCCCCACCTCGTTCCACAACGGGACCTGGACCACCACTCAGCTGACCAACAATCTCGACCTCTCCAAGGAGTTTGAGGTCGGCCTGGCGACGCCCCTCAATGTCGCCTTCGGCCTGGAGCAGCGGCAGGAGAGCTATGAGATCGGTCAGGGCGACGCGGCCTCCACCTACAAGGAAGGCTCGCAGTCCTATCCCGGCTTCGCCAAGACCGACGCCGGCAAGAACACCCGCGACAGCTGGGCGGTCTATGTCAACCTGGCGGCGTCCCCGATCGAGGCCCTGCAGATGGACGCGGCGGTCCGCTATGAGAACTTCAGCGACTTCGGCTCGACCACCGTCGCCAAGCTGACCAGCCGCTACGACTTCAACGACGACTTCGCGGTCCGCGGCACGATCAGCACCGGCTTCCGCGCGCCCACCCTGCAGGAATCCTTCTACTCGGCCACCAACGTCTCCCCGACCTCGGCCTTCGTGCAGCTGGCGCCCAATTCCGCCGCCGCCCGCATTCTGGGCATCGACAAGCTGAAGCCCGAGGAATCCACCAACTACAGCCTCGGGATCGTCGCCCATCCGGTGCCGCGCATGACCGCGACCATCGACGTCTACCAGATCGAACTGACCGACCGGATCTTCGGCTCCAGCTCGGTGTTCGGGACGCGGAACGGGGTTTCCACCTCGCCGCCCGTGCTGGCGGCGATCCTCGCCAACGGCAACGTGCTCGATCCCACCGTCACCACCACCGGGATCAACATCTTCTCCAACGGCCTGGACACCCGCACCCGCGGCGTGGACATGGTGATTTCCTATCCCACCGACCTCGGCGACTATGGCCGCATCGACTGGACCCTGAGCGGCAACTACGGCACCACCAAGGTCACCAAGGTGAAGCCGCGGCCGGCGCAGCTGGCCACGACCAGCGCCGCCTTCCCCACCGGCCAGCTCCTGTTCGCCGGCAACGCCCAGTCTCTGCTGGAGAAGGCTTCTCCGCAGTACAAGGTGGGCCTGAACGCGCTCTACACCTTCGGAAACTTGACCGTGAACCTGACGGAGACGGTCTACGGGAAGTCCTCCGCCCTCGCCGATCCCGGCACCGGTCCTCTGCTTCAGACAGCCATCGGCACGACGGCGATCACCGACGTGGAAGCCTCCTACACCTTCGCCGATGCGGTGACGGTCTCGATCGGCGCCAACAACCTGTTCAACAAGTATCCGGACAAGTTCTCGGCCGCCTACCAAGCCGCCTGCGTCGCCTCTGGCTCGGGTTGCGCGCCTCAGTACCCGAGCTACTCGCCCTTCGGCATCAACGGCGGCTACTACTACGGCCGGGTGACCTACGCCTTCTGACCGAGGTTTCTGGAGAGCGTGGAAGGGCGGCCCTTAGGGGCCGCCCTTTTTCGTTCGCCCCCTTGTGGACAGAAGCCCCTCAAGCCGGGGGGCGCCGTTCTAGCTCTTGATGAAGGGGGCGGCTTGGGGACAGTCTCTTCCCATGAGCCTGCCGCCCCTGCCCACCCAGCCCGCCGGAACCCCGTGGCCGACGGAGGAGTGGCCGCTTGGCCTCTTCCCGCCCGGCTTCGACCGCCTGCGCCTCGACGACCTGATGGCCGAACAGTTCGATCAGCTGGCCTTTGGCGAGGCGCACGCCGTGGTGATCATCCGGGAAGGCCGGCTGATCTTCGAGCGCTATGGTCCCGAGCACGGGCCGGACAAGACCTGCCTCTCCTGGTCCAAGGCCAAGAGCATCACCCACGCCCTCACCGGCCTGCTGGTGGGGGACGGCAAACTGGACATCCATGCCCCCGCCGACGTGCCCGAATGGCGCGACGCCGGCGATCCGCGCGGCGCCATCACCCTGGACCACCTGCTGCGCATGTCCTCGGGCCTGGAGTTCTCCGAGGTCTATGAGCCTGACAAGCCGTCCGACACCATCGCCATGCTGTGGGGGGTGGGGAAGGACGACGTGGCTCACTACGCCGCCGACAAGCCCCTGCTCTACGCGCCGGATCGCCACTTCTCCTATTCCAGCGGTACGACCAACATCGTCGCCCGCGTGCTGGCCAGGACGCTCGACGCCTATGGCCCCGACTTCGAGGCCTTCATGCGCGCGCGGTTGTTTGCGCCGCTCGGCATGACCAGCCCGGTCCCCAAGTTCGATCCGGCCGGGACCTTCATCGGCTCGTCCTTCTGCTTCGCCACCGCCCAGGACTTCGCCCGCTTCGGCCTGCTCTATCTGCGCGGCGGGGTGTGGGAGAACCAGCGCCTGCTGCCCGAGGGCTGGGCCGACTATGCCCGCACGCCGACCTTCCAGCAGGAGGGCGTCACCGATGGTCCCTATGGCGCCCACTGGTGGCTGGGCCTGGGCGGCCCCGGCTGCTTCTCCGCCAATGGTCATGAGGGCCAGTTCACGGTGGTGGTCCCCGAGCTCGACCTCGTGGTGGTCCGCCACGGCAAGACGCCGACCGAGCAGAAGGACGACCTCAAGGCCTGGCTGGCCGAACTGGTGGACTGCTTCCGGCCGTGAGTTTCGCCGTCGTCCTGCTGGTCCTGCTGGGCGTCGGCTTCCTGCTGGTCCGCAATCGGCTGAACGACGGCGCGGTTCCTAGGGCCCGCAGCCTGCTGGTTCCAGGTGCGCCCAAGACCGTCATGGCCATCTGGGCCCACCCCGACGACGAGATCACCAGCGCCGGGACCCTTGCGGCGATGGCGCGCGAAGGGGCTCAGGTGATCCTCGTCTACCTCACGCGCGGCGAGGCCGCCCGCGACACCGGATATAACCGCGAGGACCTCGCGCGCGTCCGCGGCCTTGAGGCGCAGGCCGCGGGCGCGACCCTCGGCGCCCATGCGGTGGAGGTCTTCGAATGGCCCGACGGCGGCCTGTCCGCCACCGACGGCGCGGCGGTCAAGAACATGCTCCGTAAACGGATCGATTATTGGAAACCGCGCGTGCTGATCAGCTTCGACGAGCGGATCGGCTATTACGGCCACCCCGATCACGTGGCTGTCGGCCGCTGGGCGCGCGACCTGGCCCAGGAGGAAAACGCGATCCGCCGCCTCTACCAGGCGACCTTGCCCAAGCCGTTGATCAGGCTCGCCCTCAAGCTGGTGGCCGCCTTCCGCGACAACTATCCGAGCGACCCGCAGGCCGGCCTCCCCGCCCCAACCGTGGCCGTGCCCATCGCGCGCTTCGCGGGCGCCAAGCGCCGCCTGCTGGACGTCCACGCCAGCCAGGCCAAGGTCATCGCCGACGTCCAGCCCGGCTATAACAAGCTGCCGGCCTGGCTCTACTACCGCCTGTTCGACCGGGAGTATTTCGCGCTGGCCGTGAGCAAGTAGGTCCTCCCCCAGGCGCTTCGCGCCAACTCCCCCAGTGGGGGAGCATCTTGATCATCAATCCGGATCGCCCTTCAGCACGACATCCCTGTGCGCCAGGGCCACCGCCGCCGGCAGGCTCGACCAGCCTTGTAGCAGAGACCCCCGCCCCCAGGGCGGCGAGAAGTATTCCACCGCCCCCATCCAGCCCTGGGCGAGACAGAACTCCCACCACCGCACCATGGGGTAGCGCCAGCCCGGCAGGCCACGTCGCAGCCGCTCCCCGGCATAGAGCCCGTCCAGCCACGGCCAGTCGGAGCCGTTGTGGTAGCGGAATGGGAACACCGTCTTGGACCTCAGATCGCCGCGCCGGCTGAAGGGCGGATAGGCGCACATCATGCCCCAGTCGCCGAACCCCTGGCGGTCATTGTGGCGGCTCTCCAGGTTCTGGCGCACGCGCTCCAGCACCTCCAGGGCGTCGGCCTCTGGGACGGCGTCGTGGCGCAGCAGGGTCAGGCTGTCGAGGGTGAGGTGGTCCTCGGCGACGCCGGCAGGCGCATCGAGGTAGTCCGGATAGCCGCCGCCCGGCCGCGTCATCTGGGCCGCAACCGCAGCCCGCGCGCCCGCCGCCGTCGCCCGGGCCCGCGCCGCCAGCTCCGAATCCGACACCGCGCCCAGCTCGACGATGGCGTCCAGCGCCCCGATCCACAGGCCGATGTCATAGCTCACCAGGCCAGAGCGATAGACATTGTCGGCCCAGTCGCGATCGTGGCGCGGCTTTACCGGCAGGCCGTCCGGCGAAAGGGCCACATAGCGTTCGTAGATCGCCCTCACGAAGGGCCAGCTGCGGTCCACCGGCTCCGCGTCCCCCGTCGCGCGAACGTAGTCGCCCAGGGTCAGGATGAAGAACAGCGGGCTATCGAAGTGGTCGCTCCACCAGTCGGCCCTGCGCTTGTGAATCCAGTCGAAGCCCAACACTGTGCTGCGGAGCGCCTCCCAGGCATGGGCCATCTCTGGACCTGAGACGATGACCCCGCTCGGGGCCTCGCCGTCGGGCTGGATGCCCGCCGCCAGCAGGTCGATCTGCGCATGGACCACGGCTGGCGCAGCCTTCAGCAACAATTGCAGGGTCCAGTAGCCGTCGCGGAAATAGGTTCGAGCCGGGGCGCTATAGGCCAGACCTGCGGCCAGACCATCGAATCGGCCGCGTTCATCGCGTCGCACCGAGGACAGCGCCGCGTGGGCGCCCTGCATGACCATGGAGCGCAGCACCGGGTCGGCTTCGGGAAGTTGGTCGCAGTGGACAGCATAGTGTTCGGCCTCGGTGACGATGGTCTCCACCGACAGGCCCAGGCCGCGCTCGGCCTCGTCGAGGTCCGCGCCGGCGGAGATCACCAGATCGGCGCCGCGAGTCTCCAGCAGCACGACCGCCCAGGGCAGGTCGATCCGCCGTCGCGCGCCCTTGCGCGAAACCCTGGACTTCGGATGCGCCGTGCGGTCCCAGGACGCGCACTTCCGCGCCGGCGTGAAGCCGCGATAGGTCACGCCCTTCAGCAACAGCACCGGGTCCGACTGCGCGGCATAGGCTCCCCCGCTGGGGGTCGTCACCAGGTTCGGCGCATGGACATAGGGACCGGCCAGGGCCGAGAACCGAAGCCGTCCCAGATCGCCCGCCCCCCACAGGGCCAGCTCCATCCGCCCGTCGGCGTGCAGCTCCCCCTGCAGACGCGGCCCCATGATCGGCAGCAGCACGGGGACCTGGCTCTCCACCCGCCCGTCGGGGCGCGGGGTCAGCATGGCGCGCCGTGGGCCGCGACGGCGACGGCCAGCTCGTCACGCATCATCTGTTTCAGACGCTCCGGCCCCAGGATCTCCACCTTGTCGCCCCAGGTGAACAGGTGCCAGGCCAGCTCCCGCATGCCGCCGGCGTGGAAGGTGGCCAGCACCCCGCCGTCGGGCAGTCGCTCCAGCCTCTGGGTCGGGTGGAACCGCCAGCCCATGGCCTCCTCGGCGCCATGGGGCAGGATGCGCAGTCGCACCTCCTCCACCGCGTCCTGATAGATGCCGAAGGAACGCTCCACGAAGGCCTGCAGGGTGAAGTCCTCGGGCTTGGCGCCGAAGGTCTCGGTCACCTCCAGGTCGGCCACCCGGTCCAGGCGCCAGGTGCGCGGCTCCTTCGAAGTCCCCTCCGCGCCCACCAGATAGTTGGACCGCCCAAACAGCACCCCGAACGGCGTGATCTCCCGCACCCGCCCCGGCGTCGAGCCGCCCTGGTAGCGGAAGCGCAGGCGGCGCAGAGACTTGATGGCGTCGCGGATGGCCCCCAGCACGCTCTCGTCCTCGAAGGGTCGGGGACCTGCGTGGATCGAGATGGCCTCGGCTTCCAACAAAGCCTCCAGGTCCGGGGCGAGCTTGCGGCGCACGCCGGCCCGCATGGCCGACAGCACCTTCTGTTCCAGATTCAACAAGGCGGCCGACCGCCCGGTTGCGCCCATGGCCCGGAACTGTTCGGCCGCGGCGTGCAGGGCGGCGAACTCATCAGCCGTTGGCGCCTGAAAGATGCCGTCCAGGCCGGAGGGAATCTTGAACCGTTTGGTGGGCGGGTCCTCGATCTCCTCCATCTGCGGGAAGGCGTCACGGACGGCGTCCCGCATCCGCTCGGCGGTCCGTCGTCCAACATTCATGGAACTTGCGATCTCATCGAGCGTCATTCCTTCGGCGGAAGACGCCAGGAGACGCGCCAGTTCGAGTAACCGAGTCGCCTTTTCGTGCCGCAAAGTCGGCCCCCACATTTGTACGTCCGTTTCTGACGCACCGGCATCCTACCTTGATGATGCCGAAACGAAAGGAGCCACACATGCCCAACGTCGCTCAACTCCGCCGCCCCCGCGCCGTCAGCTCCGAACCGTTGTTCCTGTTCGACGTCCGCCGCCCGGTGGAGGCCGCCAACGCCGACATGATCGCCAAGGTCATCAGCCACGCCGACATCGCCCTGCGCCAGGCCGGCGGCCGCATGAAGCTGCGGGTCTCCGAGGAGATGGTGGAACGCCTGCAGATCCAGGGCCGCCTGGCCACGGGCGACCACCGCCTGGCCGACCTCACCGTGGTCTGGGACGAAGCCGAGGGCGAAGTGGTCAGCGTCCGCGACGACGCCCGCCTGCGCGACGCCAACGCCCGCTTCGCCGAATGGGACTCCCTCTGGGACGAAGCCAGCTACGAGTTCGCCGATGAGCGGCGGTCGGTGGCGGCTTAGACCTCTGAGGCCTTGTCGGCCTTGGCGGACGCAATTCCAGCCGGCGTCAACGCCATCGTTTCGGGTAGGCATATGAACTTCATGGGCGTTCCGTCGCGCAGATAGCGATCCAGTTCGCGCACCCTGGTCTCCGCCGTGTCCATTTCCTTGGCGAGGTCATGGCTCCATCGAAACCACTCCCCGTCGCTGTCATTCAGGCTGAACCATCGCGGCGGTCCACGATAGATCCGCCCATTCATCCAGGCGACGTAGCCGGTCGGCGAAGCCACGACGCGCGGGTCTGTGGTCATCCACTCGATCACAAAGCGGCCATCGGAGTATTTCGACCACAACAGACCGACTTGGTCGAGATGCCCTTCCCTCATCCGCCGCCAGCCCAGACGACTGCGCGTCGACTTCACGGGGAGGTTTGCCCCGCGCCGAAAACCGAGTTCCTTGAGCACTGGGTAGAGACGGGCATGCGCGGCCTCCCGCGTCGCCTTCTGTTTCTCTCTGTTCATCGCCGCCAGCGTTCCTCTTCGAGTCCAGCGCCGAAACTGGTGAACGGGAGGGACAGTAGTTTCCCGATATCTTCCGGCAGGAAGTGATCGACGCGATAGTCTTCTTCCTTCGCCCGCAGCATCTTCTGTGGGGTGCTGAGCCTGGCGGCATACCCGAACTTTGCTTCCACCGGCTTGCCCGACAGCGTTCTGTGATCCAGGACCGTGTACCGGTTCCCGACCCGCACGATTTGTCTGTTGGGATTGACCCCTTCGCCCTCCAGCCAGCTCCGCGCCTTGGAGAGGCTCTCCCCGACCGCACCCTTGTGCAGGCCCTTGGACCCATTGTTGCGTGCGGGCAGGGCGTGAACGCGGAAAGTTCCCAGCGCTCCCATCCCCTTGCCCATCACACTGCCAGCCGCCGCGCCTTCGGACACCCGGACCAGGGACGGCATGCGCCCGTTGAACGCGTCATCCGCCGCCGCGCTGACAGCGCCCCCCAATGCGCCCCCACGAGCCGGACCCAGATAGACCGTTCCCAAACTGTCGACACCGCCGCCGACCGCCGCAGCGCCGTAGGACCCGAGGCTACTCCGTCGACCAGACGCCCAATCCGATGCTCCCTGCCCTGCGACGCCCATGCCGCCTCCGGCGCCTGCCGCGATCGCCGACCACCGGGCGTGATCTCCCAGGCCTCTCGCCAGGGGCGTGATCCGCTGGGTCGCCGTCGCGCCCTTCACAAAGCGGGCGGCCTTGGGGAAATAGCTGGCGGCCCTGAGCGCGCCGGCTTCCAGCCCGAACGGCGTCACCGCCGTGACCAACGCGCCAGCGACTTGGCCCGTGGTTCGCATCATCGGGTGGTGGGCCTGATCGTAGGCGTCCTGAGCTTTCAGGACCGCCTTCTGTTCATGGTAGCGCTCTGACCAATGGCCGTCGCCCGGAAGGCCCGCGTGGGCCAGGGCGGACAACTGGTCCCCCGCGCCGAAGGTCACGCCATCACTGAAGCCGTGGAACGTGGCGGCCGCGCGCTCGTCCGCCAGCCGTATCGCTTCGGGCGTCGGGGGTGGGGCATAGCCGCGCCCCTTAGGCTTCGTGGCCAGGGCTGGAACTGCCGTCTGACGCTTCGGCGGCGCTGAGCCCGACGCCCCTATGGCTGGCGCATACCCGCGCCCCATCATCTTCGTCGTTTGAGGTTGCGCCACTGTCTGCCGCCTCGGCGCTGGCGGCGCCTCTGGAGCAGTCAGCTTCCGCAGCGCCGTGAGCGAATCGCCCACGGCCGCCTGACCTGAGCGGGTTGCTTGATTCCAGAGCGCTCGGCCCTGGTCTTCAAGCCGCCGACGCGCCTCCTCGATGTCGGCGGTTTTCCTTCGATAGTAGCGATCAAGCGATCCGCTCATGACCATCCCCCGGGCTGATTGATTGAACGCGCCGGCGGACGGCCTCACACGCCGCTCCGCACATCTCAAAGCGGCGGCAGGCGCGGCTCGAGTGACCTTAGGACCCTACCACAGGTAAAGCTTGTTGGCGAACAAAAGCGGAACAAAGTGCAGAGGAGAGCTTGGCGTGGTTAGTTGCGAATAATTCGCAACCGCAGTAATCAAAGTGCTCCTCAAGGAGTCGCGCCCATGTCCTGCGAAACGACCCACCTCCGCGACCTGAGCCAGGGCGAGCACATGCTGGTCTGGGGGTTCCGCGCCATGGCCTTCGGAGTCGGCGCCTGCCCCCTGGTGCGGCGTCAGTACGAGAGCGCCTGCGGGATGGTGGGCTCGGAGGCGCTGAACGCCCTGGAGGTCTTCGTCCGCGAGCTGGCCCGGCGCGGAAAGCGCAAGGTCACGCTCTGCGTCCCCGGCTCCTTCCGCCTCAGCCGCGACGAACAGCTGATCGTGGCCATCTTCGCCGCGGCCCAGTTGGAGGACTATCCGCGCCTGGAGGCCCACCTGGCCTGGCTGCTGGCCGACGCCTGCCAGCCCCCCTTCCCCGCCGCCGCCTGCCTGGTGGCCCAGGCCTTCGCCATGAATGGGCTGATCCTGCGCGTGCCGGACATGGCCCCGCCACCCGTGGCGATGGTGGCCTATGAGGCCGACGACGTGGTGGTCCCCTTCCGCCGCGCGATCTGACTCCTTTCCTCCCGCTTCGCCCGATAGGATAGACCTGTCATGACACCGGTGTCACGACTCAGAGGCGGGCGGCGTGCCAGGCCACGTGGTCGGCGATGAAGCTGGCCATGAAGAAGTAGGAATGATCGTAGCCGGCCTGCATCCGCAGGGTCAGCGTCTGGCCCGCCGCCTTGCAGGCGGCCGCCAGCAGCTCCGGCTTCAGCTGGTTTTCCAGGAAGTCGTCCCCGGTTCCCTGGTCCACCAGGATGTCGTCGAACTTCGCCGCGCCGGCCTCGATCAACACGCAGGCGTCGTGCGGCATCCAGGCCGTCTCATGCTCCCCCAGATAGGCGGTGAAGGCCTTGCGCCCCCAGTCGCACCGGCTCGGCGAACAGATCGGCGCGAAGGCCGAGACCGACCTGAACAGGTTGGCGTGCCGCAGGGCCAGGGTCAGGGCCCCATGCCCGCCCATGGAGTGTCCGGAGATCCCCACGCGGGCCAAGTCCACTGGGAAGCCGTCCCCCACCGCCGCCAGCAGGTCGCCGGTGATGTAGCTCTCCATCTGGAAGTGTTTCGCCCAGGGCTCCTGCGTGGCGTCCAGGTAGAACCCCGCCCCCTGGCCCAGGTCATAGGCCGGGTCGTCGGCCACCCCTTCGCCTCGCGGGCTGGTGTCGGGCGCTACAATGGCCATCCCGGCCGCCGCCGCCGCGCCATAGGCCCCAGCCTTGGTGGTGAAGTTGTCCTCCGTACAGGTCAGGCCCGACAGCCAGACCAGCAGGGGAAACGGCCCCTCCCCGGCGGGAGTGAAGATCGAGAAGCCCATCGGCGTGCCGGTGGCCTCGCTGGCGTGCCGGCAATAGCTCAGGGTCCCGCCGTGGACGCGGTGCGACTTGAGGATTTCCACCCCTAGAACACCACCACCGAGCGGATGCTCTCGCCCGAGTGCATCAGGTCGAAGGCCTTGTTGATGTCCTCCAGCGGCATGACGTGGGTGATCATCGGGTCGATCTCGATCTTGCCGTCCATGTACCAGTCGACGATCTTCGGCACGTCGGTGCGGCCCCGCGCCCCGCCGAAGGCCGTGCCCTTCCAGACCCGGCCGGTGACCAGCTGGATCGGCCGGGTGGCGATCTCCTTGCCGGCCTCGGCCACCCCGATGATGATGCTCTCCCCCCAGCCGCGATGGCAGGCCTCCAGCGCCTGGCGCATCACCGTGGTGTTGCCGGTGCAGTCGAAGGTGTAGTCGGCGCCCCCATCGGTCAGGGCCACCAGGTGAGCGACGATGTCACCGTCGATGGCCTTCGGATTAACGAAGTGGGTCATGCCGAACTTGCGGCCCCAGGCCTCCCGATCAGGATTGATGTCGACGCCGATGATCATGCCGGCCCCCACCATCCGCGCGCCCTGGATGACGTTCAGCCCGATACCCCCGAGGCCGAAGACGATGACATTGGCGCCCGGCTCGACGCCCGCCGTATTGACCACCGCGCCCACCCCGGTCGTCACGCCGCAGCCGATGTAGCAGGCCTTGTCGAAGGGGGCGTCGTCGCGGATCTTGGCCACCGCGATCTCGGGCAGGACGATGTGGTTGGCGAAGGTTGAACAGCCCATGTAGTGGGCGATCGCCTGGCCTCGATAGGAGAACCGGCTGGTGCCGTCCGGCATCAGGCCCTTGCCCTGGGTGCTCCGGATCGCCGTGCAAAGGTTGGTCTTGCGCGACAGGCAGCTTTTGCACTGGCGGCATTCCGGCGTGTAGAGCGGAATCACGTGGTCGCCGGGCTTCACGCTGGTCACGCCGGGCCCCACCTCCAGCACCACGCCGGCCCCCTCATGGCCCAGGATCGAGGGGAAGACACCCTCGGAATCCAGCCCGTCCAGGGTGTAGGCGTCGGTGTGGCAGATCCCCGTCGCCTTGATCTCCACCAGCACCTCGAAGGCCTTGGGCCCCTCCAGGTCCACCTCGACGATCTCCAGGGGCTGCTTGGCTTGGAAAGCGACGGCGGCGCGGGTCTTCATGGGCGGAATCCTTCAGGGCGTTGGCCGGACCATGTCGGCCCGCCGCCGGAGAGGCAAGACGACCGGGGGCCCAAAATTTCCCTCTGGTCGAAACGACCTAGCTGCGGAGCTCGGCCGTAGCCGAAGCTCCGGCCCGAGACAGGCCTTGGTTAAGCATGCGCAGGTTGCGAGCGGAAATACTGCGGGTCAGCGAGGCATGGACAACACACGTTCGGAAGGTCGAGTTGGGTGGTTAGCAGTCCTTCCACTGTCAATAAGATTGTCGTTCGACCTCACGGGAAGAGTTTTTCACGCAATGCGCTAGTTGTGGCTTTCACCTGACAGTTCCATCAGGGCCGACACTTCTTAAGATCGACATAGAAGGAGACGCCGCCCGAAGCTGATCCGTCGATGCTGTCCAGGGTGACAATGGCCTCCGGTGACCCGCCGTTCGATCGCAAGTCGAGCGTTGCCGCAAGGTTAAGCGCGGCGTCCTCGCCACAACCGGCGCGCTTCATCAAGCCGGCGCCGATATTCTCGAAAAAGCTGAAGTCACCGTCGAAGGCCCCCTTGAGCCCGCGTCGAAAATTGCGGCCCCGACCCTTGCGCCCCACGCCGTAGTCAACGCTCAGCTGGGCGACCTGTCCGGGGTCGAGGTGCGCGAAACCACGATAGTCCATTCGAAACACGCCGAGAGAATAGCCCGCTGGCAGATTGAGTGGAATTCTGACGGCGCAATTCGTCCGTGCGACCCCCGCGGCGGCCTGGCTCCCTTTAGCGGCGAAGTTGTCGAACAGGACGCTGACGGACGTCCCGTCTGGCGAGTTTACGACGCTGTACGATCCCCCGCCGCAGTCAGCGTGGCTGAAGACGACGGCCAGGCCACGGGCCTTGAACGCTTTGATCGTCGGATCATCGATTTCAGAAACGGCCTGGGGCGGCTTCGCCTGAACGCCTGTCCCGGAGGACAGGGCCAGGGCGAAGAGGGGCGCGACAAGAGCAGCCGACCAACGCATACGAAATTCTCCGATTCTGAATACGAGGGCCAGCCGCGCCTTGTCCCGGCTTCCTAGCAGCGGCGCCAGTTCAGGCGATAGACGATGGCGGCGTTCACATCCTGGGAGTCCACCGTGGCCATGGCTTCAGCATTGTTAGCGGTGGTGACCCGCATGCTTGAGTTCGTGCGCAGATTGACGTCCGCGCCGCAGGCTGACCAGACCATGCTCTGCAGGGTGAGTTCATTGTTGATCAGGTAGTCGGAGTCGAGCGGGCCGTTGAAGGTGCGGCGGAACGCTGGGCCGCGCCCGCCGGCGAAGAAGTACTCGACGTTAAACTGCGAAGAGGCCCGGCTCGGGAGACGGTTGAAGCCGCGGTAGTCGATGGAGACGACGGCGACGCTGTAGCCCTCGGGCACGAAGACCGGGATGGCGACGTTGCAGCTCTTGCGGTCAAAGGATCGGCCGGTCGTTCCGCCGGCGGACACCTGATACTCATCGAAGATCAGGCTGAGGGACTTGTTGTCCGGGCTGAGGGTGGCCGAGACGCTGCCCGACGGACAGCCGGTGCCGCCATAGCCGGGAGTCCCCAGCGCGATGTCTTGTTGGGCGCTCGCCGTCCCGGCCATCGCCAGGGCGCTGAGCGCGACCAATCCCATAAGCTTAGCTTTCATCGTCCTGGCCTTCTGAATAGCTCCAACCGGAATTGGTCGGATGACGCAGCCTTAATGGGCGGGCCCTAAATCTGGTCTGACGGTATCTGTCAGGCACCGTTCAGGTTCCGGGTGGAGGGGCGCCGCATTCGAAACGCCAGGGACGTTTCGCGATTTCCTGCAATGGAGCCGAGGCGCGAATGACGGGCGTCAACTTCCGCTTCGGGTCGCGAGCGGTCTCGAACAAGGCCGCCGAAAGCGGACGTTCCCTAGATCGCCGGAAACCGGACTCTGTCGAAGGCAGCGAAGGGTGGTGAGCGGACTCTGGCCCTCAGGCCTCTGAAGCTCCGCTAAGCGCCAGGAACAGTCGTTGACCCAGAGACAAACTCACGACCTTGGCCACCTACAAGCTGAAGTGGGCATTCGGAACCGCGATCCTGCCGATCTGACCGAGGTGGATATGAGCGGCCCGTTCAGACCAGGTTCACGGCGCAACCGCCTAGATGGTCACAGTCGGATTTGAAGGATTAGAGTCCATGAAGCATCGCATCCTGCTTGGCGCCGCCATCGCCGCGTTCGCCATTCCGGCGGCCGGAGCCTCGGCCCAAAGCCTCCCGGACATTATCGGCGCCATCGCCCAGTCGCAGCTCGGCGTCCGCAACGGCCAGAGCAACCCTTACGGCCCCTATGGTCAGTCGACCCAGAGCCTCCCGGGCATCATCGGCGCCATCGCCCAGTCGCAGCTCGGCGTCGGCTACGGACAGACCAACCCGTACGGCCCCTATGGCCAGTACGGCTACGGCCAGAGCGGCTACGGCCAAAATGGCCAGTACGGTGCCTATGGCTACGGCCGGGTGTCGCAGAGCCAGGCCATCCGCATCGCCCAGAGCGAGGGCATCCAGGTGCAGTCGGCCACAAGGCTGGACGGCAGCTATGCCGTCACCGGCCGCGACGACAACGGCCAGCGGGTGACGCTGCGGATCGACGGCCGCACAGGCCGGATCGTCGACGTCAACCGTCAGTGGGATCGCGGCGACGACGGCCGCTGGGACCGCGCCGACCGCCACCGCGAGCATGACCGCCGTCACCATGGCCGCAGCCATGACGATGACGATAACGACGAGGATGACGACGACTAAGACCGTCCGCCGAGCCCGGACGACAACGCCGCCGCGGGGGTTCGCCCCCGCGGCGGTTTTCATGTCAGTCGGCGGCGTAGGCCTCGACCTCGGCCAGCCGCGCGGCCTTGTCCGCTGCGGCCAGGAACGAGCCTTCGAAGCTGTGTCGGGCGAGGCGGGTCAACTGGGCCCGGTCGAGGCCCACCGCCGCGGCCAGCTGACGATAGTTCTCGTTCACATAGCCGCCGAAATAGGCCGGGTCGTCGGAGTTCAGGGTCACGTGCAGGCCGCGCCGCAGCATCTCGGGCACGGGATGGTGCTTCAGGTCCGTGACCACGCAGAGCTTCAGGTTCGACAGCGGGCAGACGGTCAGCGTCGTCACGTCCGCAACGGGTCGAACGCCGCCTTATCTCGTGTCGCCGAAAGCCGACCCGGCCGACCTCAGCCGCACGTCGCGCCAAGTTCACCCCGCCGATAGCGGCAGCCGCACCTGCGCCACCAGCCCCGCCGCCGTGGATACCAACACCACGTCGCCACCATGCGCGCGGGCGATGGAGCGCGCCACGGCCAGGCCCAGCCCCACCCCCCCGACGTCGAGTGTTCGGGCGGCCTCGGCGCGGTAGAAGGGCTGGAACACCCGCTCCAGCTCGCCGGCCGCCAGGCCCGGCCCGTCGTCGGCGATCTCCACCACCGCGTGGCCCTCCTCCCGGAAGACCCGCACCCGGCCCCGCACGCCGTACTTCACCGCATTGTCCAGCAGGTTGCCGAACAGGCGCTGCAGGCCGAGCGCATCGGCCTCCACCGTCACCGGCCTGCTGTCCTCCAGAACCGTCAGCTCCTGGCCGCCGGCGTCGTCCACCAGGCATTCCAGCAGCGACAGCAGGTCGAGCCGCTCGCGCGGCCGGGCGGCGCTGGCGTCGCGAATGAAGGCCAGGACCGAGGTGATCATCGCCTCCATCTGCACGACGTCGGCCAGGACGGCCTCCTTCACCGGGGTCGGCGCGCCTTCCAGCTTGAAGCGGATGCGGGACAGAGGGGTGCGCAGGTCGTGGGAGATGGCGCCCACCATGGCGGTGCGGTCGTCGATGAAGCGCTTCAGCCGCACCTGCATGTCGTTGAAGGCCCGCGCCGCCGCGCCGATCTCGGCCGGCCCCGACAGCGCCATCAGCGGCCCGCTGGGATCCCGCCCCAGGGTCTCTGCGGCCTGGGCGAACTGGCCCAGAGGCGCGGTGATGCGGCGAGCGAACAGGTAGCCGAGCGGCGCGACCACCAGCAGGCACCCGGCCAGCCACGACAGCACCCGCCTCTGCCAGTCATTGGGGAAAGGCTCGGGCTGGGGCTGCACCACCACCCACTGGCCGTCGCTGCGGCGCACCGCGGCGCTGAACTCGCCGAACATCGGCGGGCCCATCTCCCGGAAGGCCATCACCGGCGGCAGGTCGCCGGACGGCCCGGCGATAAAGACGTCGAACCGACGCTGGCCCGGCGGTCCGCCCGGCGGCGGCCTGTCGGCTCCGAACGCCTCGGCCATCATCCGCTCGTGGCGCATCTCCATGGCCGCGCCGCCGATGCCCAGGGTGCGGTGCAGCCGGCCGGGGAAGGTCATGTGCTGGGTCAGGCGGACGTCAGCTTCCCGAACCCTCAGTAGGGCCGCCAACTGGCGGCGGGCGTGCTCGCTGGGGAAAGGCGGATTGGCAGACTCGGGGGGCGGCGCGGCCTGCACCTCCCGCAGCAGGGGGCGTCCGAAGCGCGGCACCAAGGAGCCGCCCTTCAGGGCCTGGGCCACGTCCTCCAGCCGATAGACTGGGCGCGGCGGCGGCGGCATCAGCACCACCACGGCGAAGGTGACCACCTGGGCGGCGATCAGGCTCACCACCAGCAGGGCCACCAGCTGCAGGGCGATGGGCGCGCGACTGCGCCCCCAAGGCCTCACGGGCGGGTCACCTTGGCGTCGAACAGGTAGCCGGCGCCACGATAGGTCTTGATGATCTCGCCGCTGGAGCGGTCATGCAGCTTGCGGCGCAGGCGGCTGATCTGCACGTCGATGGCGCGGTCGAAGACATCGGCCTCGGCCCCTCGCGCCCTCTCGATCAGCTCGTCCCGCGACAGGATTCGCTGCGGGTGTTCGAGGAAGACGCTGAGCAGGGAGAATTCGCCGGCGGTCAGCAGGATGGTCACCCCGTTCGGCGCCCGCAGCTGGCGGCGCACCCCGTCCAGGGTGAAACCCAAGAAGTAGTAGGCCTTGCCCCGCAGCGGCCCGGGACTGCGGGCGTCTTCGCCGCGGCGCAGCACCGCGCGCACCCGCGCCAGCAGCTCGCGCGGGCTGCAGGGCTTGGCGAGGTAGTCGTCGGCCCCCAGCTCCAGGCCCAGGATGCGGTCGATCTCCTCGCCCATGGCCGACAGCATGATGATGGCCGGCCCGCCCGCCTCCGAGATGCGCCGGCAGATGGAGAGGCCGTCCTCTCCCGGCAGCATCAGGTCGAGAACGATCAGGTCGATGGGCGCCCTGGCCAGCACCTGCTCCATGGTCAGAGCGTCGCCGGCCTGGAGCACCCCATAGCCGTGCTGGGAGAGGTAGTCGGCGATCCCACTCCGCAGCTCCGCATCGTCGTCGACGACCAGGATCTGCGGCGTGGGGAAGGCGTTGGCGGCGGGAGTCATGCAAGCTTCAGTGCAGGCCAATAGTGGCGTCACTATCGCACCCCCGCCACAATTCGTCGCCGGCCGACGCTTCAGTCGTGGGACGGACCGCCGGGGCCCCCGTGCATCATCATCATCTTGCGCCCCATCATCGGTCCGCCCCCGTGCATCATAGCGCCGGCGCCGTGCATCCGGTGCAGGGCGTCGAACACGGCCTGCTGATCGGGAGCGAGGGCGGCGTAGAAGGCCCGCGTCGCGGCCTCCATCTTGGCATGGAGCGCCTGGCGCTCGGCGGCCTTCTTGTCCATCTCGTCCAGCCGCTGCGGCGTGGTCATGGCGGGCTTGGGCGCGGCCATCGCCATGGGCGGCATGGCATGGTGATGCATGGCGTCGCGGAAGGCGCGCCAGGCGGTTTCCTGGTCGGGACGCAGGCGCAGGATGGTGTGCATGTCCTTGTCCATCTGCGCCATGTGCTCGGCCATCTTGGCCTTCATGGCGCCGGAGTCGCCCGCGCCGTGCATGGCGTGCATGTCACCCATGCCGGCCGGCGGGCCGTGGGGTTGAGCGGCGGCGGGGCCGGCGAGGGCGAAGAGGGCGAGAGCTGCGAGGGCTGCGGCGTTGGTCATGGAATTCCTCCTGGGAAACTTGCACCCAAACTCGCATGGGCGGCCTCCGCCTTGATTTCAGTCACAGCCTCGCGATTGAAACAGAGCCGAAACGGAGGGCGGCCCTAGCCGCGGCCTGGGCCGCCGTGCTTGGGTGCCTCGTCAAGCCTACCTGGGAGAGCTTCATGGCCGACGACGATCTGACTGTGACCATGAACACCGAGACCCATCGCTTTGAGGTCAAGCTCGGTGCGGAGACCGCCTTCGCCGAGTACGAGCTGAAGGGCGACACCATCGCCTTCCCGCACACCGTCGTTCCCGACGCCTTCGCCGGCCAGGGGGTCGCCGGTCGGCTGGTCCAGGCGAGCCTAGCCTACGCCAAGGAAAACAAGCTGTGGGTGAAGCCCACCTGCAGCTTCTTCCACGCCTATATCGCCAAGCGGCCGAAGCTGCATGAGCTCGTCCATCCCGACATGCGGGAAGGACTGGCCACCCCCTAGGCTGTCAGTCCCTGCATCTGCGCCGCCAGGGCGCGGACCCGTTCCGGACCGCCCAGCAGTTGGCGGTTGAGACCCACCCGCTTGAACCAGAAGTGCAGGCCGAGCAGGTCTGTGATGCCCATGCCACCGTGCACCTCGGTGGAGGTGCGGGCGATGAAGCGCGACACCTCCGACAGGTGCGCCTTGGCGTGGGCGGCCACCAGTGAGCTTTCCTGCGGCGCGGCGTCAAAGGCGTAGGCGGCGTACCAGACCAGGGCCCGGCAGGGCTCCAGCTCAGCGGCCATCTCCGCGCAGAGGTGCTTGACCGCCTGGAAGGAGCCGATGACCCGACCGAACTGGCGGCGCTCCTTGGCGTAGGCCACCGCCTTCTCGATCATCACGTCACAGCCGCCCAGGGTGTCGGCGGCCAGGAGAATCCAGCCGGCGTCACGCAGGCGGGCCAGCGCGCCCTGGCCGCTGGCCAGGGGTTCGGCGGCCACCTGGTCGAAAGTCAGCTCGGCCATGCGGCGCGTCTGGTCGATGCCGGTCATGATCTCGCGGGCGAGACCCGCCGCGCCGCCCTCAACAAGATGCAGGCCGCCACCGGTGTCAGCGATGATCAGCAGGTCGGCGGCCAAGCCATCGGGCACAAACAGCGCCTTGCCGGTGAGTTTGCCCCCCGCCGCCGTGACCCCCGCGCCATCCCGTGCGCCGGCCACCGCCTCGGAGATGGCGATCGCCGCCGTCACCTCCCCCGACGCCAGCCTCGGCAGCCACCTGTCCTGCTGCTCAACCGACCCCGCCAGCCGCAGGGCCAGGGGCGCCAGCACCGCCCCCAGGAAGGAAACCGGTGTCACCGCCCTTCCCAGGGCCTCGGCCATCAGGGCCGCGTCCAGCAGGGTGAGGTTGAGGCCGCCATAGGCCTCGGGGATCACGATGCCCGGCAAGCCGAAATCGGTGAGCGCGGCCCAGACATCGGCGCCCCGGTCAGCGGGATCGCCGGCGAATTTCCGAACCCGCTCCAGCGGGGCCGCCTCGGCCAGGGTGCGGCTGAGGCTCTCCTGCATCATCCTCTGGTCGTCGGTGAGGGAGAAATCCATCAGACCACCGCCAGCTTGGGTTCGCGCGGCAAACCCAGCCCCCGCTCGGAGATAATGTTCTTCTGGATTTGGGCGGTGCCCCCGCCGATGATCAGCCCCAGATCGAACATATAGTTCCTCTGCCAGCTCCCCTTGGCCCGCAGGTGCGGCCCGTCCTCGTAGAGCACCCCCAGCTCCCCCAGGGCGTCGATGGCCAGGGCCGCGATCTGGTGGTTGAGCTCGCACCCCTGCAGCTTGACCACCATCCCGGCCAGGCCGGCGTTCTCACCGCTCATGGAGGCGGTCAGGGTCCGCAAGCCGTTGAACTTCATGGTCAGCACCCGCGCCTGAAGCGCCATCAGCCGGTCGGCCATCACCGGATTGTCGATCAGCCGCTGCCCGTCCACCGCTTCGGTCTTCATCAGGTCGATGAGGGCCGCGAACCTGGCCTCCGTCGCATTGGGGTCTCCCAGCATGCCGCGCTCATGCTTCAGCGTCGCATTGGCCACGAACCACCCCCGCCCCCGCCCGCCCACGACGGCGCTCTGCGGGACCCGGACGTCGGTGAAGAACACCTCGTTGAACTCCGCCGACCCGGTCATGGTCTTCAGGGGCCGCACCTCGATCCCGGGCGTGCTCATGGGAAACAGGATGTAGGAAATCCCGTCATGCTTGGGCGCCTGCGGCTCGGTCCGCACCAGGCAGAAGATCATGTCGGCCTGGGCCGCCGTGCTCGTCCAAATTTTTTGGCCCGAGATCAGGAAGTCCTCACCGTCCTCAACCGCCTTGGTCTGGAGGTTGGCGAGGTCGGAACCTGCGCCCGGTTCGGAATAGCCTTGGCACCAGACGATCTCGCCGCGCAGGGTTGGCGCGATCCAGCGGGTCTTCTGTTCCTCCGATCCCACCTCCAGCAGGGTGGGAACCAGCATGGAGATGCCCTGGTTGGCGAACCCCCGCGGCGCGCCGGCGGCGGTGAACGCCTCGGCGATGATCCGGGACTTCAGGATGTCGGGCTCCGCGCCATAGCCTCCATAGGCCTTGGGGATGGTCCGAGCCGCATAGCCGTTGTCGATCAGCAGGGCCTGCCATTCCATGGCCGCCTCGCGGGGACGATCCGCCCCGGCCCCCGGCGCATACCGGTCCTTGTGGACCGTAAGGAAGGCGCGCGCGTCGTCACGGAACGCCTCCATATCGGGCGTCAGCCTCAGGTCCATGGCGTTTTCCTCCAGCGGCGTCTTGTTCGCGCACAGGCCAGCACCGTCCGGCTCGGTCCGCAAGTCTGACCTCGCGGAACCCGCCTTCACTCAAGTCTTGAACCGATTGCGCGTGCCAGATTGTCGCGGCGGATCCCAAGTCGCGGCTTTTATTGGGGAACCACACCAGCGGCCAGGGCGGGCCAAGATTCCGGTAACCATTTCTTCAAGCCAAACACCGTACCCAATTGAGACGTCCGATCGATCTGGCCTTGGCGCGCCTTGCGCGCCCAAAGCATTCGATCCGGAGAAACAGATCAACAGGGGGCTCATCGATGATCGTTCATAGTATGTCGAAGTATTTCCCGCCCCGCATGAGCATCATCACGACCCCCCTGAGTCTCGCCAAGCTCGCAGAGTCGCGTTCTCCGACTCGCCGACTCAAATCCGACCCCAGCCCGTCCGCGGCTGCTCAGAACGCCCGGCCTCCGCATGGCTGACAACAAGACCATCGCCCTAGATCGCCGCCTCGACTTCATCGGTCTGGACGCCAAGGCCCGCGCCGCTCTGGTGGACGCGCGGCCCGTGGTGGAGCGCGCGCTGCCTGTGGCGATCGCCGCCTTCTACGAACAGCTTGGCCGTCACGACCAGACCCGCAGCGTGTTCGGCGGCCCGGAACACATGGCGAAGGCCCAGCAGCGCCAGATCGGCCGCTGGGGCGGCGTGCTCAGCGCGCACTACGACGAGGCCTATCTGAAGGACGTTCGGGCGATCGCCGAGGCCCACGTCAATATCGGCTTCAAGTCCGAGTGGGCCATCGGCGGTTATGCCCGCATCCTCGACGAGATGGTGCGCTCCATCCTGGCGACCCATTGGCCGAAGGGGTTCGGCGGCAAGACCGCCCAGCGCGACAAGGCCTGCGACGCCATCGGCGCGGTGATCAAGGCCGCCCTGCTGGACATGGACCTGTTGCTGTCCTTCCAGAACGAGATCGTCGAACACCAGCACGTCGAGGCCGCCAGCCTGCGCAGCGAACTCGACCTGGAGCAGAAGAAGGCCGTCCACGGCCTGGCCGGCGCCCTGCAGGCCCTGAGCGAAGGCGACCTGCGCCACCGCATGGGTCAGACCTTCTCGGGCGAGTACGCCAAGCTCGGCGCCGACTTCAACAAGGCCATCAGCCACCTGGAAGAGGTGATGGGAGCCATCGCCGGCAATGTCTCGGGCATCCACGCCGGAGCCGGAGAGATCAGCACCGCCGCCGACGACCTCTCGCGTCGTACCGAACAGCAGGCCGCGACCCTGGAAGAGACCGCTGCGGCGCTCGACCAGATCACCGTCACCGTCCGCAAGACCGCCACCGGCGCAAAGGCGTGCGCCGAGGTGGTGCTGGCCGCCCGCGGCGACGCCCAGACCAGCGGCGATGTGGTGCAGCAGGCCGTCTCGGCCATGAGCCAGATCGAGAGTTCCGCCCAGCAGATCAGCCAGATCATCGGCGTCATCGACGAGATCGCCTTCCAGACCAACCTGCTGGCCCTGAACGCCGGCGTGGAAGCCGCCCGGGCCGGTGACGCCGGCAAGGGCTTCGCGGTCGTCGCATCCGAAGTGCGCGCCCTGGCGCAGCGCTCGGCCGAAGCCGCCAAGGAAATCAAGGCGCTGATCAGCGCGTCCACCGCCCAGGTCAGCTCCGGCGTCCAGCTGGTGGGCCAGACCGGCGAGGCCCTGCAGCGCATCGTCAGCCGCGTCGCCGAGATCGACGGCCTGGTGAGCGAGATCGCCGCCAGCGCCCAGGAGCAGGCCGTCGGCCTCGCCCAGGTCAATACGGCCGTCAACCAGATGGACCAGGTGACCCAGCAGAACGCGGCCATGGTGGAGCAGTCCACCGCCGCCAGCCACAACCTCGCCCAGGAAGCCGAAGGGCTCGCGGGATCGGTGGCCATGTTCCAGGTCGGCGCCCAGCACGAGCCGCCGCCCGCCGTCCTGCGCAACGCCACAACCGCCACGCCCGCCCGCAGGCCTCCGGCCGCGGCCTTCGCCGCCCGTCATGGCGCCCCCCAGATCCGCACCTCGGCCCGTGACGGCGCCGCGCTCCGCAAACCCGCGCCGCAATCTGGCGCCGATGAATGGGAAGAATTCTGATGGCCACGGACACCGCAACCCTCGCGGAACGGGCGACCGTCAGCCTGGCCCCGGTCCTGGACCTGCAGGCGGCCGAGCCGCTGCGGGCCGAGCTGATGGCCCTGCGCGGGCGTCCGCTGGACCTCGATGCGTCTCAGGTCACCCGCATGGGTGGTCTCTGCCTGCAGGTTTTGATGTCTGCGCGCAAAATCTGGTCCGAGGACGGCGTCTGCTTAACGGTGGATCAACCGTCTTTGGCGTTTTCAGAGCAATTGGCTGCGTTCGGTGAACCCGAGCTTCAATTCGAGCCGGAAGGGGAACTTTCGTGAGCAAGACCGTACTGACCATCGACGATAGCCGCACCATGCGGGAGATGCTGAACCATGCACTGGTTGAGGCGGGCTACCGCGTCATCCAGGCCGTGGACGGCGTTGACGGCCTGGAAGTCCTCCAAGCCAACGCCGGCTCGGTGGATGTGGTGATCACCGACATCAACATGCCTCGCCTCGACGGCTTTGGCGTGATCGAGGGCGTCCGCGCCAATCCCGAACACCGCGCCACGCCGATCCTGGTCCTGACCACGGAAAGCGATGCGGCCAAGAAGGAGCGGGCCCGTTCGGCCGGCGCAACCGGCTGGATCGTGAAGCCCTTCAACCCGGTGAAGCTCGTCGACGCCGTTCGCCGCGTCGCCGCCTGACCCTCTAGAAGCCGTTTCGGAGCGTTCCGTTGGATCCGTTCGAGAGCATCAAACAGACGTTCTTCCAGGAGTGCGACGAACTCCTGACCGACGCCGAGCAGGGCCTGTTGGCCATGGAGTCGGGCGACGCTGACGACGAGACAATCAACGCCGTCTTCCGCGCCGTCCACTCGGTGAAGGGCGGCGCCGGAGCTTTCGGGCTGGAGGACCTGATCCGGTTCGCCCACGTCTTCGAAACGGTGATGGACGAGATCCGCTCCGGCAAGATGGAGCTGACAGACGACGTCGCCAAGACCCTGCTGCGGTCCTTCGACGTTCTGGCCGACCATGTGGCCGCCGCCCGCGACGGCGGCAAGGTGGAAGAAGGTCGCTCGCAAGGCGCCTACAGCGAACTGCGCGGCCTGATCGGCGGCGAAGACGAAGAGGACGACCTGGGCGGCGGCGGCGACGAAGACTTCGGCTTCGTACCCCTCACCCTCAGCATCGAGGGCGACGAGGCCCCGGGCGGCTTCATCGATCTCGACGCCCAAAACGCCGAGGCCCAAGCCGAGCTTCCGGTCGCTGAGGCGCAAGGCGACAGCCTGGCGTCCTGGATGATCGAATTCTCTCCGAAGTCGGAGATGTACGCCAAGGCCAACGAGGCCGGCCTGGTGCTGCGCGAGCTGGCCCGCCTAGGCGAGACCCGCGTCACCCTGATCGACGAGGCCCTGCCGCCCCTGGACCAGCTCGCCGCCGAGCAGGCCTATGTGAGCTGGCGCATTCAGCTGTTCACGGACTCCGACGAAGCCTCGATCCGCGAGGTGTTCGAATTCGTCGAGGACGACTGCAACCTGATCATCACCCGCGACGGGGCCGAGCCCTCTGCCACCGCGCCGCAAGCCGCCGATGACGGCCTGAGCGACGACGACCGCGCCGCCGCGGCCTCGGCCACCGCCGATCTGGATATCGCCGCCCTGCTGGCCCGTGTGGGCGGCGGTGAGGCCCCGGCCGAACCGGAAGCCACTCCCGAAATCGTCGCCGAGACGCCCGTGGAGGCTCCCGCCGAAGACGTGGCCGCTCTGATCGCCCGCGCCCAGAGCGTGGCGCCGGCGCCCGCTCCCAAGCCCGCCCGCCCGGCCCCTGTCGCCCCCCCGCCGGCCGCCGCGGCGGCTGCTGCGGCCAACGCCGCGCCCGCGGCTGCGGCGAGCGTCACCATCCGCGTCGACCTGGACCGGGTCGACCGCCTGATCAACGCCGTCGGCGAGTTGGTCATCCAGCAGGCCATGCTGTCGCAGCGGGTCCTGGAGAGCGGCCTGGCGCGGTCCTCCAACGTCGCCCTGGGTCTTGAGGACCTGGAACTGCTGACCCGGGAAATCCAGGACAGCGTCATGGCGATCCGCGCCCAGCCCGTGAAGTCGGTGTTCCAACGGATGCCGCGACTAGCCCGCGAAGTGGCCGACATGACCGGCAAACGCGTCAAGCTAGTGATGGAAGGCGAGGGCACCGAGGTCGACAAGACCGTGATCGAGCGCCTGGCCGACCCGATCACCCACATGCTGCGCAACGCCATCGACCACGGGCTCGAAGATCCTGAGGGACGCGCCGCCGCCGGCAAACCCGCTGAGGGTCTGGTGCGCCTGCGCGCCCTGCACCGCGGCGGTCGCATCGTCATCGAGCTGCAGGACGACGGTCGCGGCATCAACCGGCCCCGCGTCCGCGGCATCGCCGTCGACCGCGGGCTGATCACCGAGGACCAGGTGCTGTCGGACGAGGAGATCGACAACCTGATCTTCCTGCCCGGCTTCTCCACCGCCGAGGTGATCTCCGACATCTCCGGCCGCGGCGTCGGTATGGACGTGGTCCGCCGCTCCATCCAGGGCCTTGGCGGACGCATCTCCATCTCGTCGGAGCCCGGCAAGGGCTCGAAGTTCACTATGTCCCTGCCCCTGACCCTGGCGGTCCTGGACGGCATGGTGGTGACCGCGGCGGAACAGACTCTGGTGGCGCCGCTCTCGGCGATCGTCGAAAGCCTGACACCCCGCACCGAAGACGTGCACTACATCGGCGGCAAGGACGCGGTGATCCGCATCCGCGACATCTTCGTGCCCCTGATCGACGTGGGCGTGGCCCTCGGCTTCCGCGAAACCGCCATCGACCCCGCCTCCGGCGTGGCGGTCCTGGTGGAGAGCGAAGGCGGCGGCAAGGCCGCCCTGCTGGTGGAAGCCATCCAGGGTCAGCGCCAGGTCGTCATCAAGAGCCTGGAAGCCAACTACCAGCAGATCGACGGCGTAGCCGCCGCGACCATCCTGGGTGACGGCCGCGTCGCCCTGATTCTCGACGTCGACGCCCTTGTGACCACGCAGCGCCGCAAGCCGGCGGCGCGTCCCAGTGAAAAGCGAATGGCCAGCTGAGTATGACCGCGCCCCTCACCACCTCCACCAGCCCCTCGCGTGAGCTCATCGCCTTTCGGATCGGCGACCAGGAATTCTGCGTCGACATCATGCAGGTGCGGGAGATCCGCGGTTGGACGACCGCCACCCCCCTGCCACGCACCCCGGCCTACATGAAGGGCGTCATCAACCTGCGCGGCGCCGTCCTGCCGATCGTCGATCTGGGCGCGCGCCTGGGCCTGACCACGGCTGAACCCAGCGCCCGCCACGTGATCATGGTGGTCAACCAGGGCCACCGGACCCTGGGCCTGCTGGTGGAAGCTGTCAGCGACATCATCAATGTCACCGAGGACATGGTGCAGCCCACCCCGGACGTCGCCTGCGACCAGGTGAAGACCTTCGTGAAGGGCCTGTTCGCCATTGAGGGCCGCATGGTCAGCCTGATCTCGCTGGACCGCGTCCTGCCGGAAATCGAAGCGGAGGCCGCATGAGCAGCTTCCCGAGCAAGAACGGAGCCCTCGTGGAGGGCGAGTTTCTCTTCACCAACGATGACTTCCAGCAGATCGCCCAGATTCTGCACTCCCACGCCGGCATCGCCCTGGCCGAGGGCAAGGCGGCCCTGGTCTATTCGCGTCTCGCCAAGCGCCTGCGCTCGCTCGGCCTGCGCTCGTTCCGGGAGTATTGCGCCCTGGTGGAGGACGCCCGCGAGGTGGACGAACGCCAGGCCATGATGGCCGCGCTCACCACCAACGTGACTCGCTATTTCCGCGAGCCGCACCATTTCGACCACCTGCGCGACGTGGTCTTGCCGCCCCTGGTGGACCGCGCCCGTAAGGGCGGCAAGATCCGCCTTTGGTCGGCCGCCTGCTCCAATGGCCAGGAGCCCTATTCCATGGCCATCACGGTGCTCTCGGCCCTGCCGGAAGCCGCCAATCTGGACGTCAAGATCCTGGCCACCGACATCGACCCCAACATGGTCTCCGAGGGCAAGGCCGGCATCTACCGCGAGGACGCCGTGGCCCCGGTTCCGGTCGAGCTGCGTCGCCGCTGGTTCAAGAAACCCACCTCCGGCGGCCAGGACAGCCGCTGGGAAGTGGCTGACGAGCTACGCGCCCTGGTGGCCTTCCGGGAGCTGAACCTGATCGGCGACTGGCCGATGAAGGGCAAGTTCGACGCCATCTTCTGCCGCAACGTCGTGATCTATTTCGACGAGCCGACCCAGGAACGCGTCTGGAGCCGCTTCGCCCCTATGCTGAACCCGGGCGGCACTCTTTACATCGGCCACTCCGAGCGGGTGACCGGCGCCGCCACAAACATCTTCGAAACCACCGGTCTCACCACCTATTCCTTGAGGAGCGGCCGATGAGCGTTGGAGTTCTCGTCGTCGACGACTCGGCGACCATGCGCGGCCTGATCGCGGCGGCCCTGAAGCGCGACCCGGACATCGAGGTCCTCGGCTTCGCCAACGATCCGCTGGAAGCCCGCGAGCAGATCAAGAAGCTCAATCCCGACGTGGTCACCCTGGACGTCGAGATGCCGCACATGAACGGCATCGAGTTCCTGGAAAAGATCATGCGCCTGCGCCCGACGCCGGTGGTCATGGTCTCGACCCTGACCCAGAAGGGCGCCGAGATCACCATCGAGGCCCTGGAGCTCGGCGCCGTTGACTGCGTCGGCAAGCCGGTGCCCGGTGATGGCGTCTCCCCGCATGAGGCCTTCGCCGACCTTCCGGAAAAGGTGAAAGCCGCGGCCCGCGCCCGGGTGCGGCCCTATTCCGGTCCCGTCGCCCCGGTGGAGCGCGAGAAGAACTACGCCGCGGCCGGGGAGCTGATCCTGGCGATCGGCTCCTCCACCGGTGGCGTCGAGGCCCTGATGACCATCCTGGCCAACTTCCCCGACACCTGCCCGCCGACGGTGATCACCCAGCACATGCCGGCGACCTTCACCAAGAGCTTCGCCGAGCGCCTGAACCGCATCTCCGGCGCCACCGTCGCCGAGGCCCATGACGGGGCGCGGCTGATGCCGGGCCACGTCTATGTCGCCCCCGGCGGCGTGGCCCACCTGGAGGTGGTCTCCTCAGCCCACCCGGTTTGCCGTCTGCGGGAGTCCGACCCCGTGAACGGTCACCGGCCGTCGGTTGATGTGCTGTTTGAGTCGGTCGCCAAGCTGAACCGTCCCTCCGTCGGCGTGATCCTGACCGGCATGGGGCGCGATGGCGCCGCAGGCCTGGCGGCCATGCGCAAAGCCGGCGCCCGGACCCTCGGTCAAGACGAGTCCAGCTGCGTGGTCTATGGCATGCCCAAGGCGGCCTTCGAGACCGGAGCGGTGGAAAAGCAGGTCGGCCTGTCGCGCATGGGCCCGGCCATTCTCAATGTCTGCTCGGCCACGGCCGAGTCTCAAAGGAGCGTGTGATGCCTGCCGCGTCCGCCCTGAAAACCCTCATCGTCGACGACCAGCAGACCATGCGGTCGCTGATCCGCACCAGCCTGCACGCGCTTGGGATCACCCAGACGCGGGAAGCGCCCGACGGCGAAGAAGCCCTGCGCGCCATGCTGAGCCTGCCGGTGAACCTGGTGATCACCGACTTCAACATGCCCAAGCTGGATGGCTTGGGCCTGCTGCGCGCCATCCGCGCCCACGGCCCCACCTCGAAGGTGGCTGTGATCATGCTGACCGGCCGCGCCGATCGCGAGCTGGTTCAGCGCGCGGTTCAATTCGGCGTCAATAATTATCTGGTCAAACCGTTCACGACGCAGACCCTAAAAGAAAAAATCGAAGCGGTGTTTGGGCCCCTTTCATGATCGTTGAGAACGTCTCGAATCGTCCCGGCAAGCGGGTCCATGTCGTCCAGGGGGAGCATCACGTCTCCTCTGACCCGGACGTCATGCTGACGACGATTCTCGGCTCGTGCGTGGCCGTCTGCCTGCGTGACACCGAGGTCGGGTTCGGCGGCATGAACCATTTCCTGCTGCCCGAGGGGAAGGCCGAGGGCCTGGACGAAGGCCGCCGCTACGGCGCCTTCGCTATGGAACTGTTGATCAACGAGCTGCTGCGCAACGGCGGCCGCCGTGAACGCATGGAAGCCAAGCTGTTTGGCGGGGCCCGCATGTTCGGCGGCCTGTCCGACGTAGGCGCCTCCAACGCCGCCTTCGCCGAGAAATTCCTGCGCGACGAAGGCATTCCGGTGGTGGGCGGCAGCCTCGGGGGCTTCGGCGCCCGGCGGGTCCAGTACTGGCCGACCACCGGCCGCGCGCAGCAACGCACCGTCACCGACACCAACGAAGTGGCGCGCCTGAAGACGCCGCCGAAACCCGTTCCGGTGGTCGAGGACGACGGGGACCTGGAGCTGTTCTGATGAGCCATTCCGCCGCCCAGACCCCGCGGGTTCTCGCCTCCCTGGCCGACGAGTTGGAACACGCCGGCGCGCTTTGCGACCGGCTGGAGATGCTGGTCACCCAACTTGTCCGCGCCAGCCGCGGCGAGACCCTGGAGATCGCCCTGCACGAGGCCCAGACCGTCGATGTCCTGACCCAGCACCTGGCGGCGCTCGCCACCTTCACGCGGCGCCTGTCGACCCAGGCTCAGAGCGGGGACGCCTATGATCTCTCCGACGCCATCGCCGGGGTGACCCTCGGCGACCTCGCCCAGCGCCTGGCCCAGGTGACGCGTGAGGCAGAGAGCCTCACCGCCGCCGAGTCCGGCGACCTCGACCTGTTCTAAGCCCCAACGCGAAACCCCCGATCGCCATGGCCCTAGACCCCAACATCCGGATCAACCTCGATCGCTCGGTCGTGCTGCTGGTGGATGATAATCCGCAGGCGCTGGAGGCCCTGAGCGCGATGGTCCGTGGGTTCGGGGTGCGCAAGCAGTTCAAGTGCGGGTCGGGCGCCGAGGCCATGCACTACGTGAAAAGTCAGGAACTCGACCTGATCATCACGGACGCCCAGATGCCCGACATGGACGGCTACGACTTCGTTCGCTGGCTTCGCAGGGATGCGCCGCCCGAACTCATCTTCACCCCCGTCATCATGCTGACCGGCCACGCGCCGCGCAGCATGGTGGAGAAGAGCCGCGATTCCGGGGCCAACTTCATCCTCACCCGGCCGTTCACGCCCGAGATCCTGCTGCAGCGAATCTTCTGGGTGGCCCGGGACGAACGCCAGATGGTCAAGGCCGAGAACTATGTCGGTCCTGACCGCCGCTTTAAGAACCTCGGCCCTCCCCTTGGAACTAAGGGCCGCCGCAAGGACGATCTGTCCACCCACGTCGGCGCCGCCACCGATCCCAACATGGATCAGAACGAAGTCGACATGCTTATGAAGCCTGCACGGGTGCAAATTTGAGCAAGACCGAGTTCATCAAGGTCCAGAACCGCCTGTCGCAGCAGTTGGCCAAGCCCGGTGGCATGACCGCCGACATCGCCACCCAGCGCGCACGCCGCGAACTGGCCGCCCAGGCCGGCGACGCCAAGAAGTCGCTGGGGGTCACCATCGGCCGCATGGAGGCCATGGTCGCCGAGAAGACCGCCTCGGCCGACGACATCTATGTCGAGAGCGCCATCGTCCTCGACATCGCGGGCATGTTCGACATGCGCACCCTGTGCGACGCCTCCTACAGCCTGTGCGAACTTACGGACCGCCTGCGGACCAAGGACCGCCAGGACTGGAGCTCGATCGGCGTCCACGTCAACGCCCTGCGCTTGATCTGGAGCAAGGACGACAAGGACGCCGCCCAGCTGAAATCCGTCGTCGACGGGCTCTGGGCCATCACTGACCGACTCGACGCCAACTAGGGCGGCGGCTCGGCCAGCCGCTGCACGGGACTGACCGCAATCGTCACGGGCCCGCTGTTCCTGGCCGCCCTGTTCATCGCCCGCTTCGTCTATCTGGCGACGGCCTGACCGACCTTTGGGCACGGGCCAGCTTCGGTTATGGTGAACCCAGACGGACGCAGCGGACGCAGATGGTCATGATTTCGCTCTTGCTGGCCCTTGCTGGGGCCACGCCCCCCGAGGGCGAGCATGCGACGCTGCAGGCCTGTGAAATGACGCCTGGCGGCTGGGTCTGCCATTACACCATCCCCGCCATCACCCTGCTGGGCGCCGCCAATGCGCCGCCGCCAACCGTCACCCTGACCCCGACCCCGACCGTTCAGACCCCGGCGGGGGCTCCACAGCCTGTCACGCCGAACAATCTGGAGGCGACGAGACGGGCGCGGCTGATCGCCAACTGCGCCGATGCGGGCTGGATGTCGCTCTGCCTGCCCAAGGACCGCCGGGAAGCCCGCAGGCTGAAGGACGCCGCGACAGCCAGCGCCGCCCTGCGGACCCAGGTCACCCGTCTGCTGAGTGAGAATAGGTGCCCCGAGGCGGTGAAGACCGCTCTGGTGGCGGGCGACATAACCCTGGCGCGTGAAGCACGGGAATTCTGCGCACCCTAGACACGACAATGGGCCGAGCTCACGCTCGGCCCATGTGCTTTGAGGCCTTTTGTGCCTGGAGCCTTTTCCGATCTGATCGCGTCCATCAGACCGGCTAAAACGGGGCTCCAATTCAAAAGCTTAGGGCTTCAGTGGCCCGGCCCACCACTCGCCGGCGGGCAGCTCTTGCCGTCCTCGCAACCCGAATAGTGGATTTGCGGCGGCTCCACGGTGACCTCCGACGGGCGGACATAGACCTGGGGCCGATGCAGATAGATCTGCGGCGCGGCGATGCGCACCGGTGGCGCGTCGACATAGACCGGCGGGCCTTGGATATCGATACGGCCCGAGGCGACATAGACCGGACGGCCATAGACGCGGACGCCAGGGCTCTGGACACGGATGTCGGCCCACGGCCCGGTCGGGCGGTAGAAGACGGCTTCCTTGTCGCAGAGACACCCATCCTGGGGACGGTGATAGGACTCATCGGGGCAATCCCGAACCATCTGCGGCCGGTTATAGCCGTAGCGGTCTTGCGCGCCAGCGTTGCCGGCGGACATCAGAAGCGCACCCACGCCAGCGATTAGTATGTACTTCAAGACAACCCCCAGATGGAAACGAGACCGTGTTCGCGCCGGCTGCGGACCTTGGAAAACCATGGCCTCAAAGGGCGGAGCCTGACCGTAAAGAATTCATTAACCATCTGGCAAGGCGCTGCATCCCTGGGTCCGGGCAACCCCGCTTGACCACACACCAGGGTAGTACGCGGGGCGACTAAGCGCCGGTCCGGTGGAGGTAGGCCAGGGCGATCTCGCGCAAGCGCTCCGCGCCAAAGCTGTCGTCATGGCCGCCATGCACTACCTGGACCGGCAGAAGGAGCAGCCGCTCCATGGTCGCACGATAGGCCGGGATGTCCGCACCTGCGATTTCGTCCAGCAGTGGGCCGTCATAGATGGCGTCGCCGGAAAACAGCGTGCCGGTCGCAGCCTCCCACAGGCCGATACTGCCCGGCGAGTGGCCCGGCAGGTGCAGCACCTCGAAGGCCCGGTCCCCCAGGTCCACCACATCGCCCTCGGCCAGGATGCGGGTCGGCTCGCAGCCCTTCAGAACGTGGGCGGCGGGACGGTAGCCCGGATGCGGGATGGCGGTGAGCAGACCGTCGGAGATGTCATAGCCGGCCTTGGCCAGCCAAGCCTGGGCGTCCGGGCTGAAGTCGGCCAGGTCGAGGGAGTAGGAGTCGCGGCCCTGGCTCAGGGCGTCGGCCTCCGCGCCATGGCACAGACGGCATTCGAACTCGTGCAGGCCGCCGACATGGTCGCCGTGGGCATGGGTGGCTACGGCCAGCAGCGACGTCTCGAACAGGTCGGCGCCCGCGGCCCGCAGGCTGGTGATCCCCATGCCGGTGTCCACCAGCAGGTCGGCGTCCCGGCCCCGCCGCCGCCAGATGTTGCAGCGGAGCAAAGGGTGGACGTGAGGCTCACAGATCAGGGTCAGGTCGGCGCCCAGGTCCCGGCGCTCGAACCAGCGCTCAGCGATGGGCAGGCTCACGGGGCGTCTCCCACCAGGCCGGCCTCTTCCAGGATGGCGCGCATCGGCGCCAGGCCCTCGCCGTAGCGCCGCCAGCGGCCCACCGACGAGGCGTAGAGCGGCTGGCGCACCTGGACCGAACTGGCGGTCGCAACCGGGGCGGCGTTTTCATGGAAGGACAGGCAGCGCGAGTCCCAGGTCAATCCGCAGAACGCCAGCAGCCGCCGGGTCTGCGCCTCCTGGTCGGCGACGACGTCCTCATAGGCGATCTCGGTGAAGCGGTCGGCCGGCAACACCTCTCGCCAGTGGGCCACCAGGCGGTCGAAGCCGACATAGTACCGGGCCACGTCCTCCAGATCGAAGGCGTAGTTGTAGTAGGAGAAGGTGGTGGCGAAGAGCTGCCGGAAGTTCGACAGGCAGACGTCCATCGGATCGCGGCGCAGGCAGACGATGCGCGCGTTGGGCAGGGCCCCGTGGATCAGTCCGGCATAGAGGATGTTGAGGGGCATCTTGTCGGTGAAGCGCGGCGTGCCGCCCGTCATCGGCCGGGTGCTGGCCACGTAGTCGGCGCCCAGGCGGGCCATGTCGACCCCGCCGGTCGCCTGGAAGGTCTCGACATCCATCACCAGGTTGGACGGCGTGCCGGCCGCCCGCTTCAGCAGCAAAGCAAAGTTGCTGAGCTCGCCCGCCGAGGTGACATCGCGGTGGCTGGAGAGGATGCGGTCGATCAGGGTGGTGCCGCTGCGGGGCAGGCCCACCACGAAGATCGGTTCCGGCGACAGGTCGCCCTCGGCCTCCGCCCCCGCGATGGAAGTCCGGGCGGCGGCCTCGAACAGGGCGGCGTCGTGATCAGGCCTGTAGCCGATGACCCGACGCTTGGCCGCCTTGGCCTTCTTCAGCCACTCCAGCGATGCAGGGTGATCGCCGAGATCCTCGTGGGTCTTGGCCAGGGCATGGCCAAGGTGCAGGGCGCGGTCCGGATCGGGCGAGCCTTGATCGAAGAGAGCCTCGAGCTCGCTCGCGAAATTGCGCTCGCGCGTCTGGCGGGCAAGCTGCACCCGGGAGGACCAGGCTCGGTAGAGGTCCGGCGCCAGGGATAGGGCTCGTGCATAGGCGCTCTCGGCGCCCTGGAAGTCACCGGCGAACTGGCGCGACGCCGCCAGATTGTAGAGGAAGCTCGCATTGCCCGGCGTCGTGGCCACGGCGGCCTCGAAGAACGGCAGCGCCCGGGCATGGTCGCCGGTCCGGGTGAAGACCACCCCGATGGTGTCCAGGGTCAGGGCGTCCGTCGGGGCCAGGGCCACCGCCTGCTCGGCCGCCTCAAGGGCCTCAGGGCGTCGGTTGAGGGCGATGAGGGTGCGAGCCAGATAGGCGTGGTGCCGGGCCGCGCCGGGCGCCAGATCCACGGCCTTGGCGAACAGTTCGACGGCCCGAAGCGGGTTGTCGTGATCGGCGGCGATCACCCCCAGCAGGAACCAGGCGCGGCCGTCGCCGGCGTTCTCGCCAAGCGCGGAAAGACAGAGTTTGTGCGCCTGCTCATAGGCGCCCCTGGCCATCTGCCCCTCGGCCAAATCCAGCAGACCGGGCATTTCAGCCACGTCGCACGCCCTCTTTCCATGCGCTGAGCGCATACGTTTTGTCCAGAATGTGCATAACCACGCTGCACCGCAACATTGCACTTGAGACGACCGCTGTCGTCAACCGAGCCTCTCCTCAATCTGTAGATGGAGGGGAATATGTTCCTAAGATCGATATCTCGAACCGCACTGCTGAGCTCGATCAGCGCGCTGGCCCTACCCCTTGTGGCGCTCGCGCCCCAGGCCGCCTTCGCCGCCGACGCCGGCGACGCGGCCAGCGTTTCCGAACTGATCGTCACCGCGACCCGCCGCGACACCACGATCCAGGACACGCCGGTGAACATCGCCGCTGTGGGCGGCGAGGAGATCAAGCAACAGGGCTTCGACAACCTGGCCGAGATCACCCGCTTCGTGCCCGGCATCTTCATCGTCGACCAGGGCGCCCGCCAGGGCAACAACATCATCGTGCGCGGCCTGAACGCCACAGCCCTGGGCTCCAACGACGGCAACAACGACGGCGGCGGCACGGTCGCCACCTATGTGGGCGACATCCCGCTATTCGTGGACCTCAAGCTGAACGACATCGAGCGGGTCGAATTCCTGCTTGGCCCGCAAGGCACGCTCTATGGGGCGGGCACCCTCGGCGGCGCCATTCGCTACATTCCCACCAAGCCCCGGCTGGGTGTCTGGGAGGGCAGCGTCCGGGGTGACACCTACGGGTACGCCCACGGCTCCAACCCCAGCATCGACGTCGGCTTCACCCTCAACGCCCCGCTGGGGGACACCTTCGCGATCCGCGCCTCGGTGGACTTCCTCGACGACCAGGGCTTCATCGACCAGCCCTTCGCGGTCAGCCAGGTCGGAATCTCCGATCCAGATCCTGACTTCACCAACCCCACCGCCGTCCGCAACAACCTGCACGGACGCAAGGACGTGAACACCGAGGAGACGGTCTCCGGGAGGCTGGGCCTGCGATGGACGCCTACCGACGCCATCGACCTGAACCTCACCTACTACTACCAGAACGCCAAGGTCGGCGGCCGCCAGGTGAGCGGCAGCGGCGTCACCAGCTTCCCGGTCCCGGTGGACAAGTGGGAGTCGGTGCTGCGGGTCACCGAGCCCAACGAGGTGACCAACCAGCTGCTGGCCCTGGAAGGGACCTTCGATCTCGGCTTCGCCGATCTCACCTCGGCGACCGGCCTCTCCAAGTACAAGGACGACGGGCGTCGCGATCAGACCGACCTGCTGATCGGCCTGGAGTACAGCTACGAAGCTTTCCCGAGCTTCACGGCCTTCACCAATGAGCAGTCGGACGACAAGGCCTTCACCCAGGAGCTGCGCCTGGTCTCCAAGAGCGAGTCCGCCCTCAGCTGGATCGTCGGGGCCTACTACAACAGCAAGACCGAGGATGGGTTCAGCAAGGAGTTCACCCCCTTCTATGACGCCTATCTGAAGTCGGTCTTCGCCACCGGCCCCCTGCGGCCGGACTCGGTGGAATATTACAGCGTCACCAACCGCAAGCTCACCGAGTCGGCTGGCTTCGGTGAGGTCAGCTACGAGTTCACCGACGCATGGCAGGTCACCCTCGGCGGCCGTTACTACACCTACGACCTGGAGGTCGAGAGCGGCACGGATCTGCCGCTGTACAACACCACGGTCGGCGGCCGCACCCCGGTCGACGCCTTCGTCATCAACTATTCGACGGTGAGCCAGAAGGACAAGGGCTGGCTGTTCAAGTTCAACACCTCGTACAAGTTCAGCGACGACGTGATGACCTATTTCACCGTCAGCGAAGGCTACCGGATCGGCAGCGACAACGGCGTGGGCGCCTGCCCCACCCCGCTCCCCACCAACCAGATCGTCTGCGCCCTTCCCAACGAGACGGAGTACCTGCCGGACAAGACGCTGAACTACGAGCTGGGACTCCACAGCCAGTGGTTCGACAAGCGCCTGACGCTCAACGGGGCGCTCTACTATATTCAGTGGAAGAAGCCGCAGGTCGACTCGGCGACCGCCAACGGCCTGCAGCCGATCACGATCAACGGCGGAGATGCGGAGTCCAAGGGGATCGAGCTCAACTTCGCCGCCGACCTGTTCGAGGGCTTCACCCTACGCGGCAGCTACATGCACAACGAGACGGAGTTCACCGAAACGACGCCGAACCTGATCCCGTTCATCACCCCGCCGGGCTTCCAGGGCACCCTGCAGTACGCTTCGGGTGAGGCCGGCGACCGCCTGCCAGGTTCACCGGAGGACCAAGGCAGCCTCTTCGCGCGTTACGAGACGCCCCTGTTCGACGGCCAGTTGGCCTTTGGCTACGGTGTCACCGCCGCGGGCGAGGTCCTGACCCGGGCCGGCAACAAGGGCGGCGGGGTCGTTCTGCCCGCCTACGCCGTGCACAACCTGTCGGTCGAATACCAGGCCGAGATGTGGAAGGCGACGCTGTACGCAGACAACCTGTTCGACACCTTCGTGAAGACCGGCGCGCGCAACACGCCGGCCTACAACCAGGTGGTGACCGACGACACCGGGGCCAACGTCTACCAGCGGGGCTTCTACTACACCGTGCTGCCGCCGCGCCGCATCGGCATCCGCTTCGAGCGCAGCTTCTAAGGCCCGTACCCCTTAGCGAAGCTCTCCACCCCGACTCAGGCCGAACGCCTGGGTCGGGGTTTTTGCTTGTGACGCTTGGAAATCGTGGGCGCCACGACGGCGCCCGCTGAGTACGACCTGAGCAAAACGTGTTACGATCCTGTAGAAACCCGGGCTTCCTGCAGTCTTGAGGTTACAGACCGCGGCGGAGGCCTAGGGTATTTTGGACAGTGTTCCAGGAGCAGGCGATGAGCCCCCAGTCGATGACCCGCCAAGCCGAAGCTGAGCCCGCCACCGCCGAGATGGGCGCAAAGCTGCTGGCCTTCTCCTCCATCCCCGTGATCGACATATCGGCCCTGCGCGGGACCGACCGCGCCGCCCTGGAGGCCACCGCCGCCGAGATCGGCCGGGCCTGCGAGACAGTGGGCTTCTTCTACATCAAGAACCACGGCGTCCCCGAGGCGATGATCGAGCGCACCTATAAGCTCTCGCGCCAGTTCCACTATTCGTCGAAGGACCTGAAACAGCAGGTCCACATCTCCAATTCGCCGGGCACCCGGGGCTGGATCCCGGACGGCGACAAGGACGAGGACGGCGACCCGGAACTGTACCGCCTGGTGGAGCCCAATCCCGACCACGACTACCTGACCAAGCCGCGCCTGCATGCGGCCTTCGACGTCTCCATCGAGCTTGCGGAAGACGACCCGGACTTCGTCGCCGGCAACCTGATGCTGGTGCCCAATCAGTGGCCCGACTTCATCCCTGGCTTCCGTGAGGAGGTGATGTCCTATTACGACGCGGTGACGAAGGTGGGCGACAGCCTGTTCCACGCCTTCGCCGTGGCGCTCGGCCTGCCCGAGGACTTCTTCGCCAATCTGACCAGGAAGCCGCCGTCGCAGCTGCGGCTGCTGCACTATCCACCCAACGACCGGCCGATGGACAACGACAACCTGGGCATCGGCGCCCACTCCGACTTCGAGTGCTTCACCATCCTGCACCAGGGCGGCCCGGGCCTGCAGGTGATGAACGCCGCCGACGAATGGGTCTCGGCCCCGCCGATCTCCGGCACCTTCATCGTCAATGTCGGCGACCTGATCGAGGGCTGGACCAACGGCCGCTTCAAGGCCACCCAGCACCGGGTGGTGAACACCGGCAAGGAGCGCTTCTCCATGCCGCTGTTCTTCGCCGTCGACTATCACACGGTGATCGAACCCCTGCCGCAGTTCGTCTCCTCCGAGGTTCCGGCCAGGTACAACCGCATCGTGGCGGGCGACCACCTGGCCGGCTTCAGCGTCAACGGTGCCAAGCACCTGCGCAAGAAGATCTGCCTGGGCGAGCTCAAGATCGACTTCCCGATCCACAAGGAGAACCCGTTCAAGCGCAAGGCCGTGAACGAGTTCCCCAGCACCCCCAAGGTCGAGGCCGCCCGCTAGGCCGGCATCTGCGCCACGACCTTGGTGGTCAGATAGGCGTCGATGCCCTCCATGCCGCCCTCGCGGCCATAGCCGCTTTCCTTGATCCCGCCGAAGGGTGCCTCGGCGCCGCCGATCATGAAGGTGTTGATTCCCACCATGCCGCTCTCGAACCGGCAGGCGACGAAGGCGGCGTCCTCCTGGCTGCGCGTAAAGGCGTAGGCGGCCAGTCCGAAGGGCGTGGCGTTGGCGCGCGCCATGGCCTCCTCCCGGTCGGCGAAGGGCGCCATCACGGCTATGGGTCCGAAGGGCTCGTCGTGCAGGACCCTCGCGGTCTCCGGCACATCGGTCAGCACCGTGGGTCGGTAGAAGTAGCCGGTGTTGCCGATCCGCTCGCCGCCGGTGCGCAGGGTCGCGCCCTTGGCCACCGCGTCGGTGACCAAGGCCTCCACCGAGGCCAGACGGCGGTCATTGGCTAGCGGCCCCATCTCGGTGGCGGGGTCCAGACCGTCGCCCACGACGAGCGCCTTGGCGCCTTCGACGAAGGCCTCGACGAAGGGCTCGTAGATCGACTGGGCGATCATGAAACGGGTCGGCGAGATGCAGACCTGGCCAGCGTTGCGGAACTTGCCCATGATCAGGCTCTTGGCCGAGGCCACCGGATCGACGTCGCCGAACACCAGCACCGGAGCGTGGCCGCCAAGCTCCATGGTGCAGGGCTTCATCTGGGCGGCGGCCAGGGCCGCCAGTTGTTTGCCCACCGGGACCGAGCCTGTGAAGGACACCTTGCGGATGATCGGAGAGGCGATCAGGTGCTCGGAGATTTCCGGCGGGCGGCCGAACACCAGGGTGAGGACGCCGGGCGGCAGGCCGGCATCCACCAGGGCCTGGGCCAGACCGACGCAACCGCTAGGGGCGTCCTCAGGGCCTTTCAGGATGATCGAGCAGCCCGCGGCGATGGCGCTGCCGATCTTGGCTGCCGCCTGGGACGCCGGGAAGTTCCAGGGGGTGAAGGCCGCCACCGGCCCCACCGGGAAGCGGCCGGTGGTCCACATCAGGCCCGGCGTGTTGGAGGGGATCACCCGGCCATAGGTGCGACGGCCCTCCTCGGCGGCCCAGTCGAAGGCGCGCGCACAGCTCTCGATCTCCATGCGCGCCTGGGCCAGGGGCTTGCCCTGTTCGCGGGTCAGGGCCGTGGCCAGCGCATCGGCCCGTTCCAGGATCAGGAGGGCGGCGGCCCGCAGGACCTGGGCGCGGGCCAGGGGCCCGACGTCGCGCCATTTCAGGAACGCGGCCTGGGCGCTGGCGAGGGCCTCGTCGAGATCCGCCGTGGTCGCCACGGCGAACCGGCCGAGCACGCTCTCGTCCACCGGATTGAGGATCGGCAGCCACTCGCCGCCCCCGCCGGCGCGCCAGACATTGTCGATCAGCAGCGGCCGGTCGGAGGCGTCGATTTCGGTGTCGTAGGGCATGGGCGGAGCCTCGCTTGAACAGGTGTCGAGGCCATCCTTCCGCGCTTGAGCCGACCGCGCCGCCCTCGCCTGCTCATCGAACCGGAGTCTCTGGCACGGCGCCTGCTCAGTAGTACGAACTGCTCGAAACGTAGTCGCCGGGCGCCCCTTCCTTGCACGGGTTCAGGGCAATCGGGACAGGGCCTCGCGGCCACGCCCGGCAGGCTTTGCCAGCCCTCCGGCGCGGATCGACTGTCGAGGGGTAGGAATGGAGCGTGGCTATGGACGCAGACCAAGACGGCCGACGACCGAGCTTGCTGAACCGGCGAGGCCTGCTGATGGGAGCGGCCGGGCTGAGCCTGGCGGCCTGCTCCCCCAAGGCGTCAGGCGGGGGCGCCGACACTCTCAAGGTCTCCAGCTACGGCGGCAACTTCGAGGAGGCGATGTCGAAGTACGTCTACCCCGTCTTCGAGAAGGCCAGCGGCATCAAGGTCGAGTCGATCCCCCAGCCGGCCGGTCTCCAGTTCCTCCTGCAGCTCATCGAGGCCAACAAGGCCGGCATCGCCCCGATGGACCTCTGCATCTCCACCGCCGTCGACATCAACCGCGGTCGCAACGCGGGCCTCTGGCGGATCCGCGATGCCAAGCCCCTCACCAATCTCGGCAACCTGCCCGCGCAGTATGTCTCCACCGGCCCCAAGGGTATCGACGGCGTCGGCGCGCTCGGCTGGTTCCTAGCCCTGGTGGTCAATCCCGACCAGATCAAGACCGCCCCCACCAGCTGGACCACCCTGTGGGACCCGGCCTATCGCGACGCCTGGGGCCTGGCCGGCGCCGGCACCAGCCCGATCTTCGACATCGCCGCGGCCACCTATTTCGGCGGCGGCGAAATCCTCAACACCGAAGCCGGCATCCTGCAGGTGATCGCCAAGCTCGCCGAACTGAAGCCCAACACCAAGCTGTGGTGGGATTCCGAGGGCACCATGCAGACCGCCCTGGAAAACGGCGAGGTGAAGGGCGGCGTCTATTTCGCTGACGTCGCCGCCACCCTGAAGGCCAGCGGCACGCCGCTCTCCATCATCTTCCCCAAGGAAGGCGCGGTGATCGACTTTGGCTGCTGGTGCCAGCCTATGGCGTCCACCAAGGTCGCCCAGGCCGACGCCTTCATAAACTTCATGTGCACCCCCGAGGCGCAGCAGCTGATCGCGCGGAAGGTCAACGCCCCGCCGCTCATCAAGCGTGAGCTGATGGACCTGACGGACGCCGAGTTCAACAAGGTCTCCAGCGACATCCCGCCCATCACCATCAACACCAAGGCGCGCGCTGAGCACCTCGATTTCATGGCGACCAACTTCACCAAGATGATCTCCAGCTGAGGAGCGCCCGCCATGTTCGGACTTGAGATCAGCAAGGTCACCAAGGCCTTCGGCGCCCACCTCGCCGTCGATGACGTCTCGCTGTCGATCCCGCAAGGGGAGTTCGTCTGTTTCCTCGGCCCCTCCGGCTGCGGCAAGACCACCCTGATGCGGATGATCGCGGGCCTGGAATCGCCAGGCGAAGGAACCATCGCGCTCAACGGCCGCGACATCACCCGCCACCCGGCCAATGTCCGCAAGTTCGGCATGGTCTTCCAGTCGCTGGCCCTCTTCCCCCACCTCTCGGTCGGCGAGAACGTCGCCTTCAGCCTGCGCCTCCAGGGGCAGGACGCCCGGCAGCGCAAGGCCCGGGTCGACGAGCTGCTGACCCTGGTTCGCCTGCCCGGCATGGAGAAGCGGGCGGTCAGCCAGCTCTCCGGGGGCCAGCGCCAGCGCGTCGCCATCGCCCGGGCGCTCGCCCAGGAGCCGCCGGTCTTCCTGTTGGACGAGCCTTTCTCGGCCCTCGACGCCAAGCTGCGGGAGGAGATGCAGATCGAGCTGCGCCTGCTGCAGAAGCGCCTGCAGATCACCACCATCCTGGTGACCCACGACCAGCGCGAGGCCATGTCCATGGCCGACAGCATCGCCGTGATGGGCGACGGCAAGATCCAGCAGTACGGCAGCCCGCTGTCGATCTACCGCGCGCCGGCCAACACCTTCGTGGCCAACTTCATCGGACTGTCCAACCTGCTGCCGGTGGAGGTTCTCGACCACGAGACGGTCCGCTTCGGGGCCAACACCCTCAAGGTCGCCCCCATGTCCCAGCCGGCCACGGCCAGCCTGGCGACCCTCTCCATCCGCCCCGAGGACATTCAGCTGACCGCCGCCAACGGCGCGGGGGACAACACCGTCTCGGGACGGATCACCTTCATCCGCGACATGGGCTCCAGCGTCGAGGTTCACCTGGATTGCGATGGCCGCGACGTCCTCAGCGTCGTCCAGCCCCGCGACTGGATGGGCGCCGGGACCGGCG